>JBARMK010000297.1:0-18008 GCA_049802395.1 Candidatus Angelobacter sp.
CAACCAATGCGACGCCGATGTCGGCAGAATGAGTCTCCTGCCATTCCGGCATGATGAGCGCGAGACGGTCGAGAACCAGCTGCCGGAAGCTCGCATAATCCTTGGCGAGATAATCGATCTGCGCCCATGGCAACGCAGGAGGCGGACAGACATTCGTCTGCTGGCAATCGAAATCACTGGGGCAGGCGACCTTGAAAGAAAAACTCACCGAGGAAAGCTGGGGATCGAAGCCCGCCGGTGGCGCGGAGTTCGTAGCATCTGTCACCAGGCTGAGCGTGTAGGTGGAGAAATCTCCGGCCGCATTGACGTTGACCATCAGGACTTTTCCGTTTGCGGTGACCGGTCCTTTCACCCTGATTCCGGTGATGCGCACTCCGCCCTGGATGATGATATTGTCCGACGTCAACACCGGAGAGACCGGGAAACCGCCTGTCTGTCCTGGAAGCGGAAACAGGAAATGCACGCTCAGAGTCACCTGGTCTGCTGAGACTTCCAGGTAGTCAATCCCATTGACGATCGGGTTGCCTTTGGAGTCGCCCGCCAGGACCACGGCGCGACGCTGCGGTTTCTTGCAGGAGTATTGCGTGCTCATGAAATCTCCTGTGAGAATTGGGCCGTACGCCCTTGCTGTTCGCCGCGCACCACATATTGCACGGTCACCGTAAGAGTGCTGTCAGTGTTGTCAACCTGTACCGCCTGCAACTGAATCAGATCGCCCAGCGCCTGTTGCAAAGCGCCTTGCAGCGTGAACTGCAAGGCGGCCGCCAGCGCAGTACTGTTGGGCTGGAAGACTGTTTGAAGCAATCCGCTGCCGAAATCGGGCCGGTTCACGCGTTCCCCCGGATTCGTAAAGAGCAACTGCTCGATCATGTCGCGAATGTGATCGTCATTGGTCGCCGACGCTGCGGTCCGGCCATGGCCATCAATCTGAAATGGGAAAGCGATGTTCATTCACGTCCTCACATTCCTGATACTCGCGGCTGCGTAACCGCCACGATCAAAGGCGTTCCGGTCGGTACGCAGATGGCTTGGCTATCCATCAGCAGAACCGGCACGCCGTTGACAAAGACTCGCGTCGCACTATCCACGAACTGCGCGGTGATGCACGGGCCATTGGCTGCGGGTGGAGGCGGGAACGCGCAACCTGCCACGACATACGGGGCCGCCAGAGTCACTACCGGCTGGCCGCTCACCAAGACGCTTGGCTCGGGCGCGGTGGGCTGCGCCTGGCCGCCATGCGCGCACATGACTGTGGCCCCTAGATGCAACAAGAATCCCGGCATTCAGTCCTCGCTTTCATATCACGGTCAAAGCGCCTTCATTGATGACGACGCTCGGACCGGTCATCTGGATCGTGGCTCCCTGGCCGTTCGAAATGGTGATGCCCACGTCATTGATCAGGATCATGGCGCCGGTGGTGCTCATGAGCATGATTCCGCCTGAGGGTCCCGGCACGTCGCTGATCACGATTCCGTTTTGCAATGCCGTCTGCAAAGCGATTCCCGGCACTCCCGGCACCAGCAGGTGTGAGAGCGCGGGGACCTCCGCCGCCGATCCCCAATAGACCCCGGTCCAGATTGGGTAATCAATGTTTCCCTGCTCGAATTCAATCCATACGCCGGAGCCGATGATGGGCACGCTGAACATTCCCATCGCGATTCCACCCACCGGCAACGCCGGCAAGGCCCAACTGGTGAGCGCGAAGCCGGAAACATCCGGAACCATCGCCATAATGCGCCCGCGCTGTTCCGGATCAACGTTGTTGACGACCGTGCCTCGATATTTGCCGAAAAACTTATTGGTATCGCTCATGCTGGAACACTCGGAACCGTGGAGATAAGACCGTTGCGTGCGAGCGTAAAGTTTTGCTTGTACTCCCCGCGCTTGATGTTGTGAGTAACGCTGCTGACGTAATACAGCCCATCAAAAGGCGTGCCGGCGCCGCGGACGCCTACCAGTCCTCGCGCCTGCAGAATGTTGCCGTAGATCAGCGTGTCCAGAGATCCAGTGGCGGAGACCGCGTCCGCTGTCTTGGCCGCTTTGGCCAATCCAATTAACACCGCCTGGATAGGCGAGAGTTTGGCCGTGCCCTCGATGATGGGAAACTGCAATGGGATCGGAGGAATCGCGCCCAGAGGCGGGTTCAAGGGCGTGACGTTCGGAATCGGAATGAGGATCGGAGCGTTGGAGTATTGCTCCTGAATGTAAACAAACGGCAATGTGGCGCTGGCTGCGTTGAAGCTAAAGCTCAGCGATTCCACGTTGGTGTATGCGTCCATATCTGTGTTCAATGCCGGCTGTGGGACCCCAACCTTGATATCGGGCCCCCAATAAGCAATGCTCTGGCCCGGTATAGGACCGGGCTTGATAAAGAAGGTGTAGCCCACGTCGTCGGCCAGTTGCTTCACATAAGCAAGGTCCTTACCCTGCTGTATCGGAATGCGGTCAATTGGGATCGGCACATCCAGCATGATGCTGGGAATGACCATGGGAACCACGCCGAAAATTGCATACTTGAGCAGGATGAGAAGCACGCGCGCTTCCGGCGGCAACGCAGGATAGGGAATACCCGTAAAGTCGATGTAGTCCATTACCCGCGTCAAGTCTTCGCCGGTTATTGTCAGCACAGGGCTTTGTGTGCCACTGCCGGGACTGACTTGGTGGTCGGTCATCACGCCATCGATCAGGACTTGCGGAGATCCATTTATGGTCAGAAAGATCACCACCCGCACCAGCGGAATCTGCGCGCCGGATGCAAGCAGAAACAGCGTGAGCAGGGGTGAGTTCTTGTCGATGCTGAATTGAAGCTGAAACCCGCTGGGCCCGTCGGATTTGTTGGTGACCTGGAGGCTGGTGAGCGCATTCAACACGTCTGCGGAAACCGGCAAAGGCACGCCCGGCCCGATCATCAGCGTCAGGTTGATCCCGCTAAGAAGCAATCGGCCCTCCCGGTATATTGGCCGGTAAACAAATGCGCAGGACCTTGCCTACGGCATAAGCCGGTTGTTGCACGGCCAAAGCAGTATCTTGGGAAGAAGTGAGTTGTTGCGGAAGAAAAATCAGGTCCTCCGGACGCATCGCGCCGTTGGCGTCGCAAATCCTCCAGAAGAGTTGCGGATCACCGAGAAACTTTGCCGCTAGCACGTCCAGACGGTCGCCCTGTACCACGCTGTATTGCTGCAATTGCGCCAGTTGACCGGGTTGTGGGATAAAGCGGCGTCGCACATAGGCGATAGTGCTCCCATCCGCCGCAACGAACGTTGCTGTAGGAATGCCAAGGTAGCGGCTGTTGGAAGCAAACAAGCTGGGCTGCAATCCCGCAAATTGGAAAAGCGCCTGCATCGCAGACGTGGCATTCGTCGGTGTCATGCTCATGAAATCCCTCCCAGACCCAAAGCGCCCAGGGTCCCACCCTGGGCCATGGACGCAAGCTGTTCCTTCTGCTGCTGATAGACCATGTACAGGTTCCCGCCTTTGTCGTCGAATCCAAGATCGTCAATGCTGAGCACGCGCAATCCCAGGCTCACTTTGGCGCGAATGGGATTGAGCGATGGATCGAAAGCTTCTTCGGTGATGCTGAAGTCGGTAATTCGCACCGGCACCACGCGGCTCTTGCTCCAGACGAAGAGCGTGAGCGGAGCTTCCATGGGAGCGATTTCCAGCGTGCCGGATTGCGCCAGGGAATTGGCGGCGAGCAGTTGCGCGCTAGTGGGGTAGACAATGGTTTCCAGCGCCGCGAGCTGCGGAAAAATGCCGAATTGTCTCGCTCCGGGATTATTCTGCGGGAATTCGAGTTGGTCGGTCGCGTCAATTTCCGCTTCCAGTTTGAACGTCTCAATGGCCGGACCCTTAAGGCGAAACGCCTCAGAACGGTCCTTGGAGCCAGGTTCCATGCTCTGCGCCTGCAGCGTTCGCGTAAGCGTGTCTGGGTTGTACTGCAGCGTAATGATGCGCTGAATGGCGGCAGTCGTCGGGTCAATCAGAACAATGCCGCCCTTCAGCAGCCGCGGCGAATTAGGGAATGAACTCATTATTCATTACTCCAGCAAAGGGTTTTCTTAGTCTCATGGGTTCACTTTCGATCGCAGTCCTGGTTCTGACGGCGGGATGTGATACCAAACATCAACTCTTCTATTCTTGGGTTCCACGGCTGTAGGGCTCTGGGGAGGTACCACTGGTTGAGTGGCGCTGAATCCTTCCGTTTTCAAGCGGCCAGGGTTTATCACATGCCGGCGAATCAGTTGAGCTTTGACCTCTTCAGCGCGAGCATTTGACAAGCTCTTGTTGATTGCCTCAGTACCGCTTCCATCCGTGTGTCCTTCAATGTGCACCTCAACCTCGCGATAGATATTCAGCAAAGAAGCCAAGTGATCCAACCTGTCTTTGTTTCCTGAAGGAACCCGGGGGCTGTTCAGATCGAAGTTGTCCAGAGTCTCAGATTCAATGGTTCCGAAACGAACCGGTGCACTGGGCGGCTGAAGTTGAAATGGACCACCCTGCGGAGCCGTCGTTGGAGGTTTTGGACCGGGCATCTGGGGCGTTGGTAGAGGATTTTTCTTACAACCCAATTTCTCCGCCGTTTGATCGGGTGGACAGCACACACCCATCGCTGTGAGTTGGGAAGGCGCACAGCATTTCGTCAGATTAACGGTGGATCCCGTTGCATCTGCTTTCCCTTCACAGCAGCGTCCGTCCCTCATTTTCACCCAACCGATAGGACACGTCAGGTCTTTGGGCTTCTCTTTATTCGTCAAAGAGTCATACGCTTTATGTGCATCCTCGAGCGAACCTGAGCCGAGCGGAGTATTCAGTTTGGGATCAAAACTCCAATCGTCACCTATTGGTATCAGCGGCTTAGTCGGTTTCTTTGATTGATCGTCAGTTCCGCTGCCAACCTGGCGTTGCAATTTCCGGATGCCAGCGTGCCGTGCTAATGGAAGTGAACTGGAGAATCCAACAATAGAGGAGGCATTTCTTTCCGCCTGACTTTCAGCGAAATCTCCTTCCGCGCCGATCTCTAAGCTTGACCGGGACGGATGGCCCGTTGAGGCAGACTGCTGAACCACGTGAGTAAGTTCATGCGCAAGAAGCTGCCGCCCGGAGTCTGAAGTCGGAGCAAATTGACCCTGATTGAAGACCAGATCGCGTCCTACGGTATACGCCAGAGCGTTGACTGCGCGCGCAGATTCAGCCGCCTTTTCATCCGTGTGGATCCGTACTTTGCCGAAATCATGGCCAAAGCGCGGCTCAAAAAATGTGCGAGTGCCCTGGTCCAGTGACTGCCCGGGCGAACTTAAAACTTCGTGAACGATCGGCGGCGCGGTGGCGGGACCGGGCGCAGCTGCCCTGCGCTGCAGCTTTTTCTTCTTGCACTCTTCACATTCAGTGCCGGAGTTGGACGCGTCGCCACATCCGCATTTCCGCTGCAAAATTCGTGCGCGTGGCACAGAAGCGGAAAAAGTCGTTCTACCGCCGCTCTGCCCCGGAATTTGTTCCGCTTTCATCATGTCTTACTGCTTCCTTTATCTCTTCACGGCTTCCTTTTGTCGCGTTCGTGGCTGATACATTTCCACTCTTTCTTCCATTTCGGCCCACCATTCCTTTCCATCTGCTTCATTCATTTTTCTTTGGCTGTTTGGGGACGGGCGCACCGCTTCCCCCGGAGCCGGATGGAGAAGGCAAGGCAGTGCTGGGAGCGGCGGGAGCAGTCTTGGGGCACTTGGTGGATGCAGGAATGAATTTTGCCGGCGCCACGCTGGCGTCACCAATCTTGTTCGTTGCGGACTTCTTGTATCCCGTGACGATTTTCGTGCAACTTTTGGAAATGAGAACCGGATCAAAATCATGCATCCCGGTACCGTCACGCTCATCGTCTTTTTTTGTAAGGTCAACGAACTCTTCGTTACAGCCCAGGAAGTCGAATCCAAGACTGGTCTTGAGCGCTTTCAAACAATCATCCTCGGTCTTTCCCTTAAAAACATGTCCCGCATATTTGTTCACTTCGGCGGCGCACGGCTTCAGGGTCTGATTGAAAGAGAGCGTCAAGTCATCGCAGTGCTCCTGCTCGCCTTGTTTCGCCAGATCACTCACGTCCTGGGTGATTTTCCCGAAAATGGGAACGGGCTTCTCACCGCAGCCGGGGACTGGCAATGAATCTGACGTAAGAGCTTCCGGCGTCACGCTTGGGAATTTTGAAGTGAGCAATAAACTGGGGGCCACAGCCTTGAATGAGCAAGTGCCCGCCTTCGCGTCGATATCGAATTTGGGAGCGCACATGAGATTGCTGGCCTGATCGATCTTCGTCAAGCCAAGCGTTCCACCGCCTCCAGCTGCCTTACTGATGTTGGTAAGAGTGTCAGCTGTTGGCGGGCACAGGAAGTTGTGCTTCTTGAGGCGCGTGATTCTTTCCTCAATGCTGCCCGAGCCTGCGGCGGAGCCAGCAGTCCTCCGCGACGGAACCGAACGCAGGCGTTCTCCTTCCGCATCAGACTGAACGCGCACTTTGCTGAAGTCATGCCCAAAGCGGGGTTCGGAATGTGAATGTGATTGTGATTCTGTCTGCGGCGCTGCCGCGGAGCATGGCGCGTTGCCGCTGGCGCGGCACTGGAATTTTTTCTTTTTGCATTCCGCGCATTCACTCTCATGGCTGGATGAACCGCACGCGCACTTGCGCTGGAGACGCATCTCGGGCCTAGTTCCGGGCAAGGACAATCCACGGGGCTTGGGCTGCAGGGACGCGAAGAATGCGCTCATATCACCGCTCCGTTCTGGCGATCGCGCGGGAGTATCAAGTGATACGCTCCATTTCCCGGCAGCAATTGGCTGGGACGCGTCTCCCGTCTGAGCCCACGAATCAGCTCTGCGAGAAGCATGGCTGCCGCCTGGCTCATCGGCCGGTTGCAGTGGGATAGTGTGTAGTGGTCAGCCGGCTCCCTCGGGTCTTCGACCCTACCGCATGAAATCTGGATTCCCATGGACGTGCAAGCCACGCGCACGGAAAGAAATTTGCGGCCCGGCCTGCTGCGTGGCGTCACCGGCTCCGTCGCGCGGCCCATTACTGCCGCAACCTCCCGCACGTGATGAGGATGGAGGATCCGGAATCTTTGGCTTTGATCGAGCCGCCGCTGCGCGGTCACCGCGAGCATGACGGTCAGCAAACCGGCGAGCGTGATTGAATGCCACGCGTGAAAAGGAATCTGTTGCGACCATTCAGCCCAAACCACACCGCCCATCAGCCATAGGGACAACCACTGTGCTTGCGAAAAGCCCCAAGTGTAAGGCCGCTCAACATCACCCCGAATGAACTCGAAGCTGAATCGCGCCGCGCCGTAGCCGACCGTGTACCACGCGAGCATACTCCCCTGTGGCTGGCCGCCCCATATCAGCGCGACGCCGCGAACCACCACAAAGAGCACCCACAGAGATTCCGCGGCTTGAATGGGAAACAGGGTTATTCCCACCAGATAGGGCGCAAATCCTTCGCGCGCGTGTTCCTCACGATAGCGGATGCCCCAGGGGAATGGACGGCCATGGCAGCAGCCCACCATCAGGCAGCCGACTCGGCCGCAAGCCAGAAAGGCGCCTATTCCCAGGATAGTGATGTCGAGGTACGGCAAAACAGGCTGGCGCAACAGGTTCACCACAAACGCTGCCACCACCATCACCCCGATTTCCTGGTGGTAATAGATAATCTGCTCTTCGCCGGTAACAATTTTCATGAGGAGTCCCAACGCCAGGAAACTTGTCATGGCTGCCGCGACGATTGCGCTCATCACCCAGTACGACAAGCCGGTTTTTCCGGTCAGGATCATGGCTAACGCGATAGCGACTCCCACTCCCGTGTAACCACACACCTGGAACGCAGGCAGTGAGCGGTGCAGGGACGAGACGCGAGTTCTGGCCAGTCTTTGCAATGCGGATTGGGTCGCTTCACGAATCATGGTCTGAGTTTTTGAATCCTTCAGCAGGACTCTCCCGGGGCCTCTGACGGTCGCTTGATGCAAAACATTCTCGATGGATCATTGGGGTCACGCAGTCCGGGCAAGTCTGGCTCTTTTTCGGGGTTTACTTGATCAAGTGGCCGCAACGGCTCATTGAAATCCTTTCCCCAACTCGTTCCGACGACGTTCCACTTGCCATTCACCAGCTTGATGTTGGGATAGCGCGTAACCATATCCGCGCGGGCCGCCGCGGCAGCGTTGGCATCCTTGGAATTGGTCTTGGTGATCGCCTTCTGGGCATCACTGACAACCTTGTTGTATTCACTTGCCAGCTTGATCAACATGGTGTGATTTGTGTTGATACCCGAGCCGTGGCCTTCGAAATAGTCCTCTTTGTTCCGACGGTCGATCAGAAAGGCGTTTTCCAGCCTCCATTCGTGATGGACTCCCGCGTTGATCAGGTCGTAGGCGCGATGATTAAAGAAGAGGACCTGATCACCAATCACCAGGTCGTTCTGGGTCTTCGGTCTTACTTCTCTGATGGAAATGCTTTTCTTGGAATGGAACCAGCCTATGTCTTCCAAATCCTGGAAGCCATTCCAAGCCAGGCGCATCTCGATGTCGCCGTTCTTCACCCGCCGGTTGAATTCCTCAACCCCAATCTGATCGGCAAACACGCGGAAATGGATCACCGAGGCCAGAAAATCGCAGTGGATCAAGGTCTTGTCGCACATGTTCGATTGCGTCGTGAACAAGGTGGTTAGCGCCTTGTATGCGTTGTTTTTTCCTAGCTCGGTCAGCTCAAAATAGTAAGTTAGCCCGAACTGTACAGGACCCCAATAAGCTCGCGCCGCTTTGTTGATCTGTCCCTGTTTCGGCGCGCCCTTGGGAAAACACTGAGTGGCATTTTCCGGGTAGTCGAAGGCAAGTCCGTAAGGCTCCTGCGCCTTACGCAGCAGCTGAACGGTCTCCATCCGCTTCGCGATCTCGCTCTTCAAGGACCCTTCATCAAAGAACTTGATCTCGTTACTCTCCAACATGTCTTGCAGAATTTTTGCCGCGAAACTTTGGTCCTTTGCGGCAAAATTCTTGCTGATGAAATCCTTTTGTTGTTTGGCTGTCCATGCGCTGATGTCCAGCTTGCGATCTCGACCGCCGCAGCGCTGCAGGCGCAAGCCCGATTTCAGGCGCGGCATTGCGTTGCGGCTAAGAGTTGCCAGCCGTCTTTTGCCGCCGAGCCACATGGAAGTCACTGCTTCCACAGCGGAAGTGTCCGCATCTTCTTCCAGCGTGTTGTACTCGGCTCCTTTGGCCATGGCCGCTGCCGATGAGGCTCCATCGCGCTGCTGCATTACATGAGCTAATTCGTGCGCGATCAACGCCTCTCCGATCAACGTTCCCGGCTGGTATTCACTCGCGGCAAAGGCCACTTGATTGCCAATGGTGAAAGCCCGTGCATTCAGGCCAGCAGAAAGTTCAGCCGCGCGGCTGTCGGCATGCACGCGAACCCGGGAAAAATCATGGCCGAAGGCGGCCTCCATTCGGTCTTTCACTCCCATATCCAGGGCTCTTCCCGGGCCCAGTTGCGCCTGCATGGCCGCGGGGTTAGCTTCCCGTGCGCCACCTTCGCGAGCTTTGGTAAATAGTTTCCCGATGCCGGAAATAGCGCTCCCCAAGCCTCCCACGATGCTTGAGACAGCTCCGCCAATAGCGCCAAGAATCCCTCCCCCTCCCATCTCGCTCATCAACTCCGGTGGAACACCGCTGACGTCTCCGCTGGTGGCCCAGCGCCTGACACCTTGCCGTACCCGCCCGCCGACCGCAGAAAAGTAGTCGTGGGCTGACTTTGCATTTGCGCCTTCGGGCGCATACTTGCGGATACCTCGTTCAACGTACTCGCTCGTGCGGGTACGAAGCTTGGCAATCCACCGTTCGATGAAGGGGCAGCCCTGCGCCGTGCGTCCCGTGGACGCCAGTTCCGCATCAGCCGTTGCGCAAAGGGAGCCCCGCAAGGCATCAAGGAACTCCGTCTTGCGCATCTGGCCTGGGCCAAGGGTGGCAGCGTCATCTTCGACGATCAGTCCCGCGTGGGAAGCACTGCCGGCTGCGGGAGCCGCTGGGGCGGACACCGAATCGTCAACGGCCCTCTGCACCTTTTTGTCGCTTCCTGTGGAAGGCGGTGGGATGGGCAAGCCGCCGGCGGCAACTCGTCCGTCATTGGTAATCTGTTGCGCGAAACGCTCCGCTTCCTGCTCCAGGGCATCGTTGGCGGGCCCAACTTCCAGCTTGCGCTGCACGGGACGATTCCGGGACTGGCTCTGCTGGACAACATGCGTAAGTTCATGGGCCAGCAGGCGCTGACCTGCCTTTGTGTCCGGGGCGAACTGGCCTGATCCAAAGACCACGTCCAGTCCCGATGTATAAGCGAGTGCGTGGACGGATCGAGCCGATTCCGCCGCCCGCGAATCGGCATGCACCCGAACCTGACTGAAGTCATGCCCAAATCGTGGTTCGAAAAATGTCCGTGTCTGCGCATCCAGAGGCTGGCCAGGCGAACGCAGGACATCATGGACAATCGGCGGCGCCGTCGCCGGTCCCGGAGCAATAGCCCGGCGCTGCAGCTTCTTTTTTTTGCAGTCCTCGCAATCATTTTCCATGCCCGCAGAACCGCCGCATTCACACTTGCGTTGCAGCAGCGAGTTGGTCGCATTGCCCAAGCGCGTTTTAGCAACCAACGGATTCGCGGGAACTATGGCGCGTGTGCTCATCGAGTCTTCCTCGCTCCTTTCGCCGGTGTCTTCGGTGACAGCGTCTTTTTCGGCGACGAGAGCCCGTGGTGGAGGCTTTGTGCCAGTTGCACGCCTATGGCTTGGGGCTTCGCGCCTGGAGCGACTCTGAATGTTCCGGCATCAAGGCTTTCGGCGGACAACTGCTTTCCAAGAAAAGCGGGCAAGCCGTGTCCGCCCAGGAGACGCCGAAGTTCCTTTTGCACCGCATCCCCGATGCGAAAGCGATCACGTGAACTGAAACCGTGCAGCACTAGTTCTTCGATATGGAGCTCGATGACTGCCGGCGCTAGAGGAGTTTCCGGAGGTTTCAGACCCATCCCGCCACCTCCGTCTCCGGCAAAGGCCTCTCCAGTTTTGCGAACTCGCTGCGGGCCGAGTGCAATACATGGGACATGCGCACCGGCTCTCCAGCATCCGCCGCCAGAAATGCCGCGCCCAAGGCAATGTTGCGGATGTGTCCTCCGGTCGCATGCAGGTGCGATAAACGGTCGATCTTGAGTCCGTCCGTCGGCGTGGCTTGCGGGAAGACCCGCCGCCATATCTCGGCGCGCTGCACTGCCTCCGGAAACGGAAACTCGATGACGAACCGTATGCGGCGCAAAAATGCCTGATCGAGAGCGCTCTTGCGATTGGTGGTCAATACCGCCAGGCCGCGATAAGATTCCATGCGCTGCAGCAGATAGCTGACTTCGATATTCGCGTAGCGATCATGACTGTCTTTGACTTCACTGCGCTTGCCAAAAAGCGCGTCGGCTTCGTCGAACAACAGCACTGCCGCTCCTTCGTCCGCCGCATCGAAGACGCGCCGCAAGTTCTTTTCCGTCTCCCCTATGTACTTGCTGACCACCTGGCTAAGATCAATGCGATACAAGTCCAGGCGCAACTCTTTGGCAAGTACTTCTGCCGCCATGGTCTTGCCAGTGCCACTGGCTCCCGCGAACAAGGCGCTGATCCCCAATCCGCGTAAGCCTTTCGAACCGAACCCCCAGGCCTGATAGACCTTTGCCCTCTGGCGGACGTGGACCGCAATCTGGCTGAGCACCTGCTTCTGGTTGTCGGGAAGAATCAAGTCATCCCACGTTGCCGCTGGTTCAATGCGCTGAGCCAGTCCCTCCAGGCGAGGCCGCGCCTGGACACGGCATGCGTCCCACAAATGTTCGACGAGTCTTTCGGGGATGGTCTGCTCCTCGGCCTGTTCAGGATGCGGCGGTAAGTTGATACATGCCTGCCACGCAGCCGATTGAATCGCCGCAGGGCCCAAATTGAATTGCGAAACCACCGCGTCCAGTTCCCCATTGAGGCGCGGGAATGAAGATTGCAATACCTCTTGCCACAACTCCGCCTGTTCGTTTCTGGTGGGATTGTCAACTTCGAAGAGAACAACGGAACGGTGAGCCGGCTTGCGCGAATTGCGAGTGGAAACAATGAGAGGAGTACGAATGGTTTCCATCATCCAGTTAACTGCTGCTGCAGAAAGAGCTTCGTGATTCTCATCGTCACACTCCAGTAGCAAGGCGCTGGAGTTGAGTACGGCCTCGCGTTCCCAGAGCCGCAGCAGCGCCTCAATCTCGGCGGCCCCAGCCGGCAGGGCCCAGGCAGGCAGCGCGTGTAGCTGTAGACCTGTCAACGCCGAAGCAGCGGCGGCAATGACCCTCTTGTTTGCCGTTGCGCTCCCGCACAACTGCACGATGGGGGACCTCGGTTCCCTGCTTGTGTTCGACCATGCCGCGGAAATCTCCTGCGCCATCGACATGTGCGAAGGAACCAAGGAACCGGCTTCGACTACCGGACGCACCAAAGGCTGCAATCTTTCATCAAGGCCCTGCACGCCCGCCAGATAGTGCAGCACCCGCTCCTGAATGCGGAGCGGGCTCGTGGTCAGCGTCTCACCGGCAGCCATCTCCACCAGACGCCACTGCCGCAAGGGCCGGGCCGGAGTGAGCGCGCTCCAGTGCGCATCCGGGAAAGCAGAGAGCGCCAGACTGAAGGTTGGCTGGATACGGTGTGGGTCTTTCTGGGCGGCAGCAAAAAGAGCCTGGAAACGTGCATCCATCTCTGCGCCGGCGCACATCAGCAGAACTTTCCGTTCAAAACTCGAGAGATCGAACAGAGAGCAGATGCTCTCGAGCGCCGGTGGCCGGGATGAAAACCCTTCCGAATATTCACCTGCTGCCTGCACGGCGCTGGCATCTTTCTCGCGCTCGCTTCGGGAATCGGCCGGCAGACATACTTTTTCCAATTCTCCACGCACCTCGGCGAGTGCCGCCGACAAATGGGCTTGATTGGCCCCATACCATGCGTTATTGGCAGGAACACTCATGGCATGGTCACCGTCTGGCCGGTAAGTTTCTTCGTGACGACATCGACCGTAAGCAGGCTCTCCGCTCCATCCACCTGCACTCGCGCCACGTAGGTCCCGGGCGGCACATTGGCAATGTTGATCGTGATCTGGTTCGAATCCACGGTCGCCACTGCGGGGAGGGAGGTGTAAGCCGTGGCTGGACTCGCCGCAAAATTGTTCAACAACAGAACAGCCCGCTGGCCAACTCCGATGTTTGGAGTGAGTGTTAGCGTGACGTTGGTGCCACCCGGCCCAGCGGGCGGCGCCGGCGCGGCTGCTGCAGTGGCATTTGTGATGGTGGGACGAAGCACAAACGGCGCAATGTTGGACTCCATACCGCGATGCAGCACAGCGGGTGTCCCCATCATCGACTTTTGCAGCACTTGCACTCCCTGAATTCCCGCGTGAATGCTGGCAGGCACCGGGAGCGTGAGCTGCGTGTCCGAGACCAGGGCGGGAGTAAACTCCTGATTCTCGATCAGGACCAGCGTGCTCTGGCCGCGCAACTTTTGCCCTTGGATGAGTAGCGTGGATGTGATGGTAATGGGGTCATTTGCGCCCGACTGAGCGACGACCTGGCTGATAGAGGGCGTCTGGAAAGGTAGAACATAAATATTGGAGGCCAGAACCGGCGGCGCATCCTGAGGAGTGTCACTGGTTTCCATCAAGACAACCGAGGCCTGGAATGCAGCCGACAAACTGTACTCGACTTGAAAAAACACTGACCACAATTTGGAAAACTCTTCCAGCGACAATCCTGTGGGCGTGAATTTGATGCGTTCAACCTGGTTCTCCAGCCCGGAGCCGGTGAGAGACGTAAAGGTTTTAACGGCGTTGTTAATGTTGTCAGCGGAGAGCAGCGGCTGAGCGTGAAGTGCTGTGACCACAGCGCCGAGCAGCAGCTGCGGTTGCAACTGGGTATCGTCACCATGGAACGTAAAGAGGTAATGCAGATCGTAGGCTGCCTGTGGACGCTGGGCAAGAGAGCCGTCTGAACGCCGAGTAGGTAGGTCAGCGTTCCGATAGGCCACATTCGGCGTGATCTGGTAAAGAAAGATGTTGACTAGGGGAGTGGTCGAAGTGGCGGGGTCAGGACGATTGAAGCCTACGTTCGCGCCGCCGACGGCTTGTTTCACCGGAGGCAGCAACACTTGCTGCAAAGCCGCGGTTACTGTAGCAATGGCCAGATAGTTGCTCATCTCTTGCCCTCGCTGCGCTGTTTCAAGTACTCGTCCAGGGAGAGCGCAGTACGACGCGTATTTCTTGGGGGAGCCGGCGATGGCGTCGCGGCGGCCGAGAATTGGGCACGTACGTCAATGCGTCCGATACTTACGCGGATGACCGGCGCTTCCGACTCTGAACTACGCGCCTGCTCTCGCCGCGAATACATGGCTCCCGCATTTGCGAGCATCATGGGGGCGACCCGCAGTGTTGGAGAGGTCGGCCGGCCTGATTGTCCCGCCCCATGCACGATCACAGCTTCGTTTGCGATGAGCTGTTCGCCTTCCGGAAGCGGCTTCTGATTTGGATCAAATGAGGCTGCTGTTGAGCCATCAGGATCGTAAGGTCTGATCGCCTCGGGTTGAAAGTGCGGCGGGATTGCCGGCAATGTGGTTGGCGGCAATCGATCTTGGTTTTCAGCGGCAGACTGCAAAACGGGGAGAAAATCTGCCTGTGAAGACACCGCCGCATCACGCGACACCGCTGTGAAATTCAGCAATTCACGTTCTTCCGGCAGCGTCGCGTCCCTCGTGCTTTCATGCACAGCGGCTTTTTTGATCGGAGCGGCGGCCACTTCGATACTCGCAATCTCCGGCTCCATGCCGGCGTGCCCCGGCGCGTCGTTTCTGACCAATGCGAAGCCGGGACTGAACATCGCCGGAACAAAAGGTTGCGCCAACTTGGCAGCTCCTACCGCGCGGGCCGCCATGCGATTTAAGAAGTTGGCCATGACCCCGCCATTTCCAGATAAGCCTGGCGACGCACCGCACTCAATGCCAGGATGTCCTGCTCACGCCATCCGTAGACTCGTGCCAGCGCGTGGACCTCCTGAAGCAGCCGCCGTGCCATGGCGCTGACTTTCGCCCACAGGAAGACTTCGATATCAAGAAGCACCTGCCAGCTATGGCGGCACGCGCAGCAAGTGAGATCTATCAGCGTCTCCGCCTGCGGATCGGCGTGGGCCAGGCAAGATGCAATCTGCTCAATGGTGGATTCAGGCAAATCTTCCACCGTCATTCCGGGCTGGCCTTCGCACTCGATCACGCAGCGTTCCAGCAGGAGTTTGCGTGCTATATCCAGTTCAGGACACTCGCTGGCGGCGCGGAGATCCAGGCTGTTGGGAAGGCGCAACCGCAAACACGTTTTTCCCGTTTCCACAACTATCGGCTGCGCCATCTCCGGAAGAGGTACCACCAATTCTCGAGTTAACAGACGGTACTCAAGCCGTTCGCCACATTGCGGACATTGCGCGAACGCCTCCAGGGCAGGTCCAAACAATCGTTCGTGGACTTCCAACAGCCGCGCGTCGCGGCGTCCGATGCTGAGAGCCGCCAGCTCCGGCCGTGTTTCTTCGCAGCAAGCGGAGAGCAGAGTCAGCACCCGATCGACAGGGTGTTCATTCGCGCCCTGCTCCCACACTTCCATCAGTTGCGAAGCCGAGAGGGATCGCATGCTTATCCTCCGGCAGGCACGGTAAAGCTGGGCTCGGTGGGCTCGGTGACGCTGGTATCGCGCTCGAAACCTTCGTGCTCCAGCTTGATATGCTGGATGGCGACGGCATTTCCATTCGCATCCAAGTCCGGCTGCGCCAGGAACTCCGACACCCAGCAACGGTAGACCTTGTACGCGATCGCCAATTGCCCGGCCTCGTTGTAGAACTCGATAATGATGTTTTGGCGGAAGTTGGCCAGCGCCACCTCTGAGCCCAGGCCGGCTCCGTAATTCCAAACGCTATTAGCCCACTGCTCAAAAGCAAGATCGTGGGTCACGCCGCGCTCCAGCGTGATGGCGTCAAATTCGGTGCGCGCCGGCGACTTGCGGCTGGTGCTGGGATCACCGCCTTCACGGTGTTTCACCACTTCGGTTGTCTTTTTCAGGCCGCTGACTTTACTGATGCCGGCAACGTACTTGCCACCCCATTTCACGCGGAATTTAAAATTCTTGTACGGGTCAAACCGTTGTGGATTGGCGCTGAATTGGGCCATGTTGATCTCCTTACGCTCCGTTCTGTCCAGCCATCTGCTGGATCTGGATGATGACAAACTCAGCGGGCTTCAATGGCGCAAAACCCACTACGATGTTGACGATTCCGTTGTTTTGGTCGGTGGATGTCGTGGTCTCGCCGTCGCACTTCACGAAGTAGGCCTGCTGCGGCGTGGATCCCTGAAACGCCCCTTGCCGGAACAGCGTCTGCATGAAGGCGCCGATGTTCAGGCGGATTTGCGCCCACAGCGGTTCATCATTTGGTTCGAAGACGACCCACTGGGTTCCGCGATACAGGCTCTCTTCCAGGTAGAGCGCCAGGCGGCGAATCGGTATGTATTTCCACTGCGAACCGATCTCGTCGTTGCCCTGGGTAGTGCGCGCGCCCCAAATCACCGTCCCGTAAACACTGAAGTTGCGAATGCAGTTGACGGCGACGGGATTGAGCTGTCCGTTCTGCGCATCGTTGAGAGGCACAGTGACGCCGGTGGCGCCGACCAGCGCAGTGGTGGTTCCCGCCGGCGCTTTCCAGACGCCGCGGCTGGCGTCAGTGGCGGCATACAAGCCGGCCACGAAGGCGCTTGGCGGATAAGCACGCTGGACGTTCCCGTTCAAGGGATCGGGAGCTTGTATCCACGGGAAATAAAACGCCGCATTGCCGCCAGCGCCGGAGATTCCTGGCCCGCCTACAAGTTTGGTGTAGTCGGTGATCAGCGGACCGGAATCGGCGATCAGAAATGCGCGCCGCTTTTCACAATACGCCTCCAGCGTTGAGAGAGTCGAAGTGACGACTTCGCCGGGCACACAGAGGAGATTGAACAGATCAACATGGTCGAGGAGCGCTGTGGAGTTGGTCACGGCTGTATCGAATGCATTCCCGGTGGTCGGATCGGTGCTTGGCAACAGAACGTTGCCGTCATGGCCATTGGCAAGCGCAACTGGAGTCGTTCCGGTATCGCCCGGCAGGGTGGTCGCGCTTGATGGCACCGTGACCGTAATCACGTTCGATCCATTATTAACGACATCGGCGACGTTGCGGCCTAGCGGGTCGGGAGTGGTGACGCCAAGGTTCTCAAATGATTCCACCAGCACCGGGGGAGGCGCGGGCGAACCCGGGGGCGTGTACAGAACCTGGAGACGGAACCGTCCCGTTGCTGGGCTCGGATTTTTGATGGCAATGGAGTAATTGTTGCCCCATCCACCCGCGTTCAACGCACTGACGGTCAGCGGAGCCAGGCCGGCCGTCGCCGGAGAGGCTGCCGGTGCGTCAGTAATATCGACGAGGCGAACGATGTAAGCCTGCGTCCCGCCATTCGCAAAGAACTGGGAAACGGAGTATCCCAGCACGCTGCGTGAATCCAATCCGCCGAACTGGTTAGCGAAATCCGACCAGCTCAAGACCAATTGTGCAGAATTCGTAGGACCTTTGGGAGCCCAGCCGATGAAGGCCGCGATCGATGTCGCCACGCCGGTGATAGTGTGGACTCCGCTAGGGAGCTCTTCGATATAAACGCCCGGATAGGTGGGGTTAACTGGCATGAATCATCTCCATTTCTGGCTTGAAACTTTTGTGAACAGCGCGTCCGCACGTCCGTTTCTTGTATCAGGGTCCGCCTTCAGGCCCAGCGACGGAGTACAGCTTTTCCACCGGCACCACGACGGTTTGCCGCCGAACTACATCAACCAGGGCGAAAAACTGCACCTTCTGGCCCGAGTCGGAAAAATCAACAATGG
>JBARMK010000298.1:0-8817 GCA_049802395.1 Candidatus Angelobacter sp.
ATGTTGTGGATGTATACGTCAATTATTTGCGAAAAAAAATTGATGAAGGCGCAAGGGTCAAGCTGATTCGTACTGTTCGGGGGGTCGGCTATGAGTTCGGAGGGACGGAAACTGCTGATGCCGCAGAAGAGGGTCCCCCACAGCCCTGATCAACGAATTTGCCAGTTTAAGTCACCCGAGCTTTCCAGTATTGCTTGAAAATGTTATTGCGGAGAAAAGCTGGCCGGCCGTAAAAAATCTAACTCAGACACCAGCATAAACAGCTCGTTTGAGAAAGTTACCCTGACCGGGCCTGCCATAAAACTTTTCACCTTCCACTAGGACTTGCCCGCGCGAAAGCACGATGTCCGGCATGCCTTTGACCTTGATTCCTTCAAACATAGAATAATCCACCCGCATGTGGTGAGTCTTGGCGCTGATGGTGTGTTCGCGGCTGGGGTCGAAGACCACAAGGTCGGCGTCACTGCCCACTGCGATCGTTCCTTTGCGCGGATACAGGCCGAAAATTTTTGCCGGAGTGGTAGAAACCAGTTCCACAAAGCGGTTTACGCTGAAGCGTCCGCGGCCCACTCCACCGGAATACACCAGGCTCATGCGATGCTCAATACCAGGGCCACCGTTCGGGATCTTGGTGAAGTCGTCTTTGCCCATTTCTTTTTGTTCTTTGAAGCAGAACGGGCAGTGATCAGTGGAAACAACCTGCAGATGGTCCTGCTTCAACCCGATCCACAATTTTTCTTGATGCCATTTTTCGCGCAGCGGAGGTGTGAAGACATACTTGGCGGATTCAAAGCCTGGCTTGTCCATATCGTCCAGAGAGAGATAGAGGTATTGCGGGCAGGTCTCGGCGTAGACGGGAAGGCCTCGGTCGCGGGCCTCGCGCACTTTCTCTAGCGCATCATTGCAGCTCAGGTGAACGATATACACGGGCGATCCCGCCATCTCAGCCAGCGCAATGGCTCGCGCCGTGGCCTCGGCTTCGGCAGTGGTGGGCCGCGTGAGCGCGTGATATTTTGGCGCAGTCTTGCCTTCGGCCAGCGCCTGCTGCACGATCACATCGATCGCCCCGCCGTTTTCCGCATGCATGCAGATCATGCCGCCGATCTTCGACGCCGTGCGCATCGCCTTGAAAATCGTCGCGTCATCCAGCATGAAGACTCCCGGATAAGCCATGAACAACTTGAAGCTGGGCACGCCTTCACGCACCAGGTCAGCCATTTCGTCGAGGCGAGCGTTGGGCAGATCGGTAATAATGCAATGGAAGGCGTAGTCGGTTGTAGCTTTGGAAGCTGCCTTTTGCATCCAGGCGTCGAACGCCGCCCGCAGGGGCTGGCCCTTATATTGGATGGCAAAATCGATCAGCGTAGTGGTCCCGCCAAATGCAGCGGCCCGCGTGCCAGTTTCAAAATCGTCGGCGCTGGTAGTGCCGCCGAATGGCATATCGAGATGGGTGTGCACATCAATGCCGCCAGGCATTACGTATTTATTTTTGGCGTCGAGAATGCTGGTGGTGTTCTCGCGCGGCAGGTTCTGGCCGACGGCCACGATCTTGCCGCCGCTGATGGCCACATCGGCAGAGTATGTATCGGTGGCGGTAACCACCGTGCCGTTTACGATCAATGTATCGAAGGACATTTCATCTCCTGTCGTGCGAAGTCAACACACCGTGTGGATAGCAATCATCCATGCTTCAACAGCGGCAACAGCCCTATCACTATCCCGGCCAACCCGAGAATAAGGCCGAGCAGCCCCAGCCGTGCCGCGATTCTAGACGCGGAATCTGAAGCGTTCCATGCCCAACGAAACTGGCCCACCCACCAGACGGGGCGCAGAGAAAAATCGTAAGAATGAAGGACATCGAGATGAAGATCATCCCGGGTTTTGTCGTCCAGCCGGATGATCTTTCTGGTTTCACCTTGCAGGCCGCGAATTTCCAGAAGTGTTGCGTGTTCCCCAGCCCGCACCTTGCAGATGCGGCCCTCTCTGAACCCGCCGCGAAAGTTCTCCGGGATTCGCGCACGGTCATGGTAAACGTCGTCTGCCTTGTGTTCGTGGACTTCCAATTGGATTTCATGGGTCATAACATACCTCCATCGCTCAGCAGTCCACTCTTCCTCAAACAGGTTCCCTCTAAAGTCTATCCACAGAACTGAAGCATTCTATGCTACACTCGCAAAATTTCCACCCCTGTTTCCCGTGGGCGGGTGATGTGTTTGCAGCGCATACTATTGAAGTTGGCACCCAACGAGACGAACCATGTTCAAGGACCCTGTAGTCAAGCTTTCACCGGAACAGCTCGAAAAGAATTTCGCCGACATCAACCCCCCTCTAACACCAGCGCAGGCGCTTGAAGAAGGTTCGCGCTGCCTGTTCTGCCATGACGCGCCCTGCATTAAGGCCTGCCCGACGGAAATCGACGTCCCGCAGTTCATCCGCCAGATCCTCACCGGCAATATGCGCGGATCGGCCCGGACCATTCTTTCAGCCAACATTCTTGGACAAAGTTGCGCACGTGTCTGCCCGACTTCTGTCCTCTGTGAGGGCGCGTGCGTCCTTAATATGGAAGGGAAAAAGCCGGTGGAGATTGGCAAACTGCAGCGTTATGCAGTCGATCCAATAATTGCGAACGATATACAACTCTTCCAGCCAGGCCCAGGCAACGGATACAAAGTCGCGTTGATCGGAGCCGGCCCGGCAAGCCTTTCCTGCGCGGCTGAGCTGCGCAAGCGCGGCTATGAGACGGCAGTTTTTGACGCCAACCCGCAGCCCGGTGGCTTAGATACTTACGGCATAGCGGCGTACAAAATGCGCGTGCAGGACGTAGTAAAAGAAGTTGGGATGGTCCGCGCAATGGGTGTCGAAATAAAAAGCGGGACCGCGGTAGGCCGAGACATCAGCATAGCGAAGATGGAGAGCGAATTCGATGCGATCTTCATCGGGATCGGCTTAGGCGCGACCGACGATCTGCAGATACCCGGAGAGGATCTCCAGGGTTGCAGAGACGCCCTCTCATTCATCGAAGAGACCAAAAGCAAAAACCTGGCTGCGGTGCAGATCGCCAGACGCATCGCGGTGATTGGTGGCGGAAACACTGCAATCGATGTAGTGACCGCGGCACGCCGGCTGGGCGCTGAAGAAGTTTATATGGTCTATCGTCGCAGCCCGGAAGAGATGAGCGCTTTCGACTATGAATACGAACTGGCGAAGAAGGACACAGTCGTATTCGTGTGGCAAGCGCTACCAGTCCGGATCATTGACGATGGCCAGGGCCGCGTGGCAGCTCTGGAGTGCATGCGAACAGAGATAGGACCAAAAGACGTGCGCGGACGAAACAGCTTTGTTCCTGTGCCGGGCAGCGAATTCCGGCTGGATGTAGGCATGGTGATCAAGGCGCTTGGCCAAAAGCGAAAGACTGATTTCCTGCAGCAGATTGCCGGCCTTGAATTGAATAATGGTTGTGTGGTGGTGGATGCCACAACCATGCGCAGCAGTAATCCGCGATATTTTGCTGGAGGCGATTGCGTCAATGGCGGAGGCGAAGTGGTGGACGCCGTTGCGCACGGCAAAAAAGCCGCCGCCGGAATTCATCAGGCGCTCGAGGTGCAGAAGGGAAGGAAGGCCCATGCCGGATCTCAGCATTAGTTTTTGTGGAGTGCGATCACCCAATCCGTTTTGGCTGGCTTCAGGACCGCCGACCAACACGGCTTACCAAGTCATGCGCGCCTTCGATGCGGGTTGGGGCGGAGCGGTCTGGAAGACCATCGGCGAGCCTATCGTTAATACAGCCTCGCGTTACGGCTCCATCGACCTGAAGAACGAGCGCATGATGGGCCTCAACAACATTGAACTTATTAGCGACCGGCCGATTGACGTCAATCTGCGCGAGATCGCTGAGGTGAAGAAGCGCTTTCCGCAGCACACGGTTGTGGCTTCGCTCATGGTGGAATCTAAGCGCGCAATCTGGCATGATATTGTGCGGCGTTCTGAGGATTCAGGCGCAGACATGCTGGAGCTGAACTTCGGCTGCCCGCACGGCATGAGTGAGCGCGGCATGGGCGCTGCCGTTGGCCAGGTTCCGGAATACACGACCATGATTACCGGCTGGGTAAAAGAAGTTGCCCGCACACCGGTCATCGTAAAGCTCACTCCCAATGTGACCGACGTTGCGCATATGGCGGCCGCGGCAAAAGCAGGCGGCGCCGACGCCGTCTCGCTGGTCAATACATTCAACAGCCTGGTAAGCGTGGACTTTGATACTTTTGCGCCCCGTCCCAGCGTTGCCGGCTTTGGCAGCCACGGCGGATATTGCGGTCCGGCGGTCAAGCCAATCGCACTGCACATGGTTTCTTCCGTCGCCAAACATCCTCAGGTAAAGATTCCCATCTCTGGTATTGGCGGGATCGGCAATTGGCGCGATGCTTTGGAGTTCATGCTGCTGGGCGCCACGTCGGTGCAGGTCTGTACCGCCGCGATGCACTACGGTTTCCGCATCGTGCGCGACATGATCGACGGACTGGAAAATTATCTTGAGGACAAAGGCCTGAATTCTGTGATGGAGTTGGTGGGGAAGTCTGTGCCGCGCGTGGAAGATTGGGGAAATCTTGACCTGAATTACAAAATTATTGCCAAAATCGATGAAGAGAAGTGTATTGGCTGCAATCTCTGCTATATAGCCTGTGAAGATGGCGCACATCAGTGTATTCGCGTTGAAGAACGCCCGCACGGCGACCTGCGCCATGGCGTGGTGCTGAAGCACATTCCTCATGTGCTGGAAGATGAGTGCGTCGGGTGCAACTTGTGCGCGCTGGTTTGCCCGGTTCCCGACTGCATCACTATGGTCGAGGTTGATGCAGGCCGCCCGCACATGAGCTGGAGACAACTGCAGGAAGCCAGAGGCAAGAACCCGCAGTGCAGTATGGACGAGCTTCTGGCTCGCGGCAAATCATCTGAGATATGATTTTCCTCCTGAAAGGAGCAACGAGCCATGGAACGCAGAAATGTCTTGAAGGGTGCGGGGGCATTGCTGCCATTGCCGCCACAGGCGGCCTTGCCAGAGGAGACGCCAAGACTGAGGCAAAACAGGGTCGCGCACGTGGCATGGCGCACGGGCTCACTGTTCTAAACATCCGCCACGGCGGCGAAGTCCGGCTTGGAGTGAAAACCGACAAAGGCATCCTGGACGCGCAGGCGGCAGCCACACTGCTTCACATGCATACGCCAGCCGACATCGACGACTTGCTCCAACACGAAGACGGCCCCAGCCTGAATGCGCTGGTAGAGGCGGCGATGAAGTCTGCTTCCGTCCACAGCGCATTTATCAAAGAAGAAGGCATTGAGTATGGGCCCATCGTCACGCGTCCGGAAAAAATTGTTTGCGTGGGCCTGAACTAGCGCAAACACGCCCAGGAGATAGGCTCGCCCATTCCCAAGGCGCCCGTGCTCTTCAGCAAATTTAACGTAGCCCTGAACCATCACAACGGAACCATCAAGCTGCCGGTAGAGGTGGCGAAGAAATTCGATTATGAAGTCGAGCTGGTGATGATCATGGGCAAGGAAGCCAGAAACGTTAGCGAGGCGGATGCGCTCTCCTATGTGGCAGGCTACTGCACCGGTAACGACTTTACCGCGCGCGATCTGCAACTGGAAACGGGCGGCCAATGGATGATTGGCAAGACGCCCGACCAGTTTGCTCCCCTGGGACCCTACATGGTTACTGCCGATCAAATCAATCCTGACAACTTGAAGCTGGAGACCCGAATCAATGGGGAGACGCGTCAGTCATCGAACACCAGCGATTTCATCTTCAACAGCAAGCAGATGGTCAGCTACATTTCCCATTACATCACGCTTCGGCCAGGCGATATCATTTTCACCGGCACACCGGAAGGTGTGATCCAGGGCAAACCCAAAGACCAGCAAGTCTGGCTTAAGCCGGGAGATAAGATCGCATGCAGCTTGGAAAAGCTTGGCGAACTGAAGTTTGAACTCGTGTAGGTATATAACTCAACAAGAGACCTCGAGTGTTCAGGTTTTCATTATTGCGATGCAGGAGCCGAAAGCTCCTGTGCTCCGGTGGCCATTAACGCCCAATACACAATTAACGCCATCGCAAATCCTACAAACCAGGAATAGTCATAAAGGAACCTGATGGTTGGAATCAGCAGTCCCATCAGCGCCACGCCTGAACCGATGCATAACGCGAGGATCGCCCGCCAGTTGAAGCCGTTTGCGTACTCGTATTCGCCTCCGCGCAGGTAGAGATCATCAACCAACAGGCGCTTGCGGCGCACGATAAAATAGTCGCAAATCATGATCCCGGCTACAGATCCCAGGATCGCTGCATATCCTCCCAGCCACGCGATGACGAAGCTATCGTAATTGGCCAGCAGCTTCCACGGCATCATGGCGATGCCCATAAAACAGGTGATTACGCCGCCGATCTTGAACGAGATTCGTCGTGGCCAGAGGTTGGAAAAATCATTGGCAGGAGAAACAACGTTGGCCCCGATATTGACGTTGAGCGTCGCCAGCAGAATGGCCACTAGGGAAATGATTACAACCACCGGGGAATGAAAGCGGCTAAGCAGTTGCACCGGGTCCCAGATCGCCACGCCGTAGATCACCACTGTGGCTGACGTCACCGCGACGCCGATGAACGAATAGAGCGTCATCGTTAGCGGCAGCGCAACGGCTTGCCCGATCGCCTGGCCACGCTCGTTCCTGGCAAAACGGGTGAAGTCTGGAATATTCAGAGATACGGTCGACCAAAAACCTACAGTTGCATTCAGAGCAGGCACCAGCGTCCGGAAAAAATCGCGAGTGCTGCTGAACCTTGAAGGCGCAGACAGCATGGGACCGAATCCGCCGGCAGAAAAGTAAGCCCAACCTAGCAGCACCAGCCCTACGCCAAGCAGGATGGGCGCGCTCACCCCTTGCAGAAAGCGGATGTACTCAATGCCCTTGATGATCACGAGTAGGTTGATGGCCCAGAACAACATAAAACAGATCGGTACTCCGTATGGGTTGTTGCGCCATGCGGGCCAGATCGTCCCCAGCAGGATATTAATTGCTTCGCCGCCAATCCAGCTCTGAATGCCAAACCATCCGCACGCCACCAGCCCGCGCAGCACTGCCGCTACATTCGCGCCCAGCACTCCGAATGAGGCACGCGCCAGCACGGGGAAGGGGATGCCGTAGCGTGCTCCCGGATGCGCGTTCAGCAGCATGGGCGCCAGAACAATGGTGTTGCCGATAAAGATCGTCAAGACCGCCTGCTTCCAATTCATGCCTTTGCCAATGAGGCTGGCGGCAAGAATGTAAGTCAGCGTGTTAACGGACATGGAAACCCAGAGCGCCGCGTAATTATAGGTGCCCCAGGTGCGGCGTTCAGGGGTTACCGGCGCGAGATCGGAGTTATAGAGCGAGCTGTCCTGAATGTTGGGTTTGGTTGTGCCGCTGCTGATTGTTGACATAATTCCTCAATGCACCAATCCAAGGGCCAGCAGCCAAAAGCTATGAGCTAGCAGCTGACTTTCCCGCTTGCGCCACGATCGGCTGATAGCTGTCCGGACGGCGATCGCGGAAGAACTGCCAGACATTGCGAACCTCGGCGATCATCTCGAGATCGAGGTCAGCGACTACCAGCTCATCTTTGTCACGACTGCCTTGAGCAATGATCTTGCCCCGCGGATTGCAGAAGTAGCTCTTGCCGTAGAATTCGCCGATATTCCAAGGCGCTTCTTTTCCCACGCGATTCAGTGCGCCAACAAAATATCCATTGGCGACGGCATGCGCAGGCTGTTCGAGCTCCCATAGGTATTCTGAAAGGCCGGCCACAGTGGCCGAAGGGTTGAAAACAATCTCCGCGCCGTTCATGCCCAGAATGCGTGCACCCTCAGGAAAGTGGCGGTCATAACAAATGTATACGCCGATGCGCGCGTACCGGGTCTGAAAAGCCGGGTAGCCGGTATCGCCAGGCGTGAAGTAGAACTTCTCCCAGAACCCCGGGGCCACCTGCGGAATGTGGTGCTTGCGATATTTACCTAGATATTTGCCGTCCGCATCAATGACCGCGGCGGTGTTGTAATAGAGGCCGGTCATCTCTTTTTCATAGACTGGGACCACGATGACCATGTGATATTTGGCGGCCAGCTTCTGCATTAGCTTGATAGTGGGGCCGTCGGGGACCGGTTCGGTCAATTCATACCAGCGTGTATTCTGTTCGGCGCAAAAATAAGGACCATAAAAAATTTCCTGCAGACAAAGCACCTGGACCTTCTTCTTGGCCGCCTGCTCAATCAGCTTGAGGTGCTTGTCGATCATAGCTTTCTTGATCTTTTCCAACGGCTGGTCCGGCGCAAGCACGTTGCTGGCCTGGATCAACCCACAGCGCACAATTCGGGACATTGTTACCTCACAGATAAAAAGCTTCGACAATATACCCCATAACTCAGCGCCGGGAGAACCCAAAGTTCGGAAGAAAGCTTTCGAGCTATCTCAACGCCGCTCGTCCCTAATTTACGAGGTTAGAAGTACCGTGATTTAGGTCATCCGTGGACTTACATAAGGCTCAATCTGTGCCGACAATAGATGGTCGCTAGCAATCTGGGCCGCAGAGAAGGTTTCACTGGCTTCAATCCTCGCCGCGTTCTGTCTTGGTGGCATTTGCTCGAGAGGTGATGTTGTTTCTTATCTCCCAGAGCTCTCGATATGCCAGATGCTGCATGCGCTGCTGAAGGACCTCGACAGGCGTCCCCATGGTGCCTATGACGCCGCCGCCGATGATCCGTTGAGCAAGCTTGAGATGATGGAAGCGAA
>JBARMK010000299.1:0-11728 GCA_049802395.1 Candidatus Angelobacter sp.
GGCGACAGTTGATATCCCGCAACTGCAGATTAAGAAGCAGACCATCCAAGGCATTAAGCTGCAAACGACGGTGCAGAACCACGTGGCAAACATCGCGCTGGATTCCGCGGTGCAGAAAGTTTTCATCAAGGCGCGCGGAACAGTGGGAATCGAAGCACCTTATATGGCGGATGTGCGCCTTGATACCGGACGCATCGACTTTCAGCCGCTGGTTGCCATCTATGCGCCGGAGCAGGCCGCCGATCTAGCCGGACAAACCGAGTTGCATGCGAGTGTGCGCGGCCCACTGGCAGATAAGCAACGGGTGGAAGCACATCTTGAGGTGCCGAACCTGGCATTGACTTACAAACAATTTCAGCTTTCGGCTGTCAAGCCGATCCGGGTGGATTACCAGAACAACACGGCAACTCTGCAGCCAACTTCGATTCGAGGCACCGGCACTACGATTGACGCCGAGGCGACTGTGCCTATCAACAGCATCAAGGCCGCAACGTTCCTGGTAAAAGGCAACATTGACCTGCGCGTGGCTGAAATGTTCGTGCCTGGGCTGACCAGCACCGGCCAAATTCAATTTGACGTGGACTCACGGCGTTATGGGCCGGGTTCAAACCTGAATGGCCAGATCAGGATTGTAAAAGCCGGGTTGCACACCGTTGACTCGCCCGTAGGCCTTGATGATGCCAATGGGGTAGTGAACGTTACCCAAACGAAGCTGGAGATCGCCAATTTTGCCGGGCAAGTGGGCGGTGGAACAATCAACGCCACGGGCGCCGTGGCTTTCCGACCGTCTATGCAATTTGCATTGGGGATGACGGCAAACAATATTCGCGTTCGTTATCCGGAAGGCGTGCGCGCCATTCTGGCCTCGAACCTCTCGCTCCGGGGAAGTCCGCAGGCGTCAGCGCTGAGCGGCCAGGTCAAGATTGTGCGCGTTTCTTTTACCCCCGACTTCGATCTCAGCACTTTCACGAGCCAGTTCAGCGGTGAAACCAGTGACGGTGGCGCACCGGGCTCTCTTACTCAGAGCATGAAGCTCGATATCGCAGTGCAATCCACCAGCCAGATGAATCTTCAGAGCAGCCAGGTAAGCCTGCGCGGCGACGCGAACCTTCGCGTAGTCGGCACCGCAGCGGAACCGGTAATCCTCGGCCGCACTAACCTCACAGGCGGAGAATTTTTCCTGGCCGGCAATCGATACGAACTCCAGCATGGGACGGTCGATTTTCTCAACCCCGTGCGAACAGAACCGGTGCTCGATCTCCAGGTACAAACCAGAATTGACGAGTACAACATCACGCTGGCGTTGACCGGCCCTGTGGAGCGTTTGCAGACCACCTATACTTCCGATCCTGCGTTGCCGCCGGTGGACATTATCAACCTGATTGCGCGGGGCAAGACGGTGGAAGCATCCGGGGCGAACCCGAATCCTCCGGGCACGCTGGGTGCGCAAGCGGCGCTGGCTTCCACCATCAGCAGCCAAGTCAGCAGCAAGATTGCCAAGCTGGCGGGGGTCTCGCAACTACAGATCGATCCGGGCATCAGCGCAGGCAGTGGGCAATCGTCGGGCCCGCGCATCGCCATCCAGCAGCGCGTGACCAGCAATCTGCTGGTTACGTTTGCCGCCGATGTTACCTCTACCCAGCACCAGGCCATTCAGGTGGAATATAAGTTCAATCCAAAATGGTCAGTCAGCGGCACGCGGAACCAGAATGGCGGATTCGGAGTGGATGGGAGATATCGGAAGGACTTCTAGCCATTTTGCCGCTCGTGACGCACGGATTCGCTTGCTTATCCCCTGCTGCACCCTCGCTTTAAAGCCCTGATGCTGGGTCTTGGAGCCGATCGCCTTAGCCTAAGTGACGTGTAGGCTGCCCAAGCGCTCGCCGAAAAGGCACGCGGTCCGCAGATTCGAAGCCGGAGACAACACATCTCAGCACTAAGTATCTGGGCACGCATTGGGGCAGTGCTTGCACCGTTGCCTCCAACTCGCTTTGCATGAGACGATGCAAGCTCATGCTTCACACCGAGCGGCGTAACCGGGTTCTCCAAACCGACAGCTACAAATTTACCCACTGGAAGCAGTATCCGCCAGGTACGCAATACGTTTACAGCTACTTGGAATCGCGCGGCGGGATGTTTGGCCAAACACTATTCTTCGGCTTGCAGTATTACCTGACCCGGTATCTGCAGGACGTGGTGGTGAATGAAGAAGATGTAAAAGAAGCGCAGGAGTTTGTGGATCGCCACATTGGGCCGGGCCAGTTCAACCTTGGTGGCTGGATGCATATCGTCCGCAATCATGGCGGAAAGCTGCCGGTGGTGATCAAGGCTGTGCCGGAAGGCAGTCCAGTGGACGTGCAAAATGTGCTGATGACGATTGAGAATACTGATCCTGTTTGTTACTGGCTTACCAATTATCTGGAGACGCTGCTGCTTAAGGTCTGGTATCCGATTACGGTGGCAACGCTTTCGCACTCAATTCGTAGAATAATTCTGGCTGCGCTGCAGCGATCCGGCGATCCTGCGCTGATCGACTTTAAGCTGCATGATTTTGGCTATCGAGGCGTTTCGAGCGAAGAAACAGCCGGTATTGGCGCGGCGGCGCACCTCATCAACTTCAAAGGCACCGACACGGTGGCAGGCATCCGCGTGCTGCAACAGTTTTATCAGTCGAAAGAGATGGAAGGCTTCAGCATTCCGGCGGCCGAGCACTCAACCATTACAGCCTGGGGGCGCGAGAACGAGGTGGGCGCGTATGAAAACATGCTCAAGCAATTCCCCGAAGGACCTGTGGCCGTGGTGAGCGATTCATACAACGTCTATGAAGCGTGCGAAAAACTCTGGGGCGAGGCGCTGAAAGAAAAAGTTCTGCACCGGCAGGGAACGCTGGTGGTGCGTCCGGATTCGGGCAAGCCGCGCGAAGTGGTGCTGAAGGTACTGGAGATTCTTGGCTCGAAGTTCGGGTATGAGACCAATGCGAAGGGATATCGCGTGCTCAATTCCAAGGTGCGCGTGATTCAGGGCGATGGCGTGAATTATTGGACCATACAGGATACGCTGACGGCGATGAATCGCGCGGGCTGGTCCGCCGACAACATAACTTTCGGAATGGGCGGCGCGCTACTGCAGCAGCTTAACCGTGACACGCAGCAGTTTGCTTTCAAATGCTCCAATGTCACCGTGAACGGTGAAGACCGAGACGTGTTTAAAGATCCGGTGGAAGGCCATGACAAAGCGTCCAAGCGCGGACGGCTGGCGCTGCATTTTAAAGATGGACACTGGAGCACAGTACGCTTACGGCGGGGGACCGATGATCCCGAAGATCGCATGAAGCTGGTGTTTCGCGATGGAGAAGTGCTGGTGAACCAAAGCGTGGCTGAGGTGCGTAGACGAGCAAGGCTGGATGAAAGCGTCCCCCGCCAGAGTTAGACGTGTACGCGGAGCTATGATCACAAGCGCTTTATCTCTGGATAATCGCGCCAGTTTGGGCGCAAAGACTTGAGCTGCAGCCAGAGATGTATGAATCCTTCCCAGTATGGGGCGATTTCCTTGTCTTCGAGCTTGGCGCGCCGTATTACGTCATTAGCGACTATGTTGTATACGCGATATCCATAAAGTTTATCTATGATCGCAAGCTCTTCTATCTCACTCTGAATAAGAAAATTCACGCGTTCAAACAGCCCCATATAGGAAGTCACCAGGAACCAATCCTCAGGAGACACTGGGCCGCTTTTGTTGTTGCCCCAGTCAAAATCAGGCTGTAAGAGCATGTGGACTTTGGTGTGGCGCTGAAAAGCCTCATCGAGACGAAGAAGAAAATCGCCGTGAGCAATTGCCCGCGAGTGGCGCAGTTGCTTCTGCGCTTCGTTGATCTGACCTCTTGCGTAAATCAGCGCAACCACCGCAGCGACTGCAGCGACCACAGTTGCAATACTTCCGGCAAGAGCAATGTACTCTGAAGTGGTCGAGTGTGACATCTCTACCTCCTTGATGCCAAGCGGACACCGATTTCAAGGGCCGACCAGAAATAAAAGAAATGGGTTATTGCGCCACCTGCGTCTCTGCTTCCAGGGTCTTGAAAAAGCGTGCTGCGAGCATGTTCGCCGTTGCCTGGATCATGCGTTGGCCCACGCTGGCGATGAGGCCGCCAACGTTGACGTCACCAGCGTATTGAATTTCAGTTGCGCCATCTGCGTCTTTTAAATTAAGTTCGCCGGAGCCTTTTACGAATCCCGGCTGCCCTTTACCTTCCACGACAAGCTTATAGTGCTCCGGCGCGGTGATGTCCTGAAGCGAGATAGTGGCGGTGAAGACACCTTTCACCGGTCCGACTCCAGCGGTGAGCTTGGCTTTATATTGATTCTCGCCGGTCTTTTCCATCTGCTCACAGCCGGGAATGCACTTCTGCAGGATGGCGGGATCAACCAGGGCGGCAAAGATCCGGTCACGCGGGGCTTCAATTTTCTGAGTGCCTTCAATTTTCATGGGAACACCTTAACCACAAAGGACACGAAGTACCACGAAGGTTTTTTTGATTGCGGATTCCATCGTGTTCCTTCGTGCCCTTTGTGGTTGATTCTGTTACTTCGCTCTGCTTGCCGCCGTTTCAATCGCTCGGCGCGTATATACCGTTGCCAGTTGCTTGCGATACTCGGCTGAGGCGTAGAGATCGGAATTGACATCAACTCCGTCGGTGGCGTGGGTGCAAGCGGCGCCGAGGGTCTTGGTGTCCAGGGCATTGCCTTTCAACGCACTTTCAACTTTCGATGCACGATACGCTTTGGGCGACACGCCGGTGATTCCAATTGCAGCGGACTGGCACTTGCCGCCATCGATGGAGAGATTGACAGCCACGCCGACGACCGCAAATCCAGACGCAGGATGGCGAACTTTGACGTATGCCTGCGCGGGCTTGCCTTTGCCGGCAGGGATACGGATTTCGCGCAGAATCTCTCCGGGTTGGAGAGACGTGGTCAGCATTTCAACGAAGAAATCTGTGGCTTTAATTACGCGGTCACCCTTCGCGCTGGTGGCGACAAGCTCTGCATCGAGCGCGAGAATAGCGGCGGGCCAGTCAGCGGCGGGATCGGCGTGCGCAAGGCTTCCGCCGATGGTGCCTTTGTTGCGCACCTGCATGTCGCCAAGATGGCTGGCGGTTTCCGGCAGTAGCGGGCAGGAGCGGCGCAGGAGGTCGGAAATTTCAACCTGGAAGTGCGTGGTCATGGCGCCGATGCGGAGCTGACCGCCTTCTTCCTTAATATAGGAGAGGTCTTTGATGCGGCCCAGGTCGATGAGAATCCTGGGCTGCATCAGACGCAGCTTCATGGCAGGAAGCAGGCTGTGTCCGCCGGCCAGGATTTTGGCGTCGTCTTTATGCTTGCCAAGGAGCGAGATGGCTTCGTCCAGGCTTTTGGCGGCGATGTAATCAAAACTTGCTGGGATCATAGAACTCCTTTGTGTGGCACAGGCGCTCTTGCCTGTGACTGCGCTTACGCGGCGCCTGCTGCATTCTTTTTAATGATCTTCCAGAGAACTTACGGCTTGAGCGGCATATCGAGATGGCGCACGCCGTATGGGGACAGAGCGTCAACTATTGCCGAGACAATGGCCGGGGTCGCCCCGATTGTCCCCGCCTCACCTACACCCTTGGCCCCGAGCGGATTCACCGGCGACGGTGTCTCCGTGCTGTCGAGCTCAAGATGCGGGACCATTACCGCTTTCGGCAGAGCGTAGTCCATCAGCGTTCCCGTCACGAGCTGTCCCTGATCGTCATAGACAATCTCTTCATAGAGAGCCTGCCCCAGAGATTGCACGATTCCGCCGTGGATCTGGCCTTCGACGAGCATCGGATTGATCTGCTTTCCGCAATCATCAACGGCTACGTAGCGGCGGAAGTCGATCTCGCCGGTCTCTTTATCGATCTCCACCACGGCAATGTGCGTGCCAAAGGGGAAGGTAAAATTCTTCGGTTCGAAGAATGACGTCGCGGAAAGTCCAGGCTCCATGTCTGCGGGAAGATTTTTGGCGACGTGCGCTTCCAGCGCAATGTCCATCATGGTCAAAGTTTTTCCGCCGGTATGTGGTTCGGGCAACGCGGCGGCGGGAGCCTGACCGACGGGCATTGCTGGCTCCGGCACGCTGCCTTTGCCTTTTCCGTCGGCGCAGAATTTTCCATCGACAAATGAAGCTTTCTCGCACTGCAGCAGGTGCGCGGCAATCTTGCTGGCTTTCTCCTTCAGCTTCTGGATCGCCAAATAAACGGCGGTGCCGCCCACCGCGAGGCCGCGGCTGCCAAACGTACCAATACCGTATTGCACGATGGCCGTATCACCATGAATGACCGTCACGTCGTTCACACCAACGCCCAGTTCGTCGGCGGCAATCTGCGCGAAAGATGTTTCCTCGCCTTGCCCGTGCGGAGAAGCGCCCGTCAGCACCGTGACTTTTCCCGTCGGCTCAACGCGGACGGTGGCGCTTTCCCAGCCTCCGGCCGGCATGGCCGCTGAAGGGCCAAGCGCGCAAATCTCAACATAGGTCGACACGCCGATTCCCATCAGGCGGCCTTCCTTGCGCGCCGTTTTCTGTTCGTCGCGAAGCTTGGTGTAATCGACCATCTTCAGCGCCTTATCCAACGCGCCCTGGTAGTTGCCGCTGTCGTAGAAGAGGCCGGTTGCGGTCTTGAAAGGGAACTCGTTTGGCTGCGGGAAATTTTTGCGGCGGACTTCCACCGGATCTTTCTTCAGCTCTGCCGCCACCAGGTCCAGCGCGCGCTCCACCACATACGTTGCTTCCGGCCGTCCCGCGCCACGATACGCATCCGTCGCCATTTTGTTGGTGAAGACGCCGGTCACGTTGATCTGAATCGCAGGAATTTTGTAACAGCCAGAGAGCATCAGCCCGGTCAGAGTGGGAATCGCCGGAGTCAGCAACTGGAAGTACGCGCCCATGTCGGCAAAGACGTTGTAGCGCAGGCCGGTGAGCGTGCCATCTTTCTTGAAGCCAATTTCAATATAGCCGGTCTGGCCGCGGCCGTGGATAGTGGCCTGCATGTTCTCGCGCCGGCTTTCAATCCATTTCACCGGACGGTTGAGCTGCATCGATATCCACCCCATCAGCGCTTCTTCCGCATATACGTTGAGCTTGGAGCCAAAGCCGCCGCCGACCTCCGGGGTAATCAGGCGCAGCTTGTTTTCCGGCATGCCCAGCATGATGGCCACCTGCGTCCGGCAAAGGTGGGGAATCTGCGTCGAGGTCCACAGCGTGAGCTCCTGCTCGCCGGGATAGTAGCGTGCCAGCACGCCGCGTGGCTCCATCGCGATGGGCGCCAGCCGCTTGTGCAGAACCCTCTGCTTGATTACCTGATCGGCCGATTTAAGCGCCGCCTCAATATCGCCTTCGCCGGCCGTCAGCTTGTACGCGACGTTCGTTCCAAATCGATCATGTATTACCGGGCTCTTCGCGCCAGCGGCTTTCTCTTCATCCAGCGCCACCGGCAGCTCTTCATAATCCACTTCAATCAGGTCCACGGCATCGCGCGCCGCGGATTTGGTTTCCGCCACCACCACGGCCACCGGATGTCCCACGAAATACACTTTGCTTGTCGCCAGCGCACGATGGTCCGGAACTTTCAATTCGGGCAGCGCTGCAGCGCAGGGCACCGGGCCGATCCTGGCCACGTCTTTACCCGTATACACTGCCACCACGCCCGGGTGCTTCTGGGCAGCATTGGTGTCAATGCTCTTGATCTTTGCATGCGCGTAGATGGAGCGCAGAAATGCCGCGTGCAGAGTGTCGGGCAGCCGAATATCGTCAACATAATGCGCCAGCCCCTGGATCAGCCGGGGATCTTCGGTGCGCTTGATTGGTTTGCCTACGGTCTTTTCCGCCATATCGCCCTCCGCTCTAAAGAAACAAACTCAACCACAAAGGATACAAAGGGACACAAAGGATTAGCCTGACTTCGTTATCGACTGAACCGCTTTTTACAATGCCTGGGTTTGTTTACTCTGAATCGGGCCGTCGTTTGTTTTCTAACTCCAAGATCCGATCTTCCTTCTCTGTTCCTTTGTGTTCCTTCGTGTCCCCTGTGGTAAACGGTTTTACCGCCTAGCGCGCCACGCTTTTTGACTTCATCTTCTTCGCCGCGCATTGCACTGCCTGGACAATGTTCTGGTACCCGGTGCAGCGGCAGAGATTGCCTTCAAGGCCGTGGCGAATCTCTTCATCCGTGGGGTCAGGGTTGCGCTGCAAAATCTGCGCCGCCGTCATGATCATGCCCGGAGTGCAGTAGCCGCATTGCAGTCCGTGATGCTCCCAGAATCCGCTCTGCACGGGGTGCAGTTCGCCGCCCTGCGCCAGCCCTTCAATGGTGGTCACGGTGGAGCCATCGGCCTGGGCCGCCAGCATAGTGCATGATTTCACCGCTTGCCCGTCAACCATGACCGTGCACGCACCACAGAGCGAGGTCTCACAGCCCACATGTGTTCCCGTCAGATTCAGGACATCGCGTATGTATTGCACCAGCAGCAGCCGCGGCTCGATTTCGCTTTGATGGGTCACGCCGTTCACCGTGACGCTGATCGTCTTCTTCATGGCACCACCTCTTGAGCAGCTTGGGAACTCTTAGACGCAGGACATATTAAATGGTTCAGCGGGGAGTTGCCATTATGACGGCGGAATTTCAGGATTTGGAACTTGAATTAAAATTTTCCGATTTCCGATGAGGTCAATTCGCAGGGGCTAAAGCCTAGGATTTAAGGCATCGTCTCAAACGCCCGGCGTTCAGCGTGCGTAAGTTGCGTCTTCAAAAAAGAAGAGAGGCTTTAACCGCTGAAAAATTCTGGCAATTCGTCCATTCTGAAATACCGATGAATGGAAGAAAGTGGATCAGTTTCTCGTTCCCTGACCAGTCTCGCGTACCTGATGGGCACGACCGAGAACAGCTTCTGCTGCGCTCCCAAAGTGTCAAAGCCATCGGCGTTCCAGGTAAATGATATTAATTCCCTTAAACAGTTTAGGTTTATTAAGCTCTGGCCTGAGAGCTCTTTACCACATAAATAATTGTAAAATAATAATATTACTTTAGTAACTTGTGAGCCATTATGGGAATAACTTAATCTTTCGCAAATCCCCCAGTCTAAGAAGGTCCATCAAAGCCCATGTAATAGAAGGAGAAAGTATCGTGAATGCATCTACATCTATCGCGTCGACCTACGACTATCGGTTGGTGGCCCTATCAGTGCTGATTGCCATTTGCGCTTCGTACGCTGCGCTTGACCTTGCAGGACGGGTCACAGCGGCGCGAAACAATGCGCGCCTGGCATGGTTATTTGGGGGCGCCATCGCAATGGGTACAGGCATCTGGTCTATGCACTATACAGGAATGCTCGCCTACCACTTACCAGTAGAAGTTTATTACCATATTCCAACTGTAATTCTGTCTCTGGTAGCAGCGATCGGCGCATCGTTTGTCGCGCTCTTCGTCATAAGCCGTCCACGCGTCGGCCTTCTTCATGTCGTTGCTGGAAGTTCGCTGATGGCTACCGGCATCTCCGGCATGCACTACACGGGAATGGCTGCCATGCGGCTGCCTGCTATGCACCACTGGGACACGGCATTCGTTGTCTTGTCCGTGATGATCGCAGTAGTGGTCTCTTTGGCAGCACTGGGATTGACATTCCTGTTTCGCGAAGATAAGCCGGAAAAGTCAGCCAAGATCGTTTGCTCACTAATCATGGGCTTTGCGATTCCAGCCATGCACTATACCGCGATGGCCGCGGTCAGCTACACGCCAATGGCGGAAGCGCCGGACCTGACAAACGCGCTGGATATCTCCGCGCTCGGGAATGCGGCGATCATCGTGGTCTCATTTGTCATCCTCGGATCGGTTTTTCTGCTTCAGCGCTGGTTTGCTCCGCAGAATGCCGCCCATTCTCAAGCGTAAAAACTCATTTCTGGAGAAGCTTTTTCAGGGTTGTGTAAATCTCAGTTAATTGATTTCGGGCTAAGAGCGCCTTTGGGATCAAAGGCGCTCACAACCCCATCGACTTAAGGCCGTGAAAGCAGCTCGCAGATCATGAAAGCGACTGGCCCGCCTGGAACTTTGCTGCAGTCAAGTGCAAGACTCTCTCAACGTCTTCCATATTTCCAAGACCCGCCGTCACGCCACCCTGTGCCATGTCCGCCGAGCCGCCACCGCGACCGCCAAGTTGCGCCATTGCGTCCTTCATGAGCTGTCCCATGTTGGATTTCTGACCGGGACTCTGTGCGAAGACCAGCGTAGGCTGGCCGGCGCCGGAGGCAAGTAAAGCGACCACATCCGGCTTCCCTGCTGTCAATTTTTGCGCCAGCAGCTTAATGAAGAGCGCATCGCGCTCAGGAAAAACCTCTGCGATAACGCGCAGCCCTCCTGAGGCCTGAGCGAGCAGCCGCTCTGCATAGAGTGCCGCCAGTTCTTCTAGCAGCTTGTGCTGGGCCTTGCACGCGGATTTGCTTTCCGCCAGCGACTTATGAATTTGCTCCGGCACATCATAGATATGGCTGGAGTAAAGCGTGGCGGCTTCAGTGAGCGTCGTGTAGTCGCGGCGCGCAGTATTCACAGCGCGAAGCCCGCAGACAAATTCCACACGCACGCCCTGCTTCACCTTCTCGATTTTGCGCAGGAGGATGCTGCCGATCTGGCCAGTGGCGCGGACGTGGGTCCCGCCGCAGGCAGTAAGGTCAAAGTTCGTAATATCGATGAGCCGCAAGTCGCCAGTTTGTTTCGGGGGCAGCTTACGCAGGCCGAGTTGCCGCGCTTCTTCCAGCGGCACAAAGCGGATGCTCACCGGACGATCTTCGGCCATCACCTCGTTGGCCAGGTATTCCGCTTTCTGGGCTTGAGTGGCAGAGAGGCCCGCGCTCTCCAGATCGATAGTGCAGCTTTCCACGCCCATGTGGAAGCTGACCGTTGGCATATTGAACAGCCGGATAAATGCAGCGGAAAGCACATGCTGCCCAGAATGCTGCTGCACATGGTCACGCCGACGAGAAGCGTCGACGCTACCATGTACGTTAGTTCCAACTGCCAGCGGTGCATCGGCGAAGTGCAAAATGCGCCCATCTTCTTCATCGGCAACTTCGGTAACGGCAATCTGCTGGCCATCGGCTGTCAGCATGCCGAGATCATGCACTTGGCCGCCACTGGTCGGATAAAAGGCGGTACGGTCGAGCACGATGGCCGTCCTGCCATTGCGGTCAAGCGCTTCGACCACGCGAGCGTCGAAGTCGAAGAGAAAAGAATCGTGATAGTAGAGGCGGTCGGTTGACATGGTTTCAAACAGAAACAGATTTAGCCGCGAATAACGCGAACAGCACGAATTAATTCTAGAATATTTTGGGTTGGTCTTACTGCAACGCAACCCTGAACCTCGCAAGAAATTGGGCCTCGCAAAAAAAGGATCGATCCTTGAATTGAAATGGCTTACACACCTAACTTCAATGCCTGCGCAATCACATCAATATATTTCAGCCCGGAGCCGGTGTTGAAGATCACAACTTTGTCCGTTGGCTTTAGGAAACCCTCACGCAGCAATCGCTGATACGCAGGCAAACAGGCGGCTCCTTCAGGAGAGGCAAACAGCCCTTCCTTGCTCGCCCATTCTTTTACGCCGCCGAAGATCTCGTCATCGGAGACAGCGACGGCCGTGCCACCGCTCTGTTTGAGGATGTCGAGAATAATGTAGTCAGC
>JBARMK010000300.1:0-22326 GCA_049802395.1 Candidatus Angelobacter sp.
GGCTCACCTGGTCTATGGCCCCACCATGGTAGGAGCCATAAGGCTTCATTCCTTGTTCAAGATCGGGGCTGACCTGGGACAAAGCAACCGAAGCGAACAGCAGAACAGCCAGCAGGCACCGCAACGCGAATCGAAGCATAAATTTCACCTCCATGAGGGTGATACGGCGATAGAAAGTTGTGATAGACAGGACGAGAAGAAGAGCATTTTCTTTTGACACGAGGGCTCACAAGATATAGAAACCATACTTCCGGTGAAACAGAAGGTCAGAGGAACTTCCTTAAGGGGTGATTGAAGAATTTATATGTGAACTACAGGAAGCCCGACAAGTATGTAGATAGCTATTAACTCTGGTATAAATCGAGGGTCCATATTCCATCATGAGCGGAAATGGAATTCCATTGCCGCACCGCTTCTAGTTTGTCTCGGTCGTACACGCTTTTCGAATTTAGGCTGACAAAGCGGTGCTCATCCGGTCCGTTGGCGGAGCGAGTCCGCTGGCTAAACCTACTGCCGCGCTAGCTCATTCTGCCGGCCGTCTGGATACATCTCGATCAGCTTTCCCGTCTTTCCCGAACCATCTGTCGCAAAGCGCAAACGCGGAGCGTCGGCGCCATCCATGGCAAAGGTATCCGGCGACATGGCTACCAATTTCATGTTCGGCCCGTCGCCTAACTGCAAGAACAGTTGATCGCCAGTGGCCGTAACGTGCCTGGTTCCATAATTTCCCGCAAGATGCTCCAGGTCCTGGGCGGAGACGCTGACTGGATGTAATTGAGCGTCCACTGCGGCCTCAGCCCACGCTGCCTCGGCCTTGGCTTGAGGGTCCTTCGCATTGGACGCGATCTGCTGCAGAGCCTCTTTGTATGCCACGTTATAGGCTTCTTTGGCGGGAACCTTCTCATTCGGTTCCACTCCCGTGCCCTCCCAGTTTGTTTTTGTCACTGGATTTACGGCGCGGCCAGTAGGAATAAACATTCCCAAACCGGCAGCAAGCGGAAAAAATCCGCCTGGATTGGCTCCGCCGCCAGTTGTCTCGCCAATGATCTTGGCGCGTGCCAGCACTTTCATGTTGTTGGTAAATTCTTCAGCGCCAGAAAATGTCCGGCTGCTGGTGAGCACGTAAAGCGGCATGTCAGCCATGCTTTTGCCCGGCACGTAAGGCAAGGTCCAGAACTGGTCCGTATGGTCGCCCTTTCTCCAGTAAAGATTGTTGAGGTGGGTGGGCTCTTTGAAGAAATACGAACTGATGAGCTGGATCATGCTGGGATCGCCGCCGCCGTTTTTGCGCAGGTCGATGATCACGGCGTCACAGTTGGCTAGAAAATTCATCGCCGCGATGGCCGTCGCGCCACCATGGTCGGCAGGAGAGAAGCCGCGCAAGTCTAGATAGCCGACGTTTCCTGAGAGCCGCTCCAGTTTGTAAAAGCCGAAGTTGTTGCGCGCGTCCTGGTGGATGAAGCGCAGCTCGCGCTCAGCAGGGTCTTCTTTCTTGTCTGCCTGCGGCGGAGCCAGGAAGACGCGCATGTGCTTGTCATGGCTTATGCTCTGGAGATCATGAGTAAGCCGTTCGGCAAAGTCCTGGGGCCGCGTGATGTTTTTGTATTCGCCTTTGGCCATCTGTGCCTGCACGAACTTGCCCGCTTTGTCGGCGACATCAGGAAAGACATAGTTCTCGTTAAGCATGCTGGCGATTTTGTTGATGACCTCGCTTTGCGACTGGGCGTCGAGCACGGATGTTTGGGCATGAATAAGGATGAAGCCAAACATCAGACAGAATGATGCGAGCAAAGACAAACAGCTGCGATAGGGTTTCATGGTGGCCTCCTTGGAAGCGTGTGGGTTAGACGCAGGGCACCCGTAGTGGTGAGCTATATGTCTACGGCTTGATTCCTTCGGTTGCAGGGTATCGATTAGCTTGCGACCCTCGTTCGAACTCGCATTGGCATGTAACTTCGCGGGCCGAACTGATACATCGGCTTTATTTCATTCCTAGGGAAGCATTCTCTAACAGTTTCCTTCTAGTCTCCTTGACGACATGAGTAAACTCATGCCCATTACGTGTGTTTTTCCTTCAGGCATTTTTCGCGGCGGCTGAAGCCGTGCCCTGATACAAACCAGCTACTTACTTTCCTTTTCTTGCTTCTTTGCCTTCGGCGGCCTGAGCGGCAGCTTGCTGGGCCAGTGTATGATCGACCACGCGCTGCATATCGGCAAGAGGCGCGGGCTTGCCGGTCCAAATCTCAAACTGGCGGGCACCCTGCTGGACAAACATCTCTGAGCCCGGTATCACCTGCAGGCCGTGGGCGCGGGCCATCTTGGCCAGGCGGGTTTCCGCCGGAGTGTAGATCATCTCGAAAAAATATTTCGCCTTTAACTCCTGCTCGGAGATCGGGAGCGGATCACGATTGCCTTCCATGCCCACCGGTGTAGCGTTGATGATCACGTCAAATTCCAGTTTCTTTAGCATGGTGCGGTTGATGGCTTTGGCGCGTGCCTGTCTGGCCAGCTTTTGCGCCGCGGCCGCAGTGCGATTCAGAATGTAGACCTCTGCGCCGCGTTCTTTCAATCCGAAGACCGCGGCCCGGGCCGCGCCTCCGGCTCCCAGGACAAGGACCTTTGCGCCTTGCAGGCGAATGCGAATCTCCAGGGGGCGGACCACGCCGTTGACGTCTGTATTGAAGCCATAGAGCTTGCCATCCTGGCTGCGGACCAGCGTGTTGCAGGCGCCAACCTTTGTGGTCCAGGGATCGGTCTTGTCCAGATGCTTCAGTATCTGCTCTTTATACGGCATGGTGATGCTGAGCCCGGCAATGGGAATATCGCGAACGCAGGCCAGCAGATCGTCCAGGGTCTTGGCATGCAACGCCAGGTAAACGCCATTGACGTTCTCCCGGCGGAAAGCGGTGTTCAACATTGCCGGCGAGAGCGAATGCGCCACCGGGTCGCCGGCAACTCCATAAACGCGCGTTGCCGCGTCCACCTGGTCAATGCGATAGGTCTCGCGCAGAGTGCGGGCGGTCAGCTGCCCTGGGGCCGTTTCTTCACCGGGATTAGCGGCGGCAAAGGTGAACTGGCTGCCCGCACGCACGCAGAGCACGCGGCTGATAACTCCCTGCTCGCCCATGCAGAGCCCGATCAGCGAATGCGAGTGGCTATATTTCTCCAGAAACTTCATCATCACCACGTTGTCATAGAGGGAGTTTGCGGTAGTGACGATTTTGATGAAGTCAGCGGGATACTGCCGCATCTTCGCAAAGGTCTCTTCCAGTTTCTTGGTGCCGCGAAAGTCATGAAAAGAAAGAATCAGGTTGGCCGAGCGCCGCAGCCGGTTAAAGTCGGCAGGCTTCATCTGGGCCGCTGTCTCAAGCTCAACGTCAACCAGATGGCAGCCCAGATTGGCCGCTTTTGCCAGAATATCTAACTGGGAGGCAATAGTTCCGCGGAACTTGCCGCCATTCACCGTACGACGACAGGTGGCTACGATCAACGCTTCGGGATGGAACTCTACAAAGGTCTTGAGCTTAGCCAGTCCCAGAGCTGGCTTGGAAAGATAATCTAACCTGAACTCAATAAATGGGTTATCCCTGACGATCATGTCGGCCCTTTGCACCATCTCTGGTGGGTTGGGCGCGGCAATGGCTACGCAGACTCGGGGCAGCCGGGCCGGCAGGAAGCGTGGCGCGTAACTGGATGATGTTCCATTCATTACATTTAGATAAGGCTGGCCATCATACGTGAGCGAAAATCACAGATTCAAGCACCGAATGCAAGAAGGGAATGAACTTCTGTAATTAAGCGTATCTGCTTAGTAAATAAGAGTTTAGTTGAAGTCGAATGAAAGGCGGTGATATGTTCCACCCGGGACGCTCTGCGCCCCGCGGCAAAGGTATGGAGGGTAGTTATGAGAAAAACAGGACTAATACTGCTGGCGATGGCGAGCACTCTTTTGCCGAAGCTGGGCCAATCGCAACAGACGCCACCGGCGTCCACAGGCCAACCTCGCTCCGCCCACTCATTTGACGTCGGCAATGCACCCACGTCCAATGATATGTACTGCTCGGGGTTTATCAGCTCGGAAAAAGTTCCGGACAAGCTGTTCGTCGCGGCTGGTCATAACAGTCCGGACCAGACACGGTTTGCCGGGCCGTCTGACATAGTCTTTATCCATGGGCAGGGTCTGAAAGAAGGGGACCGCTACCAGATTGTCCGGCCTGTGCGGGACCTGAACCATTATGAACTGTATAGCGGGCAAAAAGCGGCAGTTCGCAACGCCGGTGAGCCGTATCTGGAACTCGCGATCGTTCGATTGACCGGCGTACAAAAAGACACCGGAATTGCGGCTTTCGAGTTGAGCTGCGCCGACGTGATACCTGGCGACATCGCCATACCATTCGTGGAGCGCCCGGCTCCGCCCTTCCGCAACGTTGCACTGGAACATTACACTCCGCCCAGCGGAAAACCCCAGGGTCGCATCCTGATGGCCAAGGAATTCGATTCTTTCCTCGGCTCCAAGCACAAGGTTTATCTCAACATAGGAGCAGACAAGGGGCTCAAGCCGGGGGATTATCTTCGCGCAACCAGAACCTTTTCCTATACGTATCACGATCCTGAGGCCGGACTTTCACTTAAGGCCACTCCCGTGGATGACACCCAGGTACGGCCACAGAGGCTGCCAACGGGCGATTTTTCCAGCCTGCCGCGACGCACCCTGGGGGATATGATGGTCCTGCAGGTGCACCAGAAGAGCGCGACTGCCATGATTCTGACGGCGCTGGAAGATATTCACGTCGGAGATGGCGTAGAAGTGATGGACGTGAGCGATGCAGCAGTACTGCCGCCGATCCAGCCTTCGTTCAGCAATGCCCCGGATGCGGGGCCAGCGGGTTCCGCTAACGCCACACCGCCGCGGATTACCTGCAGCGCTTCTCCCGCCAGCCTGCGCGCCGGTGAAAGCGCCACAATCAGTTGTGACGCTGTCAGTCCGGACAATCGGCCGCTAAACGTTACCTATGTTGCCAATGGCGGCAAGCTCTCTTCCAACAAGAACCAGGCTACTCTGGACACCACCGATGCCGGGCCCGGACCGATCTCCGTCCGTGCGACAGCTTTTGATGATCGGCAGTTGAGCGCCTCCACCGTGACGACAGTAAATGTGGAAGCTCCCGCGCCAGCCATGCCCACGGCACAAAAGCTGATGGAACTCGACTTTAAGACCGGCAGCGCTTATGTGGACAACCGCTCCAAGGCGGTGCTGGACGATGTTGCACTCAAGATGCAACAGGACCCCAACCTCAATGCTGTGCTCTCCGGCTCGGCCCAGTCGGGTGAAGGTTCCGGAATGGCCTTGCGGCGTGCCCAGAACGCAATGACGTACCTGACCAAATCCAAGGGAATCGATCCCCAACGCATTCAGGTAAAAGCAGCCAGTGAACCGGGAAACAAGGTTGAAGTTTGGACCATCCCGGCCGGCGCAGCCGCGCCCGGAACTACTCCTCCGCAAACGCCGCAGAACACGGCTCCGCAGGATCAGCCAACAATGCAACCTGCACAGCAGCCTCCGGTGGACCAGCCTGCGGCAACGCCGCAGCCAACGCCGCCACCGCAGCTTTAACCCGGCGCAAGACCGGCAACAGAATTCAATGGCACAGCTATTCACGCTGTGCCATTTTTCTTTCCCCCGCACTTCATGGTCAGCCTGCTTTCTCTCTTCTGCAATTTGATTTACTCTGCACGGCATGAAACTTCGTTCCTTCGGTGCATTGTGCTGCTTTTCTTTTCTTTGCGTTTTCGCGTGGACGGCTTGCTTCGCCCAGACTGGTTCAACCTATGACATTCTCATCCATGGCGCCCGCATCATCGATGGCACCGGCAATCCCTGGTATTCGGGCGACATTGCAATTAAGGGCGAACGTATCGCCGCCATTGGCAATCTGAAGAACGCTCAGGCAAAGAAGGTGATTGACGCCACGGGGCTGACGCTCGCGCCGGGATTCATTGACATGCTGGGCCAGTCGGAGACGGCGCTGCTGATCGATAATCGCTCGTTGAGCAAGCTGTCCCAGGGCATTACCACGGAGATCACTGGGGAAGGCGGATCGATTGCGCCGCAGAATGCGCTGACCATCGCGGCAGCCCAGCCGGGGCTTGATCCCTATCACCTCAAGATTGACTGGACCACGCTGGAGGAATACTGGCAGCGGCTGAAGAAGGCAGGTACGCCCATCAACATCGGCACGTATGTTGGCGCGGCGCAGGTGCGCGAAGCGGTGCTGGGCGACGTAAATCGCGCTCCCACGGTCGAAGAGCTGGAAAAGATGAAGGCGCTGGTGGCGCAGGCCATGCAGGAGGGTGCGCTGGGGCTTTCCACGGCGCTCATCTACCCGCCGGGACACTATGCCAAGACGGAAGAGCTGATCGAACTGGCCAAAGTGGCGGCGCAGTATGGCGGGATATACGCCTCGCACATGAGGAGCGAGGGCCTGAATGAGATAGCTGCCGTGCGCGAAGCCTTGCGCATTGGCCAGGAAGCACATATTCCTGTGGAAATATTTCATTTGAAGGTCAGTGGCAAGAGCCGCGCCAGAGGAATGGTCCAGATCGTTGGCATGATTCAAGGGGCGCGCGATAGTGGCCAGGATGTGACCGCCGATATGTATCCTTACCTGGCGGGAATGACGGCCCTGGCTTCGAGCCTGCCACCGTGGGTGGCCGATGGCGGCCTGAACAAGCTACTGGAACGATTACACGATCCCGCCGTGCGGCAGCGAATTAAAACCGAGATGTCAGCCACCGGCGAGCGCACTTGGGAAAACCTTTATCTTGATTCCGGCGGAGCCCCCGGAGTGATGGTGGCGTCCGTGGTGAATCCGGAGCTGAAACAATATACGGGCAAGACCGTGGCGGAGATCGCGTCGCTACAGAAGAAAGACCCGTTGGATGCGCTGTTTGATTTCATCCTGGCCGACAAGGGTCTTTCCGGCGCGCTCTATTTCATCGCCAGCGAGGAAGACCTGCAAACCGGATTGCGGCAGCCCTGGACCAGCATCGGACTCGACGTAGGCGAACTGTCTTTGGATGGGCCGTTGTTTGAACCCCACACGCATCCGCGCGCGTTTGGCAGTATGCCACGCTTCCTGGGGCACTACATCCGCGATCTGCAATTGCTGCCGCTGGAGCAGGCGATTCGTAAAATCACGTCGCTCCCGGCTCAGCGCGAACGCCTGCTAGGCCGCGGCCTGATCAAAGAAGGCTTCTTTGCTGACATCACCATCTTTGACCCGAACTCCATCATCGACAAAGCCACATATACCCAGCCAGCGCAGTTGGCGGAAGGAGTGAAGTACGTCCTGGTCAACGGTCAGGTGGCATTTGAAAATGGAAAAGTGACTGGGGCGATGGCGGGAAAAGCGCTGAAAGGACAGGGAGCGAGGTGAGCAGGATTCCCGAAGGGGTTTATTGCTTGAAGACATCGTCAAAAAGAGTCGTCAAGGAAAGTGAAAACGTGGCGTTCGAGAACAGTTTTGCCTCTTGAATTGATTCTGGTTCAATAATGCGCCGTGCCCCGTCTGCATCGTGGATCTCAACCAGCCTCAGAGCGGGATAAACAAGCCAGACGGTATGGCACCCAGCTTCAAGATACTGCCGCACTTTTTTGGCAGTGTCCTGCGCCAGATTGGTGGGTGAAATAACCTCAACCGCCAGCGCGGGAGCCCCTTCTACAGGAGAATAGTCAGGATCGATATTTCGCAATTGGTCACGTGTAATAAAGGCGACATCGGGATTTCGAACGGTATCGGTTCCAAGACGGAAGTCCATCTCTTCCACAATGATGCCCAGATCATGGGAGCGCACAAACTGTGTTAACTGCGCGGCGATCCTCTGGCGTATTAGATTATGACGGAGCGCAGGCGACGGCTCCATCAGAAGTGTTCCCTCATCGAGCTCATACCGGGTTCCCTCTTTTTCCGGGAGTTTTTCGTATTCCGCGAATGTCAGCCTGGTAATGGTGCCCATACACTCTCCGGGCCGTCACAAATCGGCCATCTGAGTCGCTGTGCAAAATGTAGCACAAAAAAAGGATCGAATTCATCGGCCGAAACCAAGCCAGCGCCAATCGGGAGTTCCATGTGTGGCCAAGTGTGCAAGGAACCCGATTGTCAATTTCAAGTTAAACGTTCGTTTACCACCTAATACCTTTTAACAATTATTTACAAAAACTAGCGTTGCAAAGGCCAATTCTGCCGTCAAATAGAATAGTTGGCGCGGTGAGAATGCATCGGCACATTCCTAGCGGCACCGGCCCCCGCCGGATAGCCGGCAATTGCTGAAAAATCGAAGTCTGTATAGGATTTCAGATTTCCAAGATCCTGCCCCTGAGAGGACAGATGTTGAAACCATTGTCTAATAATTTGGCCGGACGCATCATAATATCCGTTTGTCTGGCCTTGATCCTGGGCGGCTGCGGCAAGACCAGCGCTGATTCCAAGCAAAAGGGCGGCGGGGGTTCTGGCTCCGGCAAAGGCGGCCGGGGCGGTGGTCAAATGACGGTTCCCGTTGCCGTGGCTCAGGCCGAAGTCCGCGATTTACCCGTGCTGCTGAATGGCCTGGGATCGGTGGAAGCCTTCAACACCGTGGCGGTCAAGAGCCGCCTCGACGGCCAACTGATCAGGGTAAACGTAAAAGAAGGACAAGAGGTCAAGGAAGGTGAATTGCTGGCGGAGATCGATCCCCGCCCTTACGAAGTACAGTTGAGTCAGGCACAGGCGACGCTGTTCAAAGACCAGGCGGCGTTGAAAGATGCGCGGCTGAACCTAGAGCGGTTTCAGCAACTCTATAAAGATGGCGTGATTCCCAAGCAGCAGTTCGATACTCAAGGATCCCTAGAAGCACAGCTCGATGGCGCCGTTCGGGCCGACCAGGCGCAGGTTGACACGGTAAAGTTGAACCTGGTGTACACGCGAATCACTGCGCCGGTGAGCGGCCGAATCGGCCTGCGGCAGATTGACGTAGGCAACATGGTGCATGCATCCGACCCCAATGGCCTGCTGGTGATTACGCAGCTACAGCCCATTGCCGTGATCTTCAGCCTGCCCCAGGACAATCTGCAATCGGTTTCCCAGCACATGAACAAAGGCAAGCTTTCTGTCGACGCCTATAGCCGTGATGACCAGACCAAACTCGCCACTGGGTCGCTGACCACCATCGACAACCAGATTGACACCACCACGGGCACGGGAAAACTGAAAGCAGTTTTTGAAAACCGCGATCGTTCGCTCTGGCCCAACCAGTTTGTCAACATTCATCTGCTGCTGGAGGTGCGGAAGAATAATACGGTCGTCCCGACAGCCGCCATTCAGCGCGGCCCGCAGGGAACTTACGTCTTTACGGTGAAGCCGGACAAGACTGCGGACATGCGTCCGGTGACCGTGGTTTTCACGGAAGGGAACTTCTCTGCAATCAGCCAGGGTATCCGCCCGGGTGAGATGGTGGTGACGGACGGACAGGATAAACTCCAGCCCGGCACGCACGTGGAAATTCGCAGCGGAGGCCAGCAGCCACAACAGGAACAGACTGGCGAGGGTCAGGGGCAGTAGAAGGGTTTCAGCGAAGCAGACACAATGGCCAACGGCGGTCCATCAAAATTATTTATCCTGCGTCCGGTAGCCACTTCGCTGCTGATGATCGGGCTGCTATTGGTAGGCATAGTGGCCTACCTGCAATTGCCGGTTTCTGCGCTGCCGCAGGTGGACTACCCCACCATTCAGGTGATCACGTTTTACCCCGGTGCCGGTCCGGAGGTGATGGCCTCATCCGTTACCGCGCCAATGGAGCGCCAGTTTGGCCAGGTGCCCGGCTTAAGCCAGATGACCTCCACCAGTTCGTTTGGCAGCTCGGTAATTACGCTGCAATTCAACCTGGAGCAGAGCATCGACATTGCCGAGCAGGAGGTACAGGCCGCGATCAACGCCGCCACCACCTTCCTGCCGCGCGATCTGCCCAACCCGCCAATCTACAGCAAAGTTAATCCCGCTGATGCCCCAATCCTGACACTGGCGCTCACCTCAGACAGTTTGCCGCTCTCCAAGGTAGAAGACTTGGCGGATACAACGCTGGCGCAAAAAGTCTCCCAGCTCACGGGCGTGGGTATGGTGTCGATTAGCGGCGGACAAAAACCGGCGGTTCGGATTCAGGCCAATCCCACAGCGCTGGCTTCCTACGGGTTAAGCCTGGAAGACCTGCGCACGGTGCTGGGCCAGGCCAATGTAGATCAGGCCAAGGGCATTCTGGAAAATCAACGGCAGGCGTTCACTATCTCCAGCAATGACCAGCTGGTTTCCGGCGACCAATATAAAGACGTCATCATCACCTATCGTAATGGCGCGCCGGTGCGCCTGCGCGATGTAGCCAACATTATTGACGGAGCGGAAAACGCAAAACAAGCTGCATGGATGAACCTTTCTCCGGCGGTGATCGTAAACATACAGCGCCAACCCGGCGCCAACATCATCAGCGTGGTGGACCGCATCAAGAAGGTGCTGCCGCAATTGCAGGCAGCGATCGGCAACAAGGTAAAAGTTGAAATTCTGACTGACCGAACGCAGACTATCCGCGCCTCAGTCAAAGATGTGCAGTTCGAGTTGATGCTCACCGTCGGGCTGGTGGTGATGGTGATTTTTCTCTTCCTGCGCAATCTTTCGGCGACGATCATTCCCAGCGTGGCCGTGCCTCTCTCCATCGTCGGTACGTTTGCCGTGATGTACCTGCTGGGCTATAGCCTGGACAATTTGTCGCTCATGGCGCTTACGATCTCCACCGGGTTTGTGGTGGATGATGCCATTGTGATGATCGAAAACATCGATCGCTTCCTGGAAGAAGGCCATCCGCCGCTGGAAGCGGCGCTGATGGGCGCGGGACAGATTGGATTCACGATCATATCGCTGACGGTTTCGCTGATTGCGGTTTTGATCCCGCTGCTCTTTATGGGCGACATCGTAGGCCGGTTGTTCCGCGAATTTGCCGTCACGCTGGCCGTAACCATCGTGATCTCAGCTCTGGTATCGCTCACGCTTACGCCGATGATGGCGGCGCGCCTGCTCCGAGATCCGAAAAAGGTCAAGCATGGCCGCTTCTACCAGGCTTCAGAGCGCGCCTATGAACGCGTGATTGAGTACTACGGACGCACGCTCAAATTTGTCCTGAAACATCAGACCATCACACTGCTGGCCACCGCGGCGGCATTGGCGCTGACGGTTTATCTTTACTTCATCGTGCCTAAAGGATTTTTCCCGGTGCAGGATACCGGAGTGATCCTGGGTGTTTCAGAAGGACCAGAGAGCGTATCTTTCGCTTCTATGGCCGAGCGACAGCAGCAACTGGCCAAGGTCATCCTTCAAGATCCTGACGTAGCCAGCTTGTCGTCGTTTATCGGGATTGACGGAACCAATACAACGCAGAACAGCGGGCGCATCCAGATCAACCTGAAGCCGCACGAAGACCGCACTGCATCGGCTTCAGATGTAATCCTTCGCTTGCAACCCGAACTTGCCAAGGTGGAAGGAATCACCTTATATATGCAGCCGGTGCAGGACCTTACGGTGGAAGATCGCGTGAGCCGCACACAATTTCAATACTCGCTGGAAGACGCGGACGCCACCGAGTTGAATGACTGGTCTTCCCGCATTCTGGCCAAGCTGCGCACGTTGCCGGAATTGCGCGATGTGGCCAGCGACCAGCAGAACGGCGGCCTGAAAGCCGATCTGGTCATTGACCGCGACACCGCGGCGCGGTTCGGAATTCTGCCTCAGGCCATTGATGACACGCTCTACGACGCCTTCGGCCAGCGGCAGGTTTCCACCATTTTCACTCAGCTGAATCAATACCACGTAGTGCTGGAAGTGGGGCAGCAATTTCAAAATGATCCCACTGACCTGACCCATATTTATGTTAAGTCGGTTAGCGGGCAGCAGGTTCCGCTTTCCACCTTCAGCCATTTTGTGACTTCGCCGGCCCCGCTGGCCATCAACCATCAGGGACAATTCCCGGTGGTTACCATTTCATTCAACCTGGCGCCGGGCGAATCGCTGGGCAAGGCGACCAAGGTCATCGCGCAGGCGGAGCAGGAGATGGGAATGCCAGTGAGCATTCATCCCAGCTTCCAGGGGACTGCGGCGGCTTTCCAGAACTCTCTTGCATCAGAGCCGTGGCTGATTTTGGCCGCGCTGGTCACCGTATATATTGTGCTGGGCGTGCTGTACGAAAGCTACATTCATCCGGTCACTATTCTTTCGACTCTGCCTTCCGCCGGAGTCGGCGCGATTCTGGCGATGATCATTACGCGCAATGACCTGACGGTGGTGGCGCTCATAGGAATAATTCTGCTGATCGGCATTGTGAAGAAGAATGCCATCATGATGATTGATTTTGCGCTCGACGCCGAACGCAAACAGGGCAAGCCGCCGGAAGAAGCCATCTATCAGGCCAGCCTGTTGCGCTTCCGTCCGATCATGATGACGACCATGGCCGCTTTGCTGGGCGCCGTACCGCTGGCGTTTGGACGCGGCACAGGATCGGAGCTGCGGCATCCTCTGGGCATCACGATTATCGGCGGCCTGCTGTTGAGCCAGTTGTTCACTCTGTACACCACGCCAGTGATTTATATCTGGTTCGATAAGCTGGCGAGCAAGTTCTCGCGTTTTCAGATCGGCAATGAGATTGGGCCGGAGAAAGAACCGGTAGCAGCGGACTGAAGCATGAATATTTCTGCACCATTCATCCGCCGCCCCGTAGCGACCTCGCTGCTGATACTGGGCGTGTTAATGGCGGGAATTCTGGCGTACACCCGCCTGCCCGTGGCGCCGATTCCGCAGGTGGAATACCCAGTGATCAGCGTGAATGCAGGGCTTCCCGGGGCCAGCCCGGAAACCATGGCTTCATCGGTGGCCACGCCGCTGGAGCGCCAGTTCGGGCGCATCGCCGGGGTCAACCAGATGACCTCGACCAGCCAGTTGGGGTCGACCGGAATTACGCTGCAATTCGATCTCTCGCGGAACATCGATGCTGCAGCGCGCGACGTGCAAGCTGCTATCAATGCGGCGTTAGGCCAGTTGCCGGCGAACTTGCCGACGCGGCCAAACTGGCGCAAGGTGAACCCGGCGGACGCGCCGATCATGATTCTCTCGCTCACCTCAGACACCATCTCTAAGCCGCGCATGTATGACGTGGCTGATTCGATTCTGGCGCAGAAGCTCTCACAGGTACCGGGCATCGGACAGGTTTTTGTCGGCGGCGGCGCCAGGCCCGCGGTGCGAGCTGAGGTCAACCCAACGCTGCTGAGTAAGCTGGGCATAGGCGTGGAGCAGGTACGCGCCGCCCTGGGCGCGGCGAATGCGAATCGTCCCAAAGGCGAACTGGCGAATGGCGGCAACGCTTGGCAGATCACGGACAACGATCAGATCTTTAAAGCCGACGATTACAAGAACATCATTGTCGCCAGAAATGGCACCGGGATTGTGCGGCTGCAAGACGTGGCCGACGTGCAGGATTCGGTGGAAGACCTACGCAATACTGGCGTTGCCAACGGCAAGCCGGCGGTGCTGATGATTGTTTTTCGCCAACCCGGCGCAAACATTATTGAAGCTGTGGACCATGTAAAGGCGCTGCTGCCGGAACTGCAAGCGTCTATTCCAGCAGCCATCAAACTTGATGTCGCACTGGACCGCACCACCACGATTCGCGCCTCAGTGGCCGATATTCAGATCACGCTGATAATTTCGATTGTTCTTGTAGTGCTGGTAGTGTTTGTGTTCTTGCGCAATCTGCGCGCGACCTTTATTCCCAGCGTGGCCGTGCCCCTCTCACTGATTGGCACGTTCGGCGTGATGTATCTGCTGGACTATAGCGTGGACAATCTTTCACTAATGGCGCTGGCCATTTCTACAGGGTTCGTGGTGGATGACGCCATCGTAGTGCTGGAAGATATTACGCGCTACATGGAACAGGGCATGGGCCCAGTGCAGGCGGCATTCCGCGGCGCGCGCGAGATCGGCTTTACCGTGCTCTCCATGAGCACCTCGCTGATCGCGGTCTTTATTCCCATCCTGCTGATGCAGGGGCTGGTGGGCCGGCTGTTCCGCGAGTTCGCCGTGGTGCTGAGCACGGCCATTGCCATGTCATTGGTGGTATCGCTCACGGTCACGCCGATGCTGTGCGCCAAATTCCTGCGTCCGGCCAGCGAGAAAAAGCACGGCCGTGTGTATCGCACCAGCGAACGCGTTTTCGATGGGATGCTGAAGGTCTATCGCGGCGGCCTCAGTTGGGTGCTGCGGCATCAACCTCTCACGCTTGGCGTTACGATTGCCACCGCATGTCTCAGCATCTACCTCTACATCGTTGCGCCTAAGGGCTTCTTTCCCCAGCAGGACACAGGCCGGCTGGGCGGGTCGATCCAGGCGGAGCAGGACATTTCGTTTCCGGCGCTGCGCGACAAGATGCTGCAGTTTGTGAAAATTGTGCTCACCGATCCGGCGGTGAATAACGTGGCGGGCTTCTCCGGCGGCCAGGGAAGTTCCAATACTGGGCGCATGTTCGTGGTGCTGAAGCCGCCCAATGAGCGCAAAGCCACCGCGGACCAGATCATCAACCGGTTGCGGGGAAAGCTTGCGGTTATCCCGGGTGCAACGCTGTTTCTCACCGCCACGCAGGATCTGAACATTGGCGGTCGTTTCTCCAACGCGCAGTTCCAGTACACCATACAGTCGGAGGTCCTGCAGGACCTTAACTACTGGGCGCCGAGAATCCAGGCCAAGCTGCGAACGCTACCCGAGCTGCGCGACGTCAACTCTGACCAGCAGGACAAAGGTCTGGCTGCCAACGTGGTGGTGGACCGCGATACGGCTTCGCGGCTGGGAATCACTCCTGCGCAGGTGGATGCCGCGCTGTATTCCTCATTCGGGCAGGCGCAGGTTTCCACCATGTACAAGCAGCTGAACCAATACCACGTGGTGATGGAAGTTGACCCCAAACTTTTGCCCGGCACTGGCGCGCTGAATTACACCTACGTAAAGTCGTCCTCGGGAGCAGAGGTCCCGCTTTCATCCTTCACCCGCTACGAGCCCGCGAACACGGCGTTGCAGGTGAACCATCAAGGCTTCTTCCCGGCGGTTACGCTCTCTTTCAATCTGGCGCCGGGCGTCCCGCTGGGGGACGCAGCGAAAGTGGTGGAAGGCGCCATGCGCGACCTGGGTGTGCCGGCCAGCGTACATGGCGGCTTCCAGGGAACGGCCGCGGCGTTCAAAGATTCGGCGCAGAGCCAGCCGTGGCTGATTCTGGCGGCGCTGGTAACCGTCTACATAGTCCTGGGGATGCTTTATGAGAGCGTGATTCATCCCATCACGATTCTCTCCACGCTTCCTTCCGCCGGCGTAGGCGCCATTCTGGCGATCATGCTGACCGGCAATGATCTGAACGTGATTGCCTTGATCGGGATCATCCTGCTGATCGGCATTGTGAAGAAGAACGCCATTCTGATGATTGACTTCGCGGTAGCTGCCTCGCGCCACGGGGACACAACGCCGGAGGAAGCAATCTTCCAGGCGTGCATGCTCCGCTTCCGTCCAATCATGATGACCACCATGGCGGCGCTGCTGGGCGGCTTGCCGCTGGCTCTGGGCGGCGGCACCGGGTCTGAGCTGCGGCGGCCGCTTGGCATTGCGATTGTGGGCGGGCTGATCGTGAGCCAGGCTCTTACGCTGTTTACTACTCCGGTAGTTTACCTCTATCTTGATCGCATACGCCTGCGGGTGGCGCGGTGGAAAGCGTCACATCGCAAAGTTCAGCCCGTGCTGGGCGCGGGCGATTAGAGGCCTCTGCTGCAAGCCAGCAGCCATGAACCACAGTCTGCAGGCCCCTAAAGGCATGGCCCCTTTGGGACGTACTGCCGTAATTTGAACGCCCTGGGTGGCCGACTCATAATCTCTCTGTTATGAGACCGATTAAGTTCCTGCTCTTCAACGCCATAGTCGTTTTTGCCGCCTGTTTGCAGGCGCAGCAAAAGGCCTATGACTGGGTCCCGCAAGAGCCTGACAGCTTTCGCATTGGGCCGGGATACCACAGTGGGGTTGCGGTCTATACGCCGCATGGCTGGGAAGCGGTCCACGTACGCCTCGACATCGAAGCGCGGCAGCCATTTTCCGTGGGCGTGGTGCGGCTGGAAGACTGGAACAATGCGGTCCGCAATCCGGAGCAACTTGCTCGACTTGACTACGCTTGCCTGACTGAAGGCGTCACGCGGATCAGCTACAGCTGCAATTTTTACGCGAGTTATACCGCGCGGGTAGTGGTAGTGCGCGATGCCCGCAACACGGAACATCCGACCGTCACCGGCGTGGCCGCGCCCTTTGTCCAGAATGGATTGAATGAGATCTTTGCCAATAATGTTCGCGTCACACCCTATCGCTGGATCTGCGTGAGCAACTGCGACCTGCCCGATCCGCCGCAGTTCGCCTGGGTGAATCTGCGAAAAGAGAAATACGAGATCACAGCCTTCAAGTCGTACGGGCCCTTTACCCCTGAGCGAGACGATGACAAGATACGTATTTACGTGAAATCACAGGTGCCCATGACGGTAGCTGTGGTCACCAGCAGCCAGGCCGATGAACTCTACGCGCACCGCGACCAGGCGCGCGAAATCCTTGCCAAGAGCATGTGCAAGCAATATGGCATACAGTCAAGTACTTTCGACTGCACATTTCAGAAAGATGATGGCGCTATGCAGGTAGTCCTGCTGCCAGAGGTAGAGATCAACAAAAAGAAAAAGGCCGAGATCACGATTTCCACGGTGCAGTGCGTGGCCAATTGCACGGGGAAAGAGTAGAGATGCTCCTCCGCGATACTTTCATAAATCTGTCATTCTGACCCGAGTCCGAGCAGCTCCACTGTAAATATTCTGTTCACTTCAAAGCGTCTGTTCGCTGCAAAGATTTATTTCTCAGCAAAATACAATTAGCTATTAGAGCGTGGCGCTACCGTAAAATGCTTCCATGAATTTGGGTGGTGGGCCCCGGTTCGCGTGGAGGAGCACTTGGGACTTTCTTTCGCAATGATCGCGATTGCCGTCGTCGCGGCGGGACTGCTGTTCCTGCTGCTTAAGACCTACAATGGCCTGGTGCGAATGCGGAACAAGGTGCACAACGGCTGGTCTGACATCGACGTGCAACTCGCGCGACGGCATGATCTCGTGCCGAACCTGGTGGAATCGGTGCGCGGATATATGACGCATGAGCGCGAGACTCTGGAAGCAGTAACCCGGGCTCGTACGCAAGCCATATCAGTGACGAGCGGCGCCGACCTGGCCACGCGCGCCGTTGCAGAGATGGCATTGACTGGCGCGGTGGGAAACCTGTTTGCGGTAGCCGAGCGATACCCCACGTTAAAGGCGTCACAGCAGTTTCTGCTGCTGCAGGAGCAGCTGACTTCAACGGAAAATCGCATCGCTTATGCGCGCCAGCATTACAACGAGAGCGTGCGCGAGTACAACACGTGCCTGGCCGAATTTCCCCGCAACCTGCTGGCAGGGACGATGGGCTTTGCTCCAGCCGCGCTGTTTGCCGCGGAAGCAGGAGATCGGGCGAACGTGGAGGTCCAAGTGTAGGAATCTGGCGGCGGATTTCCGCGGATGAATACGGATAAAAGAATTGGCCGCTAGCTTTTCTGATCTGCGGTGGTCTGCGCAAATCTGCGGCTAAAGTTTCTTTAGCGCCTGCTCCAGGTCTTCAATCAGATCGTCAGGATGCTCCAGGCCGATCGAAAGGCGCAGCAGGTTCACCGGGCTGCGCGTGGCCGCTCCCTCAACCGAGGCGCGGTGCTCGATCAAGCTGTGCGCGCCGCCCAGGCTGGTAGCGTGGGTGAAGAGTTTGACGGCGGCGGCGAGTTTGAATGCTTCTTTCTGCCCGCCCTTCACCTGGATGGAAAGCATGCCGCCAAAGCCGGACATCTGCGCGGCGGCAATCTTGTGTCCAGGATGGCTGGCGAGGCTGGGATAGTGCACGGCTTCGATTTTCGATTTGGGCTGGCCGGCCAGAAATTCCGCGATCTGCCGCGCGCTTTGCGACTGGGCGCGGACACGATAAGGGAAAGTCTGCAGTCCGCGCAGGGCGAGCCAGCATTCAAAGGGCGAGGGCACGGAGCCGCCGTCGCGCTGGATGCTGCGGACTCTCTCGAAGAACGCGCTGGTGTATTTAAAAATCAGCGCGCCGCTGAGCACATCACTGTGGCCGGAAAGATATTTGGTAACGGAATGCATCACCACATCAGCCCCAAGTTTGAGCGGAAGCTGAAGCAGCGGAGTGGCCCAGGTATTGTCACAGGCCAGAAGAGCGTTGGCTTTTTGGGCAATCGCGGCGACTGCGCTGATATCCGTGACGTGCAGTAGAGGGTTTGACGGTGTCTCCACCCAGATCAGTTTCGTGGCGCCCGTTACCGCCCGTTCCACCGCCGCCAGGTCTTGCATATTGATCAGGGTGTGCTTCAGACCCCAGTTTGCCAGGCTATTGAGCAGGATGGAGGTGCCATAGAAAACATCGTCGCCGGCAATGACATGGTCGCCGGGGGCGAGCGCGTGCAGAAGAGCGAGCGTAGCGGCGTTGCCGGAAGAGAAAGCGAGCGCAGCCTCGCCTTCTTCCAACGATGTCAACGCTTCTTCCAGAGCCGCGCGATTGGGGTTGTCCGTACGCGAGTAGAGGAAGCCGCCGGGCAGGCTGCCGTCATCGGCTTTTTGGAACGTAGTGGAAAGATGGATGGCGGGGGTCACGTCACGGGTGCCGGCTTCAGGCTTGCGTCCGGCATGGACGGCTCGGGTCTCAATTTTCATGACCGAATAGAGTATCAAAAACCTTTGCCGCTGATTTACGCAGATGAACGCAGATCGTTAATCTTGTCGCTTCGCTCCAAACTGCGTAAGAGCCGACTGCGAGCAGGATTTCTTCTGCACCTGTTGCAAGCAGCTCGCCGCGCAAGCCGGGCTCACTGCTGACCTTCCATCAATGGAATTGGCCGCGAATGAACATAAATTAACCCGAATCAACTTGTACGTAAAGCGAGTATCTCAGGGGCTAGAGCCGGCAAGTGTATAGCAGCTTACCGCAGTCCTGAAAGGCGTGCTCCACCCCGTGTGTCCAGCCATTTTCGCCGGCTGGCAGACAGATGCGTGACAAGATGCTGGAGCAGTCCCAAGTAGCATGGGCTGGAGGTAGCTACCCACCGCTCAAAAGGCGGTGGGGGCATTTCTGGCAACGTCAAGTACCTTCGCGACGCCGGAAATGCCTGGTGTGTCTTATCCACACCTCGCCCGCAACATAGGTCAACATGAACCCAATCCAGAATGCGATGCCAAAGAATTCGCGCGGCGTCATCCCGGTCATCCTGGCCGTGGCAAAGAACGCGCCCATGATAGGCCGCACAGTGGCCACTCCAACCGCAACGGACATCGCCCGTATCACCCATTCACGATGCAACGCAATTTCCCTGGCCCGCGCGTGCACGTAAGCTTTTGCAAGCGCCACCAGGAATAGCGTGTCAAAGAAAAGGATAGCAGTCACTTCGGCCGCGCCACCTACCGGGTTCTTCAGCAGCGCCAATCCGGAGAGTCCGACGATCAGCCCCAGAATCATGGTCACCCGACCTATCCAGCGATGCGCTTTCAGGTGCCGTGTGCGGAATCTCCGTGAAAACTGAAAAGGGACCAGGAGCATCAGCGCCAGCGCCGGAACAATATGCGCCAGCGTCAAAGATGCCTTCGCCAAAAACAATGCGTCAAGATCAGCAAACTGCGCCGGCCCGTTCTTCGCCGGATACGCCAGTGCCACCATCCTACGGATCGCGGCAGCACCGCCAATTACGCAAAGCACAATCAGCGCAACCCACATCATGCGCCTGGCCCTGTCTTGTACAACCGGAATCGAACGGCCCACCGTCGCCATTTGTTTATGCCTCCGCCAATTCGCCCGGCACGCTGCGCCGGGCAACTGGCAGGGCGAAGCCCGCGGCGATCAGCCAGATGAATCCTGGAAACCTGGTCAGGGGAATCAGGAATAGGAATTTTGGAAAAAGTGGCAGGTTCAGCCAGCTCAGTTCACCGGCAGCCGCCAGCAAAAGGCCGAAGACGATGATCCATCGCGGCAACAGCCGGCGGAATGCCGCAACCACGCTCACTCCTGCGATCAACAGCCCCATGGGAACCGAAAAGCCGGGCCCACCGAAGGCATAACACAGAAAATATAACGACGGCAGAACTGACGCGTTCTGGGCTATATCAGGGCGTGTCATTGTCCACATCACGAGATGAGAGACCGAGCTATCAAATACTGTCAGGAAGCCGCCAAATAACGCGATGTATGGCCCAGCAGCGCTGACGCCGAGGAATCGCAGCCGGCTGACCATCGTTGCGGTGTAAATACCGAGCGGGATCATCGCGCCGAATTGCAGGCAGGCACAGAACAAAACCCGTGCCGGATGACCCTGAAAGTAGGATGTGATGACGCTCGCCGGTTCCCATGGCCCGGGAAACCACGGCGGTTTCACGCCGAACGGCATTCCAAATCCGCTTACAGCGCAAAGCCCCGCTATAAACAGAACGGTGTAAACGATTGCCAGAGCCCCAAGATTTGGACCACGATGTCGAATAGCTTGCATAAAACCTCCCACGCTCGAAAAGTTCAATTCGGATAAAATTATATACTGTAATCATTACATTATGTAATTATATTAAGTTATAATAACGATGATGGAAAAATCAGGCAACGATGAAGGCCGCATACCAGCCGAAGGCGGCGGCTCCGCCGCATTTCTGCTTGCCCAGATCGGCGCACATGCAGCCGCAAAATTTGCGGAGCGTTTAGCTCCACTGGATTTCACGCCGGCGTATGCCGGCATTCTCAGGATCCTTGGCTCCCGCGGACCGGTCACACAGCAGGCGCTGGCTGGCATTTTAGGCATGTTTCCCAGCCGCCTTGTATCCCTCATGGACCAGATGGAATCCCGCGGGCTCATCGAGCGCCGCGACCACCCCGATGATCGTCGCAGCTATGCGCTTCATCTCACCGAAAAAGGGCGTATAGCCCTGCAATCCATCGGACGAGTTGCCCGCGAACATCACAAAGCTCTGCTCGGAGCCCTTAGCGTCGACGAGCAGCGTCAACTCGCTCAATTTCTGCAGCGAATCGCCGACGACCAGGGACTGACCCGCGGCGTGCATCCCGGATATGCACGGTTGAAAAGCTGATGGTGTGGTTGGCCAGATCGGCTCATAAAATGAGGATTGGCCGCCAATGAACGCGAAAGGCGCGAATTTCCAAAAATGCCGACAGGGGCAATCTCCAACAACGGAATTTTCGGTCACTTCTTTACATGCGACTCACTGATTCTAGAGTTCAAGACCATATAACGCCCTTGATCACTATTCACCGGCTCCATGTCCTGAAGAGACGGAGCGTTTTCACCCTGAATTGTGGCCCGTACCCTGAAATAGTAGGTCTTGCCGGCTTCAGCGGTAAAACTGTAGAGCGCAACCAACTTATTTTGCTTTAAGAAAATAGATTGCCAGCTAGCACACAAATGGTGCTCTCCCGGATCGATGGAAAAAGACAAATGCGAACTCCCCTCGATGGCACCTACCCATGCTCCGTTCAGTCCAATACGAGACGTTATCGAGCCCTCCGCAATCACATAGACCAATGCTTTGCCGCTGGCAGGCTGATCCACGGAGTCACTGAAGTTGATGGCTTCAACGTTGAAGTGGATCTGGCCAGGACCGCATGCGGACTTTGCCTGGGCTATGGCTGCCTCATTTTGTGCAAAAGCTACTTGTGTGCAAGCCGCACAGGACAGAAAAATGACGGCAAGAATGGTTTTCATGGCGTCCTCCAAGAGTTTTTCTAACGGATATTGTGAGCTGCGGGATTACCGAATGTGTGTTTTCTTTGGTGAAGTGTTGTTGAGATGTTGCTGGTAACATTCGCCGCCGATTTGCGCAGGTGGACGCACATGAGTTTGGCCGCGAGTGAACGCGAAAAGACGCGAATAGCGAGACGCAGCAATGCTGCGTCTCTACGTCAAAAAGAATGGCCGCCGCATGAGTTGCACCAAAGTTCTGGCATTCCCCTGTGACGGTATTTCGACGACAATAGTCTTGATTCAGTTCCTATGACCATCTCCGGCGAGTTCAAAGAAACGGTGCGGCAGAAGGCGGACATCGTCCGAGTGGTGGGCGACTACGTGAAGCTGAAGAAGTCGGGTTCGCAGAACTATAGCGGGCTGTGCCCTTTCCACAGC
>JBARMK010000301.1:0-18442 GCA_049802395.1 Candidatus Angelobacter sp.
GCACCGAGGCCCGGCGGACCTGGGGTGCCTCGCGGACGCTAACTGATGCACATGACTGTAAAATCTTCCAACCCACTCGCCGATCAAGAGCGCATTCGACCAGAAAGCAATCGGGACGATGTTGTCATTCAGGTCCAGGACATTCATAAGATTTACCAGTTGGGTGAAACAAGAGTGCACGCTTTACGCGGCGTGAGCCTCCAGATCAAAGCAGGAGAGTTCATTGCCATCATGGGCGCAAGCGGTAGCGGCAAGTCTACCTTCATGAACATTCTTGGTTGTCTGGACAAACCGAGCTCAGGACTTTACCACCTGGAAGGTATCGACGTATCTGGGCTTGAAAAGAAGCAGCTTGCCGCCATTCGTAATCGCAAGATCGGTTTTGTCTTCCAGGGATTTAATCTACTCTCACGCACTACGGCGCTGGAGAATACGGAGTTGCCCACGCTTTATGCCCGCATTAATAAGGAGGAACGGCATAAGCGGGCACAGGAAGCGCTTGCCATGGTGGGGCTCGCGGACCGGACAGATCACTTTCCTTCGCAACTCTCCGGCGGTCAGCAGCAACGCGTCGCGATTGCGCGTGCGCTGGTAAATCGGCCTTCGATTTTATTCGCAGACGAGCCGACGGGAAACCTGGATAGCCGCACCTCGGTAGAAGTAATGGAGATTTTCCAGACATTGAATGATCAAGGATTAACCGTCATCCTGGTGACGCATGAGCCCGACATCGCGCAGTACGCCAAGCGAAACATTGTCTTCCGGGATGGCAAGATTCGGCGAGATGAAATTATTTCAAGCCGAGCCGTGGCCGGCAACGTGCTGAAGACCATGCCGGTGCTGGAAGACTAGTAGAGCTACGATGGATTTCATTTCCACATTGCGGATCGCATTTCGCGCGCTGGCGCGTAACAAAATGCGCTCAACTCTGACGATGCTGGGCATCGTCATCGGTGTTGGTGCGGTTATCGCCATGGTGGGAATCGGGCAGGGCGCTGACCAGAGCATGCAGCGGCAAATTGCGAATCTCGGGTCGAATATGCTGTTTGTCAGCTCGGGCTCAGTTAATTTTGGCGGCCTGCGGCTTGGCTGGGGGGCCACTAAGACATTGGTGCGAGAGGATGTCGCCGCGATGTTAAAAGAGTGTCCGGCAGTTGCCGCTGCCGCGCCCGGTACGCAGACGTCAGCCCAGGTGGTCTATGAAAATGACAATTGGGGGACGCGCATTACCGGCACCAGTCCAGAATATTTTGATATCCGCGCCTGGCCGTTCCAGGGCGGCGTCAGCTTCACCCAGGATGACGTGACCACGGCAGCTAACGTTGCCGTGATCGGAGAGACTGTGCGCAAGAACCTTTTTGCTGTAACCGAGCCCGTGGGCAAGACCATCCGCATTGGAAATTTGCCTTTCCTGGTGGTCGGGGTGCTGGTTGCTAAAGGGCAATCGGTGGCGATGAGCGAAGACCAGGACGACACCATTATTGTTCCCTTAACCACACTGCAGAAGAAAATTACCGGCCAGAACTGGCTGCGTTTCGTAATGGTCTCCGCAAAGTCACGTTCCGCGAGCTACGCCGCCCAGCAACAGATCGAAGCGTTATTGCGCGACCGGCATCGCCTCCGTGCTGAGCAGGCCAATGACTTCACCGTTCGCAACCTGGCAGACATGGCTGATCTGGCATCAGAGTCCAGCCGAGTGATGACCGCCCTTCTGGGCTCCATTGCCGGCGTATCGCTATTGGTGGGTGGAATCGGAATCATGAACATCATGCTGGTCTCAGTAACGGAGCGTACCCGCGAAATTGGGATCCGGGTTGCCATCGGCGCAACAGAAAGCGATGTTCAACGCCAGTTTTTAATCGAAGCGGTTGTTATGAGTCTGATCGGTGGAGTGGCCGGAATCTTATTCGGTGTTGGGGTGTCATTCCTGATTTCGGTTACTGCCGAGTGGCCTGTTCTGATTTCAAAGGCCGCGATTGTTGGGGCTGCGGGCATTGCCATGGCGATTGGCATATTTTTTGGTTTCTATCCTGCCCGCAAGGCGGCACGGCTGGATCCGATCGAAGCTCTGAGGTACGAATAAATACAAGCAGCGGCTCACCATGTTACTTAACACGATCATTCGCGAAGCGCTGAAGGCGCTGGTACGTAACCGGCTTCGCAGCCTTCTCACCATTCTAGGGATCGTCATGGGAGTGGGTTCTTTTATTTGCGTAGTCGCCGTAGGGAATGCAGGTTCGAGCAGGGTAGAAGATCAACTTCATAAAGTCGGCGACAATCTCATTTGGGTTGAAGCCGGCAGCCGCGCGCGGAATGGCGTGCGCGTTGGCAGCCGAGGAAGCAAGACGCTGACAGTGGGAGACACTCAGGCTGTTGTGGAACAGGTACCCGGCATCAAGAGTGGATCCCCGAATGTAGATGGGCATCTCCAGGTGGTCTATGGCGACCAGAACTGGGGCACGCAATATCGCGGCGTTAGCCCCGAATACTTTGAAATTCGCAAATGGGAGGTGAGGCTTGGCGCCGCGTTCACGCAGGACGACACGGAAAAGAATGCTCCGGTTTGCGTCCTGGGCCAAACCGTCGCGACCAGCCTGTTTCAGGATGATGATCCAATTGGCAAGACCATCAATATCAACAGCGTGCCCTTTAAAGTTATCGGCATGCTTGAGGCCAAGGGGTTTTCCGCCACGGGGCAGGACCAGGATGATTTTGTGGTGATGCCATACACCACCACGCAGAAGAGGATCACGGGAGTGACTTGGCTGGATGATATTTACTTTTCCGCCGTCTCCCGGGAAGAGATTCCAGCCGTCACCAAGCAGGTCATCGGGGTGATGCGAGAACGGCATCACCTGCGGGCAGGCGAGGATAACGACTTCAACATCCGCACACCGGAAGAACTCATCCGGGCCCAGCTTGCCGCAGCCAACATCTTTATGTGGCTCCTGGGAGGCGCGGCTTCTTTTTCTCTGCTGGTCGGAGGAATTGGCATCATGAATATCATGCTGGTGTCGGTCACGGAACGTACGCGGGAAATCGGTATACGCCTGGCGGTGGGGGCCACCGAGCAGGACATCCAGATGCAATTTCTCGGCGAAGCGATCGCCATGAGTCTGCTAGGTGGGGCCCTTGGTGTTCTTGCGGGGGTCGGTGGATCTTTTCTGCTGGAAAATACTCTTCACTGGGAAATGCAGTTGTCTGCGCAGATCATGGCAATCGCCGGCGTGTTTTCTGCTGTCGTCGGCATTTTTTTTGGGTATTACCCAGCTCAAAAGGCCGCTCAACTTGATCCCATTGAGAGTCTTCGGTATGAGTAAGCTCCCTTAGATCCGTCCTTTGATAAAGCATTCAAGCAACGGGACATCACTTTGCCGCGAGCACGATGGCGGCGGCCAGCGCGGCGGTTTTTTCATCGACGGTCCACGGCGGACCAAGCGTGCTTCCCAGGCCTTCAATTCTATGTTGTAGCGGGAAAGCAGCCTTTCCAAAGACATTGCGGACGCGCTGCTCAAGATCGCGTTCGCGAATGCCGGTAACGGGAATCTCCAGGCGTTCCAATGATTGGCGAAAAGCATGGCGAAAAAACTCGCCTTCTGCGGTATGAATGAGCGCATGCGAGGCCAATATTTCATCGAGGTCGGGCAGGGGCCGTGCCGAACTTAGCAGAATGGCGCAACCTATGGGGGTGAAATCGCGCTTTTGCAAGAGGACAACAATTTCGCGCAACGTTTCCAGGGCCAGACGTTTTGAGGCCATCGCACACTTTGCGAGGTGTCGTTCAGCCGCGCCGAGTTCCATGCTTTCGGCGAAATGATAAGGCTGGACAACTCCGGGGAGCTTCGCGTCGATAATGACTACCTTGCGCCGCTCTACAATTTCTCCTGCTTCTGCTTCACCGGCGATAACAACGAGCGCGCCCCACCCGGAGTGGACGCGGATTCCCATCGCTGCCCGTTTCATCCGCATACTTTACTCTCAGCACCCGAGCGGAGAGAAGGCCCGATCACAAGTGTGGCAACGTTCGCTAGGCCGAGCAAAACTTAATGGAGCGCATTTACCGCTTTCAATATTCTGACAATCTGTCGGTTCCTGCTTAAGAAACAGGCTGTGCAGCGGGGAGATGGGCCTTTGCTTCGGTCTGAATTATGGAGTTCCCATGTGGATTGTTACTTTTGTCACCTATCGTCGCGGCCTGAAGCTGTACTACCTTATATCCACTTAGTACATGTCCTTTCGGAGTGCCCAATGACGGATGCAGTGATACAAGAAACAGCTATCAAGGAGGCCAATCAGGCCTTTAACAAGCAAGTGACCAATCAGGTGGCGCGCATCACCGGCGAACTCAATCGCCTGGAGCAGCTGCTGAATGCAGGCATGGTGGACCGCCGCGTTCTCAGCGAATTCCGCTATGCCGTGGACCGCGCCCGGCAAACAGGCTGGCAGGTGGAGAAGTGGCTCGATGGCGACGGCCGTGAACTTTCTACCATGATTACTGAAGAGCGCGTGCGCTGCATCACCCGCATGTGCAATCACCTGGCGACAGAACTGGAAGTGGAAGAAAAGAAGTTGTCCGGCCTGGAGCCGCTCCGGGAGTCTATGGTGAAGTTACAAGGCGTGCTCTCGAAATCTGAGTAGGGCTTCTTCACTTTCATTCGTGGCTGGTAAGATGTTTGCCAGCTTATGAAGAGACTTTTCGCAGCGACACTTATCGCAGTGCTGGTTTATGCCGCGCCAGCCCAGCAGCAAAAACAGCAGTGGCGTGCCTACATCTTTCCAGACGATGGATTTTCCATTACGCTGCCCGCCCCGGCTACTCCACACAACGATGGTGGCGACCGCCACATACACGTTTATACCGTTCGTCTGGAAGGCGGGACCATCCTCAATCTGCGGGCGGTGCACAGGCTCATGGACTGCGAGACAACGCTCGCCGATCTATGGGACAAAGCGGACAGCAACAAAGATGCACGAGAGCCGGTGGTGCGCGGTTCACTCAAACAGGTTTCCTTATCGGGATTGCAGGGGCTGGAATACGAAACCGGCCAATCGACAGAGCGGAGCCTGCATCGCTTTCACTGTGGCGATAAGATCTTTTACATCTTTAGCGCTGGGTACAAGGGAAAACGCCCCGCCGATGTGAACCGGATCATCAATTCCTTTCAGGTGGTAAATCCGGCGCACCAGTAGCCCGGTGTTTGGTCAGAGAATCGCGGTTTCATGCAGGAGTTCGCCCTTAGCGAAGCGCTCAAAGGCCAGAACGGAGACATCATCCACTACCTTTGTCCTCCTCTGCAAAATCAGGTCTGCAAGTATCTTGCCCGTGGCTGGCGAGTGCATTACGCCGTGTCCGCTGAAACCGTTGGCGAGGAAGAAGCCGGGTACAGCCGCGACCGGCCCCAGAACGCAATGATGATCGGGGGTCATCTCATAGAGTCCGGCCCATGCGCGCTTTGGATTGACAGGAAGATTCTCAAAAGCAGGAACGCGGCTGGCGGCATGCATCAGGATTTTCTCAATAAACGACGGCTCGAAATCCGTTTTGTAGCCGGGGATCTCTTCGGGATCGTTCCAGGCGAGCAGGAAGCCGCGGCCTTCTGGCCGGAAGTGAAAGCCGGTGCTCATGTCAACGACCATGGGCGAGGTATGAGGGAAGCCAGAGAACGGCTCTGACGGAACTAGCATACGGCGCAGCGGTTCAACCGGAAGATCGATGCCAACAAATTTAGCAATCTGCGCTGACCACGCGCCCGCCGCGTTGACCACCGTACCTGTTGAAACCGGGCCACGGGTAGTTTCAACCGTGAATGCGCCGCCTTTTCCGCCGGTGATCCCCGTGACCTCGGTCTTCTTCCAAAGAGTCGCGCCGTGCTCAGAGGCGGAAGCCATAAAGCCATTCATTACGCTATATGGATCGACGAAACCATCGGTGGAGCAGAAGCTGCCGCCGAGAATGTCGTCGGAACGAAGCTGCGGGAGTCTACTGCGGATTTCGTCGGCGGGGAGAAGGCAAGCCGTGGTCAGGCCGAGACTTTTCTGGCGCTGGAAGTTGTCATGCAGATAGACAAGATGGGACTCTTTCGTTGCGAGAAAGAGATAGCCTTGCGGACGGTAATCGGCGGGATGTCCGACTACTTCCTCAAATTTGGCATAGAAGGGAATCGAGTGCAGCGACATTTGTATGTTCACCGGCGTGGAGAACTGCGCCCTAACCCCGCCCATGCTCTTGCCCGTGGACCCCTTGCCTTGGGAACTCTCGCGCTCAATGACCAGCACACTCTGGCAGCCGGCGTGCGTGAGGTGCCATGCAATGCTGGAGCCGACGATGCCGCCCCCGATGATGACTATGTCCGCCGTCTGCATGCTATTTCGGCTTCAGGGCCTCCCATTGCTTAAACAACGCCCGCGCCTGAGAGAGTGTTTTGTTCGCGGCTTGTGTTTCCTGCGTGGTGGGAGCAGCATCAGCGCTGTCGATTGCCACAATGAGCTGGCTGAGATTGCCGATGACCTGGGCGAAGGCGGGCTGCTCTGGGCCATCCCTATCTTGTTCTCCGCGCCCGCGACGCGCACCGGCAAACTTCTTTTCGTCTGCGGCCGAGATCTTACCGGCCTGCGCGGCGGCGTGAATATCGTCAACTGTTTGGTTGGCCTGCCTCACGGTCTGGGCCAGCTTTAGTTCCAGTGCAAATTGCTTTTCCAGGTCCTGCGCCGAAGTTTTGACACGCGGGTCCATCGCGAGTTTGAACGGCTGTGTGTATGTTTTGCCATCCACCATTAGCCGCAACTGATACGTCCCGGGAAGCGCCTGCGGGCCTGCCGGCTCGCGCGGGACGTCACCACCGGCGACGGTAAACATGCTGTAACCGGGCTGGGCGACGGGAGGAGCAGAGTAACGAAGGTCCCATATAAAGCGATGCATTCCCGCAGCGGCCGAGCGTGGGTCCTCAGGTTTGAACCAATACGCTGGAAACGCCGGCGGGATTGGTGGCTGAAAAGGCTGGTCCTTGCTGGAGTACGAACGAACGACCTGACCCTTGGCATCCAACACTTCAAGTTTTACTTCGGTTTGGGTAGGCGACTTCAAGTAATAGTAGAAGATTGCTCCGGGGGGAGGATTCTCGCCTGCAGGCTCTTCCGGCGGCAAAGGCGTATCACCGTGGGTGCTTGCTCGTATGCGCATGGCCGTTGAAGGCGTGAAGAGATGGGCCGGCGCCGTTTGCACGTCAGCAGTGAGCTGGCGAAGAGGCGAGATGTCATCGAGAATCCAGAACGCGCGTCCGTGCGTAGCGGCAACCAGATCATTATCTTTGATCGCTAGATCGTGCACCGGCGAGACCGGCAGGTTGAGCTGCAGAGGCTGCCAGGAGTCGCCGTCGTTTATAGAGAAGAAAACTCCGAGTTCGGTACCGGCAAAGAGCAGACCTTTCTTCCCGGTGTCTTCGCGAACGGCACGGACGTAAGCGCCAGAGGGAATGCCGTTGTTGATCCGCGTCCAGTTCTTGCCAAAATCGTGTGTGCGGTAGATATAGGGGCCGATGTCGTTGAGGCGGTGGCGATCAACAGCCGCGTAAGCTGTGCCTGGGTCAAAATGGGAAGCTTCAATCAGGCTGATCTTGCTCCAGTCGGAAAGGCCCTGTGGAGTGACATTGGTCCAGGTCTTGCCGTTGTCGCGTGTCAGGTGAATCAGACCGCTGTCAGTGCCCACCCAGATTTGCGCGGCGCTCAGTGGCGAAGGCGCGATGGTGTACACCACTCCGTGGCCGCGGGCCTTGGCATTTTCCAAGGTCACAGGCCCGTCCTGGGGCGCCTGCGGATCTGCGCCGGTAAGGTCAGGGCTGATCTTTTCCCAGCTATTGCCTTGGTTGGTGCTGCGCAAGACGTTTTGCGCTCCAAAGTAAAGAGTGTGCGGATCCTTGGGGGAAAACACCAGCGGAGAAGTCCAGGTATAGCGGTGTTCGGGATGAGCTTCACCAAAGTTGCGGACGGCGTCGGGCGCAATGTTCTGCGCCTGCCCGGTGCGGCGATCGTAGCGGAAAAGCTCGCCGTAGGTTCCACCGCCGTAGATGATGTTGGAATCGGAAGGATCCGGAGCAATGTAGCCGCTCTCACCGGCTCCAGTAGGATGCCAGTCGCGGAAGGTGATGGCGCCGTCATTGCTGCGGCTTAGGATGTAAACGCTGCCGCTATCCTGCTGCGCGCCATAGACGTGATAAGGAAAATCGTTGTCCACGGCAACGTGATAGAACTGGGCCGTAGGCTGGTTGTACCAACTGCTCCAGGTGAGGCCTCCGTCCACACTGATGCCGGCGCCCTGGTCACTGCCAAAGATCATGCGCTGCGGATTGCTCGGATCGATCCAGAGAGCATGATAGTCATCGCCGCCGGGAGCGCCTTTGATGGCGACGAAAGTTTTTCCAGCATCGGTGGACCTGTAAATAGAGACGTTGGGAAGATAAACAGTGTCGGGATTTTTGGGATCGATATAAGTCTCGCCGAAGTACCACAAACGGCCGCGGACGCGTGGATCAGTTCCGGTGCGCACCCAGTGCTGGCCGCCGTCATCAGACTTAAAAAGGCCGCCTTCTTTGGCGTCGATCAGCGTGTAGATACGCTGGCCGTGGGTGCCACGGGCAATACTGAGGCCGACGCGACCCCAATCCCCTTCGGGCAGTCCGCCGCCGGTAACTGGGTTCCACACGGTACCACCATCAGTGGATTTGTAGATGGCGCCAGAAGTTGTGGCCGGAGGATAGGCGCTCCATGGCGGGCGCTGGTCATGCACCAGAGCAGCCCAGACGGTTTGGGGGTCGCCGGGATCGAGTTGAACGTCGATGGCGCCGGAGTTTTCATCGCGAAAGAGCACCTTCTTCCAGGTTGAGCCGCCGTCATTGGAGCGAAAGACTCCGCGCTCCGGGCCTGGACCGTAGGCGCTGCCCATGGCCGCAATGAAAACGATGTCGGGATTTGTGGGATCGACAGCAATCCGGCTGATGTGGCGCGTTGCCGCCAGACCAATGTTCTTCCATGTGTGTCCAGCGTCGGTTGATTTGTAAACGCCGTTGCCATAGGTGAGGTTGGAGCGGAAATCGGCTTCGCCGGTGCCGACATAAATGACGTTGGGATTTGACGGCGCTACGGTGATTGCGCCAATGGAAGAGATGGGCTGGCCGTCAAAGATCGGCTCCCAAGTGATGCCGCCGTTAGTTGTCTTCCACACGCCGCCACCCACGCCGCCGAAGTAATAGACATTCGGCTGGCCTTCAACGCCGCTGACCGCGATGGTGCGTCCGCCGCGATGCGGCCCAATCATCCGCCAGCGCAGGCCGCCGTAAAGATTGGGGTCGAGTTGCTGCGAGACGCCAAGAGAAGACAGGAGGACAAGAAACACAAGGGCAGGGACGAAACGCACCAGCGATAAAAATTTCGGCATAAGCAAAGCATTGTATAAGAGAGGCTTCCGCTTGCTCACGGTGATCTGTTAAATTCAAAGGTACTCCAATCCTCCAACTGAAAAAAGGACCCTCCATGACGATCACGGAAAAACGTGTGCCCGGGTACGAGCGCGTGGTGATGGGTACGGATGAGGCTGTTGGCTACCAGGGAATTGTTGTGATTCACTCGACCGCGCTGGGTCCGGCGGTGGGAGGGACGCGCTACTGGGTTTACTCGACTGAAGATGATGCGATTACCGATGCGCTACGGCTTGCGAAGGGGATGACATACAAGAACGCGCTGGCGGGCCTGCCGTGCGGCGGCGGCAAATCGATCATCATGCGTAAGAATGCGGCCGTAGATCGGGAGAAATTGTTCCGTGAACATGGTCGGCTGGTGAATAGCCTTGGAGGAAGTTACATCACAGCGGAAGATGTCGGCACAAGCCCAGCCGATATGGAGCACATATTGAAGGAAACAAGCCATGTTGCCGGGTTGCAGGGGCGGTCGGGCGATCCTTCACCACATACGGCGCGCGGCGTTTTTCGCGCCATGCAGGCAGCGGCGCGGCACAGGTGGGGAAGCGATGCTTTATCGGGCAAGAGGGTGGCAATCCAGGGCTGCGGACACGTGGGGTATTTTCTGGCGGGTGAGCTGGCCCGTGTTGGCGCGAAACTGATCGTTACTGACGTGGATATGGCGAAGGTGAAGCATGTGGTGGACGATCATAGGGCCGAGGCGATTCCGCCCGATGAAATTTATTCTGCCGCGGTTGATGTATTTGCTCCGTGCGCACTAGGCGGCGTCCTGAATGATCAGACGATTCCCCAACTGAAAGCCGAACTGGTGGTGGGAGCGGCCAATAACCAGTTGCTGGAGACGCGCCATGGCGATGCACTGGAGGAGCGCGGGATGCTTTACGCGCCCGACTATGCGGCCAACGCCGGCGGTATCATCAACGGCTGCTGCCGGGAGATGCTGGACTGGGACGTGCCACGGACGCTAGCCAAGACGGACGCAATCTATGACACGCTGTCGGGTATCTTTGAGATGGCGGTGCAGGCGAAGATTCCGACATACCGGGCGGCAGATAGATTGGCAGAAGAGATGTTGGGGAAGGCTGATTCTTGTTAGGCGCACTTGCGCAAGAAAAACCAGTTTCTGTTGAGAACTCTCTTGCGGTACCGATAGGTCTATATTCTTGGGATCCTTCGACGCGCGCACACTCGCGATGCTCGCTTGCGCTTGCTCAGGATAACAGGGTTGAGCGATATGGCGATGAAGCAGGCAGGGTTTCCGGCGTTAGATTAAGTCTTTGTTCTTTTTCTTCACGTACAACAGCTTGTCAATCTCGGCCACCACGTTGCCTTCTGAATCTTTTATAACTACCTGAAATTGCGGTTCGACTTTGGGTTGAACATCGGCGGCGGTGCGAATTTGAGAGATCTGTTCGTCCGTGAAGTGGAATGACGCCTTCATCAAACCCTTGCCCGGTTTCTTAAAGCGGATGGAAGCGGCTTTGTCCCAGACGATGTAGCCGGGGCCAAGGATATTGGCCAGCATCAGCACGTAAAAAGGGTCGCACATGGAATAAAGCGATCCGCCGAAGTGGGTACCGAAATAATTGCGGTTGTAGAAGCGCAGCCGCATCTCGACGTCGACATGATGGAAGTCATCCGAGATGTGGGTCACGCGGATGGCAGCGCCGAGATAAGGCGGGTAAAAGTTGATCCAGCGTTTCAGCTTCCTGCTGGCGGCAGCCGCGCGTTTGCCTAAGTTGTTACTGGTCAATCGGACCTTCTTTTAGAGGAAGCGCTTGCAAAAACAGGGTGCGCCGCAGCGCACCCCCGATGCCACCTAAAGCTTTTCTTTATTTCTTTTTGGCGGCTGCGCCGGTCTTTTTGGGCGCAGTGCTGCCCTGTGCGTGCGAGGGATCGTCAGCCGGGTTGACATAAGTCAGCTTGAACGGCCCGGCGCCATTGACCTGCAGCTCGGTCTCACCTTTGGCCATGCCGTAATGGTTGTGGTGCGGAGGAACCACGGCCACCGAAAGAGCGGGCAATGTGGTCATTGCGCTCTCGTCAAACTTGTCGCCCATGCCGACGTGGAATTCGCCGGAAAGCACGGTCACATTTTCCGTGGTGGGGTGCCAGTGAGGCATGATCCTATAGCCATCGGGCAGCTTCAGACGGACGATGAATGGGCCGGGTTTGCCGGGATCGCCGGCGATGACTGCAAACTGTGCGCCGGACGGAAAGATGGGAGGCGCCTGGCCCCATTGAATTTTGTCCGGTGTAACCACCACCGGCGAAGGTCCTGCAGGTTTGGCCTTGGTGGCCGCTTTCTTGGGTGCGGCCGCCTGTGCGAACGCCAAAACCGGCAGCAGCAATGAGATCGCCAAAAATTTACGCATGTATCCCTCCAATTTGGAATGCTGAGCACTCTTGGGCGTAATTCTACACTCAGCCGCGAGCGAGCGCGGTCGCTCAGAAAAAATGAAGACAAGGCGAGGCCATAACAATCTATTTCGCTGGAAGGACCGGGCTGTAGCCGGGCCTGCTGATAATCACAAAGGGAGGTTGCGAATGATGGTGGAGGTTCCGCTGTTGACGGCGTTTATGGTTGTCGCGGGTCTTGCAGCCGCGAGTGGCAAGCGAATCAGGCTGGAGCGGACCGTACGCAGCAATTTACCTTTCAGCGATGCCGTATGGCACGGCAACACGCTCTACCTGAGCGGCCACATAGGCCTAGATCCAAAGACTGGGCAGCCCGGCGCGACGCCCGAAGAGGAAGCGCGGCTGGTTTTGGACGGAGTGAAGCGAACGCTCGAAGCGGCCGGGCTGGACATGGACGATCTGCTATCGGTCCAGATTTTCTGCTCCGATGTGACGCTATTTGAACGGTTCAACGTAATTTACCGAACATATTTCACCGGAGATTTTCCGGCGCGCGCATTCCTGGGATCGGGAAGATTGCTGTTCGATGCCCGGTTTGAAGTGCAGGGAATTGCCGGCCGGCCGTGAAAAGTATTTAACCGCATTGATTCCAGCGTTTATTCGGCCGTGGTGGGATCGATGACGGTCTTTATTTCAGAGACTTTATTGGCCGGGAAGCCGCCCTGCTTTGCGTGTTCGCGCACCATAGCTTCGTTGGGGGCGATATAGACGCAATAAATCTTGTCCTGGGTTACATAGCTCTCCAGCCACTGCACCTGTGGCCCGAGGTTCTTGAGCACGCCGCATGATTTCTGCGAGATGGCCTGGAGTTCCTGTGGTTTCAAGTTTCCGGCGCCGGGAATTTCGCGCTCGATGACGTATTTGGGCATGTTTCCTCCGAGGGGGATCAGACTAATCGATAGGCGCAAGCATGTGCAAGCGAGATGGGGAGTATCTCCACCTGACTCCACTCACGCAGGTTGCACCGCACGGAATGTTGTAGAATTTCGATGCGTGGAGGTATTGCCATGCGTGAGCAGCAAATCAACCGCATTAGCGGCACAGTGCTGATCGTCTTGTCGCTTACAGCATTACTTGCAGTACTTAGCGGGTATTTTCAGCCGCCACAACCGGACGAAGGGACAGCCGCACATATCTTTCAGCTGTCAGTCGTGGCGCTGGTACCGACGATCTTATTCTTCCTGGCCACGGCAGATTGGAAGCAGCCCTGGCGAAGTGCGCGACCATTGGCACTTTCTTCTGCAGCGCTGCTCTTAGCGTTTGGAGCGCTGTACTATCTAGAGCACTACCGATAAGCCACAATCGGAGACCGAGCCGACTCACTGCCGAGATTTTTTGTCAGGGGTTTTCAGTTCGTGCGCCAAAAAAGAATCAATGGTGTAATTCAGCAGCTCGCCGATGCGGTTGATCGTGATGTCAGCCGGGGGATAGGCGGCGACGATTGCGGGATCGAGCGCATAGTGGCCCTGCCGGGGAAAGACAGTGGTGACGCGAGCGCCCCAGACTTCCTTGACGGCAGCCAGAATGCGGAGCTTATCGTCAATCAGCACGTAATGATCGGCAGGGAAGCGGCGCTCCACGTCATCCAGTTCCTTTTCTTTATGGATGTAAATCAGCACGTTGCCATCGACTGATTCAAAGATTCCGGAGCGCTCGACTTTAAGCGGCTGGAAGACTACATCACCGTCAGACAGGATTACGGCTTTGCCCCACTGTTTTACGTGCTGGACGGCATCAAGCGAATCAGGATAGAGGCGGATAGCGAAGGGATAATTGACGAGAAAGCGTGAGACAGCAAGCAGGCTGGGATCACGCGGATATTGCAGCCGGTAGCGTTGCAGCGCGCCAAGATAGTCCGCGTAGCCAAGCTCGGTGCGCAGTTGCTCGAAGATGTCCCAGTAGATCTTCTGGCGCTCAGGGCCGACCTGCTGCTCAAGATAGCGCTTGAGGTCAGCGGTAACACGATCGTTATTGAGCAGCGTGTTATCAACGTCGAAGAGGAAGACGAGGTTTGGCATGGTGGGTACGCCGGCCCTCCAGGGGCACAGCTACTTGGTCTACCTTAAACCAGGGCTTCCACACCGGGCTACTGTTGTTTATTGTGGCCTAAAAGAGAACCTGGAGCACATTACCGAGCGCTCAATACAGGTATTCGGTTTTGGCAAGACGTTGCGGAGCACAGAATTCGCATGCGCGCCAGAGCCTGGTGAGCACCGCCGGTGAGCCATGCAAACACGGCAACTCACCGGCGCGATTACTTAGCAGCAGTTTTGACCCCCGGCTGCCGTTATGCGGAAGCGCCCCGAACCTGGACACCCTGAAATGCAGCCTTGACTTCAGGCTTCATGAGATACCAGATGACCAGGACCTGAATACCCAAAACGATCAGAGTGATAACAAAGCTACCGATATTGAAGTGGCTGAGAGTGCCAATCAATCCGAATACCTGAAAACATGCACCGATAGCGGCAAAGACGATGGCTACGACGCGGGCCCAGTTCTTCAGCTTCAATAAGCTCACACCTACTAAAACATCGATGGCGCCCCAAAGCAAAAAGAATATCCCAACTCCCGCACCTAAGGCGCCCATCAGCGTGGCTAGTCCAGAACCGCCAGTTTGACCCTGTTGACTCATCATGGCGGCGATGGCGCCTCCCCCCACGACGAAGCCGATTCCAGCCAGAAGAAGAATGGCAGCTCCCAGAAAGTACAAAATTGCAATCACGATCACACCCGCAGGCTTGTTCATAATGCACCTCCCCGACTGAATTTGTGTTGATGGGGCGTATTGTACCCACATTTTGCAGGATTCAAACAGGAAATTGTTATCTATAGTGCCTAATAGTAGTAGACAAGCAGAAAAGCGGGAGGTCGACCGCCGCAGGATGCTGGCTTAGCGAGGTCCGTTCCTATTCCTAATGTGCGCGGTCCGGCGCGCGTGGGCGGGCCTCACCGCGACCGATTACACCATCTTGAGCAACCGTTCCCGACGGGCTTCCCAGTCGTCGCTAGAGAAGATGGTTGGGCCGACTTCGATCAGGCGGGGCAGCATATTGAAGACGGAAACCGGCGTCCAGAATCCGCCAGAGCGGGTGCGAAGCCCGCGCTTGTTCAGCTCTGAAGCCACCAGCGTGATGGAATAATCCTGGACTATAAGTTCCATCATCTGCACCAGAACGCCACGCTCCTGGGGATCTTCCTCCAGGCGGCTGCAATCGAGGGCGACACGCAGGCCGAATGGAATCTCCTCGACCAAAACGGCTTCCTTGGTCTCCTCGCCAGGGATCTCGCGCCGCCATTCCATTGCCACCAGTTTCCAGCCCGCCTCCGTTTTCTGACGAACGTAATCCATATCCACGGAACCGGTAACGACTTCACGAATGCGCTCAATTTTTGCCATTGGACCTCCGTCCAGGTGCATAGCCCCTTTCCTGTGCGAGCAAACTTGATGCCAATGAGAAAAAGAAATTCAAGTGGTTGAGAGACATTCATTTACCGCTTGTATAGTGGCAACCGGGTTTCTGCGAGAATGCGCGGTTCTGGAACCGCGCGTCCGAAAATGAACAGTGCAATTCGTCCCAGCGAGAAGCCCAATCTGCAAAATGGGGACGAATGGCCGAGTGGGGCAACAGGCGACATGCTAGCGCCGAGGTCCATCCTATAAAAGGGGTTGGATGAGATGATTCGTAAACTAAAGTCGGGCGAGTACCGGCTCTATTCGCGCAAGAGAAATCCAAAGACAGGGAAGAGACGAAACCTGGGGACTTTTACGTCGCTGGAGAAAGCCAAAGCACACGAGCGCGCGGTGCAATATTTCAAACGGCATTAGGAGACAAAGCATGGCGAGCGCAAAACAACGGGCTGCTGCGCGGCAGAACATAAGAAAAGCGGCGAGAGCGGCGCAAACGAAAAAGACAATTGCACATCTGCCTAAGTCGACTAAAACTGCGCTGGGCAAGCAGGGCGCGAAAGTGGCGGCCAGGAAACGCGGGCAGCGTGCTGCATAGCCGGTTTCCTGGAGCAATTGCGGCTATGGCTAAGGCCGCTGAAGGAATGCAGACGATTCGCCTTCCGTCGACGGAGTAAAGACTAGAGTTGCGGTAGCGCGGTCAAAAAACACCGAATGAAACATCACCGCTGGCAAGAGGCCATCCTGGGGATCGGAGTTCTTCTGCTGTTCGTTGCGCAACACTACCATCTCAATTTGTGGGAGCCTGGCTTCGGCAATTGTGACATCGTCAAGCTGCAGCGTGTAAGCGCTGTGCTCGGCCAGGTTGGTAGAAACCTGCATTACGCGGCTGGTTTTGCGGGAGCCGTGGCTCACGGCTGCCTGAGCGATACGTTGTTCGAAGACCAGCGGCTGCGAGATGCCTGAGTCGAGAGCCAGATTCCAGGTCCCGCGCGGCGCGGCATCAGAAGAGACCGAGATCAGCAGTCGAGATTCATTAATGACGACAGGCACGCGTAAGCCGGGCGGCACCTCAGCGTTTTCAGGAAATGGATAGAGTTCCATGGCGTGACGATCGAAATCTAACCGGAAAGAAAAGTGGAGCAGGAAATTCATGCCGAGCACGCCTCGGATCCTATTATCCAAAGCGTTGAGTTGAGTGAGCGGCACAGCCAGAGCTTCAAGATTGGAGATGGATGCCGGACCGGCGGTAAATTTTTGCAGGAAGTAGCGTGGTACTGCCCTAGAACTGGCGAGGCTTGAGAGTTGCAGCCTGTCTTTGGGTTGCAGCGTAAGTTCGCCGGCGAGCGCGGGATCGATCAATGTGGTGTTGGTGCCGGTATCGACCAGGAAATCATAGGGGCCGCGATCATTGATGGTGACGCTGACAACCATGAGGTAGCTCTGAACTGTCCGTGCGGGGAGAGTATTGGTGGAGTCAGTGGTGGTGCGTTGCGCGGCGGCGAGCGCAGCGCAGAAAAGGAGTGAGACGCTGAGCCCCAGGGTTTTCGTTGCCGCAATTGTCATCGTTCTTCTCCGAGCGTTTGCTAGCGGCCCGAGGGAAGCCGTGACTTAGGTATCGTCGGACTGTTTGTGCGCGCGAGATAGATGACTTTTGGACGTTGAACTGTGGAGACGATTGCCGATCGCTATGAAAAACGAGCACGGCAGCGCGAGAATGCACGCAGGAATAGCTGCGAGAGTGTTGTTTTCACCGCCCATTGTTAAGGTTTGGTGAATCACAAGCGTTAACACGGCAAGAGCGGACCGAGAGGACAATGTCCGCTCTCCGCGACGAAGTCACGTTACCTTGCGTTGAGTGCGATCTGCACCTTGGTTACCGCGAGAGCGAGTGTGGAGGCTTCTCTGGCGGCGCGCAGGCTGCCCAGACAAAAAGCCTAGATACATGAGAGATCCAGGCGCGTGGTAGAATCGCGCGCGACTCGCGCCATGTCCAGCGATCTCCATCGATCCAATCTCAGCAGCTCCGATCTTGACAGTCCCGATCTGCGCAGGACCATGGGTCTTGCTTCCGCTACGTCCATGGTGGTGGGAATCATTGTGGGCGCATTCATCTTCGTTCAGCCGGCAGAAGTAACGCGGTTGGCGCCAAGCGGACGCGGTGCAATTCTTGTCTGGCTGGTTTCGGGTGTGCTTACGCTGTGCGCGGCGTTGGTGTGCGCAGAGCTTGCGGCGATCTTCACTGAAACCGGCGGCGTTTACGTTTTTCTTAAGCACATCTATTCTCCATCGCTGGCATTTCTTTGGGGCTGGGGGATGTTCTGGACCATGCATTCCAGCATTCTTGCAGCGATCGCCGTGGTGCTGGCGCGGTATGCAGGACACTTCCTCGGCCTGCGTGAGACCGGCATTCGCGCGCTCGCGATAGCTGCGATCCTCACAGTTTCCCTGGTGCAATACCTGGGCGTGAGGCCGGGAAGCGCGGTGCAGGTGATTCTTACCGCGGCCAAACTGGTTGCGATTGCGGTAATCTGCGCGGTGCTGTTCATCGCTGGAGGAACCGCCCACCAAGCTCTGCCAATCGCCACGGCGCAGCCAATACATCTGGCGTCTTTTGGCCTGGCGGTAGCGGCCGGGCTGTTTGCGTTCGGCGGCTGGCATATGGTGACGTACTCCGCCGGAGAGACCCGTAATCCGGCCCGCACAATCCCGCGCGCTCTGATTCTTGGCGTTCTCATTGTGACTGCCTGTTACACGCTCCTGAACGCGGCTTATCTTTACGTGATGCCAATCACCGACGTCGCCCGCTCAACCCGCGTCGCCGCCGACGCCATGGCCCGCATTCTTGGCCCTTCCGGAGAGGCCGCCATCACTCTCGTCATTATTGTTTCCGCACTCGGCGCGCTGAACGGTATCGCGCTCGCCGGCCCTCGTGTCTATTACGCCATGGCCCAGGATGGACTCGCCTTCCGCTGGATGGCCGCGCTGCATCCCCGCCGCCAAACTCCTTATCTTGCAATCGCCGCACAGGCCGTGTGGGCCTGCGCTCTTGCCGCTACCAACAGCTACCGCGTTCTATTCACGCGCGTGATCTATACCGAATGGCTGTTCTTCGCGCTGCTGGCTGCGGGTATCTTCGTTCTTC
>JBARMK010000302.1:0-2678 GCA_049802395.1 Candidatus Angelobacter sp.
GTCACACTTTACTTTCACCTTCCATCCACAAATCATTCCATTGCTGCAATGGTTTGAAATGGGAGCCACCTCGAACGCAATCGATGGAGCTTTCAGCTTCCCCAATGAAACCACTCTGCCGCATTCCGCTCTGCCGTGTCCGCAGTAGCGTAATTGTCGATCTGTTAAGAGGCGCTGGAATCCTGCAGCGCCTTTTTATTGCGATTGCTTCATCTTCACTTATTGACCGCTAACGTCCGGGATTAACCGTTGAAAAATCGCGGGCTTGGGCTCGCGCGGCTTTAATTTGCATCCCCATTCCAACGCTGATAATCTAACTAAACGGTTAATTAATTCAGAGGGCAATCAAAAAAGCGTCACCCCCGAATCTTGTTGAATCTAAAACGCCAGACCGGAAAACGATGAAAATGCAAACCTCGGCGTATGCATCTAAATTGCTTTGTCGTCACAAGAAGGTAGGAATGAGGGCGCACGCGGTCCGGCTGAGTTTGTTTTTGTTTCTGGCGGCGCTGTCTGCGAATGCCCAACTTCCTACGTCAGGACCATCCACACCTGAGACGCAGTCGCCTGCGCTGAGTGTCGCCGAATCTCCCGCGTTGGATTCGTTCAATGGAAGCGGCAAGGTCGACAAGCTGGTTCCCGGCGCTATTCAACTCTCGCTGCTGGATGCGATGGACCGCGGATTAAAGCACAATCTGGGCCTGTTGCTTTCCCAGCAGCAGACGGACCTTGCCCGGGCGCAGATACGCCGCCAGCTGAGCGCATTGCTGCCCAACATTTCCGGTAACGCCAGTGAAACGGTGAACCAGATCAACCTTGCGGCATTCGGTATACCGCTGCCGGCAGGGCTAAAGTCGCCCGTGGTAGGCCCTTTTGGCGTGTTCGATGCTCACGCCAACATGAGTGAAACGCTGCTGGACTTCAACGCAATCAACAAGGTCCGTGCCGCGGCGGAGAATGAAAAGGCCGCAAGGTTTACCATCCAGGATGCACGCGAGCTTGTGGTGCTAGTGGTGGGAAATCAATACCTGCTCACGATCGCCAGCGCGTCTCGGTTGGAAACAACGAAGGCGCAGCTCAACACAGCACAAACCATCTTCCAGCAGACCGGCGATCTGAAGAAAGTAGGCGTGGCGGCAGGCATTGACGTGTTGCGCGCGCAGGTACAAATGCAGACGCAGCAGCAACGCGTGCTGGCCGCGCAGAACCAGTATGAACGGCAAAAGATGTTGCTGGCTCGGACCATCGGCCTGCCGGTGTCGCAGGAATTTCAACTGACTGATGCGGTCCCTTATGCGCCTTTGCCTCCACTCAACGTGGAAGAATCCCTGGCTCGCGTATATCAACAACGCCCAGAATATCTGGCAGCGCAATCGCGTGCCCGGGCGGCGGAACTCGCGGTGAAAGCCGCCAAAGGCGAGGCCCTGCCTACGGTGGGAGTGAACGGCCAGCTAGGAAGGATAGGGCCAGCGCCGGGCAGCGCGGAGACAACTTACAGCTTGTCGGCCGGTGTGCACATCCCGATTTTTCAAGGTGGCAAGGTCAAGGCTGATGTGGACCTGGCGGAGGCGCAACTTCGCCAGAATAGGCTGGCGCTGGAGGACTTGCGCAGCCGGATTGAGTTTGAAATTCGCTCCGCATTGCTGGACGTGAAGAGCTCCGACGACCAGGTCCAGGTGGCCACGCAGCAGATTGGCCTGGCTGCCGACCAATTGAAGGAAGCGCAAGACCGCTATGCTGCCGGTGTATCCGGCAGTCTTGAGGTGGTGCAGGCCCAGGAAGCAGTGGCCGGCGCGAATGAGAACAGGATACAGGCGCTGTACCTGAACAATGTGGCCAAGCTCTCCTTGGTGCGGGCGCTGGGCGAAGCAGAACAGCGAACGCGAACTTTCTTAGGAGGAAAATAAGGTGGCTGACCCGGTCAAGATATCGCCGCAGTACGAGGAAGAAGAAGTCAAAGAGCCGGCAAGCACGGAAGAGCGGCGCGTTGGCATGGAGCGCCGTAGTGCCACGGAACGCCGCCCGCTGGGTTTTTTCCGGGAACATCCGAATGCGAAATGGATTGTTCTGGCTGTTGCAGTGGCGCTTCTGGTGGCTGGAGTTTTTATATGGCATTACTACTCCGTTCGTGAATCAACGGACGACGCCCAGATTGACGGCCATATCAATCCCATCAGCCCGCGAGTTACGGGCACGGTGCTGAGCGTGCTTCATGACGACAACGAGGTGGTGCAAGCGGGGACGCTCCTGGTGGAACTTGATCCCAGAGACTACGAAGTTGCAGCGGACCGTGCACGCGCTGATTTGGCCAATGCCCAAGCCAACGCGACAGCAGCCGATGTTGGCGTCCCGCTGACCCAGACCACCAGCTCCAGCCAGCTCGTTGCCGCCGATGCGGGAGTGAAGGGAGCGGAGCGGGACATCGAAGCGGCCCGCGCCAAGCTCAATGATGCACAGGCGAACTACGCCAAGACTTCCGCGGACCTCAAACGCATGGAGATGCTCATTGCAAGAGATGAGATCTCACACCAGCAATACGATGCCGCCGTTGCGGCAAACAATTCGGCCAAAGCAAATGTCGATGCGGCAACCGCGGCCATCGCCAGTGCGGAAAGCCGAGCGGCCCAATCACAAGCGCAGGCCGAAGCCGCGCGCACCGTGCCCGAGCAACTTAAAAT
>JBARMK010000303.1:0-1667 GCA_049802395.1 Candidatus Angelobacter sp.
GTGTAAAGACGTTGTAAAGGTAGGGATGGACTGCATCGATTCGATTTCGGCGTTTTGATTCTGGAGTTCAAGCGCCGCTATTAATTCATGATTCAACTCAGCGAGTTTGGCAGTCGAAAAGCGAATCAGTTTGTCAGAGACTCTCTTTTTTACCTACTTTTTACGCTCGGTTTATCCTACCCCGATTGTTTGGGCTTCGGCTGAACGTGTGCCTCGCCGATTTGATAACCCGAGTTCCCCGGTGATACCATCGCTAGCTTGTGGAGGTCTTCTGATGTCGGATAGAGATAGCAGCAGTAACTTCATGTGGTTTCTGGCGGGCCTGGGCTTTGGCGCGCTGATGGGCGTGCTTTACGCTCCCCGCTCCGGACGCGAGACCCGCGATGCTCTTAAGAACACGGCGCAGGAAGGCACTGACTACCTGAAGAACCGTAGCCGTGACGCCAAGGAAACCGTGAGCCAGTGGGTGGACCGCGGCAAGGAAGTGGTAAGCCAGAAGAAGGAGCAGATCAGCTCCGCCATTGACGCAACGCGGCAGGCCTATCGTGAAGCCTCAGGCGAAGGTAAGAAAGGCTCTTAAGAGGCCTGGGAAATTAAGTGGACCACGACACCATCATCACAATCTTTGTGATCGTCGCCGCAGTCGCCATTGTGCTGCAAGCAGGGATATTGTTTGCGCTGTACAGGGCACTGCGGCAAAGCTCTGCCCGGATTGAAGGCATCGCAGGGCGTCTGGAGCAGCAGGCTACTCCCGTGCTGAGCACGGCGAATGCGATTCTGCAGGACGCTCAACCCAAGATCGCCGCCATCACCACAAATCTGGCTGAGAGCTCTGCCAGCATCCGCACCCACGTCGGGAACATCGGCGAGGCGACCAGTGAAATCGCCGAGCGAGCACGCATGCAAGCGGTGCGTCTGGATGAATTGATTCTTAACGCCGCGCACAAGGTGGAAGCCACCTCTGAGCTTCTGCAAGATAAAGTTCTCAGCCCCATGCGGCGCGTTCGCGCCATCGTCTCCGCTCTTAACGCCGGCTTGAGCTTCCTCAAGTCCAACCGGCCCCAGCGCAGAAATAGCTCCGGTGAAGTTGAAGACGAAGAAATGTTCATTTGATTTGGTAAACCAATTTACTCATTTACCAAATCCCATCAGCGTCCAAACCTCACGCTAATGTGCCCTCCTGGAGCAATTCTGGATCCCGCGACCGGTGACTGCTCCTGACCCACGCCGCTTCCGCTCACTTCCAGTTCCAGTCCAGCCGACTCCGCTTCCTCAAGCGCTACCCGCAATGACTTGCCCCGGAAATCAGGGACAAGCACGCCGCCGGCCACGTCCAGCACCACGGTGCCTCGCGCTTGCTCAGAGGTATCTAAGCTGGCTGGCTGCACCTTAGCGGGCGAGGGATCGCCGGCTCTGATTCCATTTGCCGGTTGTGCAGCGGACTTGCCAGTCACCGCGACCGTAGTCAATTTTGCCGTTGATGTTGTAGCCTCGGGCGCTGGCGGCGTTGCGGGAGTTGGAGACTCTGCTGGCGACTGCTCGCTGGCAATGTAATCCGGAGCACCCTCGGAGACATCATCTTCATTCGCGTGAGCGCGCAGATACATGCGACGTGGGTCCTGCACCTCTACGTCGTGCGGAACATTCAGGTACGCCAGCACCTGCTG
>JBARMK010000304.1:0-1711 GCA_049802395.1 Candidatus Angelobacter sp.
CTCCCGTACAACGCCAAGGAGTTCATTGCCGTAACTTGTCACCCCGACGTGGCGCGTCGTGCGATCAAAAAGGCGGAATCCGAGTTGGGTTTCCAACTCTCGTATCAGAACACTGAGGCCAGACGGCGTGATATAGAGTGCTTCCGCGGCGCGCGAGAAGCTTCGATGTTGCGCAACCAGCAGAAAAGCCCGGAATTGTCTGGACGTAAAATCCATTGATGACTATCACTCAATGATTCTTAAATTATTTGAACTTGTATCACAAGACGGGGTGAATTGAAATACACCGCAGCAGGTCCAGCGGGCCTGCACCCCCGGACGATGGAGGAAAGTGCTTGCAAGAGGTAACCGGTAAACAGCGCGAGCTGATTGGTGAGCTCAAGTTTCCTGAATTGGTTCCCGCCATCGCACGCTTGACGCCGCTCCAATGGCTCATCTGCGGTGTCGCCGCTCTCGGATTCGCCTTCGACCTTTACGAGATCACTGTCTTGCCGCTCATTGTGCGGCCTGCACTCATCTCGCTCGGGAACCTCAAGCCGGGCGGTCCTGAGTTCAATCGATGGGTGGGCATTGTGTTTTACATCCCATTAGCCTGTGGCGGCGTGTTTGGGTTCCTTGGCGGCTACCTAACAGATATTCTTGGCCGCCGGCGAGTTCTCGTTTGGAGCATTCTGTTGTACGCCTTTTCGGCGAGTGCCACGGCGTACGCTGCAACTCTGCCCCAGTTTTTGATTTTGCGCTGTACGACCGTAATCGGCGTGTGTGTCGAATTCGTGGCTGGAGTTGCCTGGGTTGCGGAACTCTTCTCCAATCCTAAGCAACGTGAATCCGCGCTGGGCTATACGCAAGCTGCATTTGGTCTCGGAGGGCTGATGGCGACGGGGGCCTACTTCGTTGCAGTCAGTTACAGGGAACACTTTCCAGCCATCCAGATGGGGCACGAAGCCTGGCGCTATACCTTGCTCTCCGGACTAATCCCCGCCATTCCGCTCATCCTCGTCCGCCCTTTTTTGCCCGAGTCACCAATCTGGCTGGAGAAAAAATCCAATGGCACATTGAAGCGACCGAGCTTCGTGGAACTCTTCCGACCTGCATTGAGAAGTACCACGCTCGTCTCAACGCTGATGGTGGCGTGCAGCTATGCTTTGGCTTCAGGTGTCATCCTACAGACACCTCGCATGGTGCCGGGACTCCCCGAGTTGCGCTTCCTGGCGCCCCGCCTGGTGGAACAAACGGTGAGCCGCGTTCAACTGTTTCAAGAGCTAGGTACGATTGCCGGACGCTTGCTGTTTGCCTTTCTGGTCGTTCGAATCGCGTCCCAGCGCCGTCTGCTACGTATCTTTCTCCTCCCGGGCTTGCTTGTCTTTTCCTGGGTCTACTTCTTTGCCGCAACGCACAGTCTAGTGCTGCTAATATGCGGGATTTTTCTCGCTGGTCTCTTGCTGAACGGGCCGTTTAGTCTTTGGGGGAATTACCTGCCGCGGGTGTATCCGACTCACTTGCGTGGTACCGGCGAGGGTTTCGCGATCAACATTGGAGCCAGAGTGATCGGCGCATCCAGCGTACTTCTTACCACGCAACTCGCAAATGTCATGCCCGGTCCCAGTGCAGCTGCTCACCTTGCCTATTCAGCTGGCAGTGTCGCCGTTTTTGCCTATACGATGTCGTTGATCGGGAGTTTCTGGCTGCGTGAGCCTGAAGGAGACCAATT
>JBARMK010000305.1:0-4831 GCA_049802395.1 Candidatus Angelobacter sp.
GTGTAAACAAGCTGGCTCCCAGTGGCCTTCCTTCCGCCCTGTTGGATTTGTATATCTCCTTGCGCCACAATGCGATCCAGCTGACTGGCCGTCTGCCTTTCATTTACGCTTCCCTTCGGAAGCAAGATCACCTGTACGGTATCCGCAGCGATCATGGTCTCCTCAGATTTAACTTGAACCTTGCCGCTGAAGACCGCTTTGCGCTCAGAATCTACGTAAGAAAGCTTATCTGAGGCCACGCTGACGGGCACAAATTTACCTTTCTTGTCCTTTTGCACAAAAGACGATGCAACTCGCGAAGATTGGCTGCCCTGGGCCAGCAGGCTGCGCTGGTTGCGGTCAAAGGTCATGGCTGGCGCCTCTACGATGTCAGCTCCCTGCCAAAGACGAGCTTTGGTATAACGCGCCACTCCGGTGGTTCCGTTGACATTAACCGTGGTCCCTGTCACGTGGATAGGATCACTTCCACCCAGCATGGCTCCATTGGGCTGCGCTTTCAGGCCGGTGTAGGTGGTTTTGACTTCGTCCTGGGCAAAAGCGCTGCGAGTCTTGCGATTGAACTGGATACTATTCGCCGTAAGAGTTCCTGTGGTATCCACGACTCGAGGCGAACCCGAAAGAACGATGTTCTCATCCGCTGAGCCGTATCTTGACTGATCGGCCGATGCAGTCTGCGTGCCTTCCTGGTAATGGAAGTCGCCAGTCTGTTCAGCGGAGACAATTTCCCCCTTGTCATTGAATTTGGCGCGCAATTCTCGTGCGGTTAGAATTCGATCCGGCTTGCCCGGAGAGGATTCGACGACCCTGGTGTCCGGTGTGCCATATAGAGACGAAGGCCGATTCTGATCGTTAAACGTGGTTTCAAAATGGCCTGCGCTGATAGTGGTCTTGTCCGTGCCCTGCTCAAGCAGTATCTCGGCTGGTCCGGAAGAGGTCACGGCCTTCTGCAGCTTCTTGCCATTGATGACCGAGAGATCGACGGCGGATGCGTGAAGTTCCTGTGACTTGCCTGCAGCGCCTTGCTTGAGTTGCACTGAATCTTGCGCACGCGCCTTGGTCAAACGATTCTCCTCGCCGAATGTGAGAAGGATCTTCCCTGCTCTGCCCTCGGCGGGTGAATCACCTTTGCTGGAAAATGAGACTCCCCCGGAGAGGGAGCCGGAGCGTGCCTGGTTGGCATCGGCCATGTTTAATTCGCCTTCCGGAGCGCTGACCTCAAAGACCTTTGGTCCGGTCGTCACTGCATGGAGATTGCCGGAAGCAGCTACGCGATCGACATTGTTGTCATCGCGCATGAAAACCGTGACCGTGTCTGCCGATACTGTGCGTGAAGGTTCTTCCACACGCGCTGAGTGCAGCACAACCTTGCTCGGAGCTTTGGTGATGGTTGCACTCTGGCCGGTGATGGTGGCTTTGCGTTTGCCGGTGGTAGTGATCTTGACCGCTGACTTAAGCGTAAGCACGCCGCCGTGAGAGTCATAAGTCGCGCCCTGGGCTGAACCGCTGGCCTCCGGCACGCGGAATTCGATTGTCTGCTTGGTCTGGGCGATCCCCGTATTCTCACTGAACGTCAGGCCGCTGGTTTTCACATGAATAAGGTTCTTCGTTTCCGGTGCGGGAGGCTGGCCGGGAGCCGCGGCGCCAGACGAATTAGCTTCCAGATCGATGCTCACTTCGCCCTCTGCAGTGACCTCTTTGGCGACCGGATCATATGCGAAATCAGAGCCATAAATCTGGTCAGAGCGGTCCTGGTTGCGCCCGTAAACAATGATGCTTACGTCATGCAATGCCGCTCGACCACCCTCTTTATACTGTTCAACGCTCTGGGCATGGATAGTGAAGAGTTTGTTGGGGCCATCGTATTTGGAAAGGTTAAAGCCGGACGCACTCTGCAACACGTCTTTGGGAATGATCTTCGGCGCTTTGGGAACGTCTCCACGGCTCTTCCAGATGCCACGCAGATAAAATCCTGCCACGATCAGGACGGTCAACACCGCCCCCGCGGCCATGATCTTTCTTAGACGTTTGGAATCAAGGGGCATCTACCCAATGGTAAATGACGCCGGGGCGGAACGGCTCTGCCTGGAAATCCGGCTGGATCGCAATGCAAACCTCTAGTATTTCATTACGAGCGTGCCTGCCAGCATGTCATGCAAGCCGCGTTTGCGGTCAGTGAAGGCAATCATGATGTAACCGATGTACATAATCATTTGTGACAATATTTTGCCAAAGAACCTGCCGGTGGCACGGCCGAAACTGATGCGATTGCCCGCCTCATCAGTGACCTTCAGGTGCAGAACGCGCTTGCCAATGGTCCCCTGCCAGGATGAGCTGGTCAGCAGAGCCTCATAGAGCCACAAACCAACGAGCACTAGAATAATGAACGTCGATCCAGCGCCGACGATGGACATAATCATCTCGGGTGAAGGCTCCCCGTTCCTCTCCGCCTCGGTGGCAATTCTGAGAGCCGCTGGTAAAACCAGGATGAGATACAAAGGCACGGTCACAATGCTGACGGCGATGTGATCGATGATGTGCGCCAAAAGGCGTATCCAGAAACCACCGTAGGGAGAAACTGGGGCCGGGGCATACACCACTGGCTGTTGCTGCGTATATGCGGGCGCGATACCCGCCGCGGTTTGCCCGGCCACAGACGCCGGCCAAAGCGACCCACCACATTTCTGGCAGAACTGCGCACTGCTGGCGTTCTGAGAACCGCACTTGGAACAGAATACATTTTCCGGCATAAAACGGACTATATCGCGAGTCGCCTTCAGCTGCAAACAGAAATGGCCGCCGGCTGCGATTTTCTGAAGTCCTCCAGCGTCAATTCCAGACCACCGAATTCAGGATGATCATTCATGCCTACCGTAAACGCAACGTCCAGACAGTCGCCGGGCTGTAGTGTTTCCGATTGCAGGCGTCCTGCCATGCGCCAGCCCACAGCCTCGTAATTGAAACTGGCTTTGGCATCCGGACATCTCTGATTCATCCGCAGCTTGATGTGTTTATCTTTGATGACCTTCGGTGGCAGCAGAAGATTCACGCCGTGGCTCGAAAATACGGGCTCCGGATTACCGTGGCCAAATGGTTCCAGACGGCTAAGGTTCTCCAGAAATTCAGGCGTCACTGAGCTTAGCGGGATTTCGGCGTCGATCAGCAACTGTGGCACAAGATCTTCCGGTTTTAGTTTCGATTGTGCGTAGATATTCAACCGTTGCTTTAATACGTCAACATCTTTGCTGGGCATGGCGAAGCCGACCGCATGAGCGTGCCCGCCGAAGCGAGTAAAAAGATCGTGGCATGACTCCAGCGCATTGAGCAGGTGAAACGCTGAGATGGAGCGGCCAGAGCCGTGGGCTTCTTCGGCCTCTTTGGCGATCACCAGAGCTGGACGGCCGGTTCTCTCAACCACTCGGGAAGCAACAATGCCGACCACGCCACGATGCCAGCCGTCGCCGTCAAAAACCATGCAGAACTTGCCCGTGAGATCAGGCTGAGCGGCAAGCTGCTCCTCAATTTCCGTTACGATCCGCGCTTCTTCCTGCTGACGATCAAGATTGAGCTGGTTCAGCTTCTCAGCAATCTCCTGGCAACGCGCCTGGTCTTTGCAGGTAAATAGCTCTATCACATCCCGCGCAACATCCATTCGCCCAGCGGCGTTAATCCGTGGTCCCAGACGAAAGCCGATATCGCCCGCCGCCAGCGCCTGCTCACCATTCAGTCCTGACACATTCATCAAAGCTTTGAGGCCGCCGTTAACCGGACGCCGTAAACCTTCAAGTCCCAAGCGGGCTATGATGCGGTTTTCCCCCACCAGCGGGACCGCGTCCGCAATCGTGGCGATGGCTACCATCTTCAGAAACGAGGGCACAAGCCTGGCCTGGTCTGCTGCGTCTTTGAACTTGGCAAACAGCGCCTGCGCGATCTTGAATGCCACCCCTGCCCCACAAAGCTCTTTGCAAGGATAGTCGCAACCCTGCTGGTTAGGATTGAGAACCGCCAGCGCGGCAGGCACACCCTCATGCGCCTCAGGCAGGTGATGGTCGGTAACAATCAGATCGATACCAACCCGCCGCGCCGTCTCAGCGGCCTGAAATGCCCGGATACCCGTATCGACGCTAATTACCACCTTAATTCCCGCCGATGCAGCTCGCTCGATCACGTCATCTTTGATTCCGTAACCTTCTTTGATCCGGTGCGGCACGTGGAAATCGGCAGTCCCGCCACAAAGCTCGATCGCTGTCTTCAGAATCACCACGGCAGTGGTGCCGTCTACGTCGTAATCGCCATAGATCAGGATGCCTTCTTTATTGGCGATGGCGGCGCTCAAGCGCTCCACGGCCGTGGCCATGCCGCGCATCAGGTAGGGCGAATGTAGCTGGTCGAGCGATGGCGAGAGAAACCTAGCTGCTCCGGTTGGGGTAACGCCGCGGAGAGCCAGGAGCCGGGCAACAATGGGAGAGACTTTGGCCTCAGCGCGGAGATTTTCTACCTGAGCAGCATCGGGATTGGCGAGTTGCCATCGGGCTTTCATTATGTCGCTTCACTCCAACCCGCGGAGGTCATTATCGAACATGCAAACTGTCGGGCTCCTGAAGCAGCGGGGTCGGCGCGGGGTCGGCTCGCCCTTTACCCTTATGTCTAGTGTACCCTTATGTCTAGTGCCGCTTACTCATCTTCCTGGTCGGTATCGTCGACGAAGATTCCATCATAGTCGTCGGCAGCGTTTTCCAGTCTCTGATACGTCTCATACCACGGCGTTGAAGCCTCATACAAAAACATCACGCCCTGGCACGGAAACCCAAGCTGTAGATAGCCAACCTTCCCG
>JBARMK010000306.1:0-3291 GCA_049802395.1 Candidatus Angelobacter sp.
CTGCTGACCCTTGGTGGCTGCTGAGACGCCGGTCCCTGCGCCCGCACCCGCGGCCGCACCGATGGCCGCTCCCTTGCCGCCGCCGAAGATGCCGCCCAGAATCGCGCCCACTGCCGCGCCGCCGCCAACCTTGGCTGCAGTGGATTTACCGCGACCGTTGCCGGATTTCGTCCATTGATTGGTCTGCAGACTGTAGCTGCGACCATTCATCGTCAGCTTGGTCAACTCCAGAGTGAGCACTGACTGCCCCGCAAACCGGCCGGCTGATTTCACGTCAACCACGCGGCCTTCAACATCCGCTGTGGTAGGAATGACGGTCTGGTCGGATATCGCCACTGGGGAAGAGAGGGATCCATGGAACACATCTCCCACCTGCGCTTTTTCCGAGTCCACTTCATCATTCAGACGAATGCTGAGCTGCGTTCCAGACGGAATGGTGACCTTCTGCGGAGGCGTTGGAGCGGGAGGAGCCACGGGCGCGCTGGACTGCGCCGAGTCATAACTGCTGCTGTTGCCCGCGCTGCCTGTGCTGCTGGTGGCGGGCACGGTGGTGCGCAATCCGTTGTCGCCACTATCATTGCTGGCGCTCGAAGACGAATGTGAGTTGGAGCTGCGTGCGCGCGTGCGCGGTGAAGGACGGCGCTCTTCCCGCACCGGAGGCGGAGGCACAGGTGTGTTGTTTGCTGTCTCTTGCGGCTGGCTCATTTGGTCAGCGGCGCTGGTAGGCGACACTTGCAGGTTATTCACCACGGTCTTTACGCCTTCCACCTGCGCGGCGTCATTGGCGGCGGCATTCCGCGCCGCGTCACTGCTCACGGTTCCAGTAAGCGTCACCACGCCGTTATTGGCGTTGATGTTGAGCTGCTTGTCAGGAATCGCGTTGTCCGTATTTAACTTGTTCTGCACGTCAGATGCGACTTGCGCATCGGAATGACTGCCCAGGCGCGAGCATCCCACAGCCAGCAAGGCCAGGGAAACCAGGACCACCGAAAAACTTCGTTTCATAAACATTGCTCCTCTAAATTTTGGTGGCGTATATCCAGTTAGATGCAGAGCTGCTGGAGAAGACTGCATCGGAATGTAAATTTTTGTTAGTCAACGACTTACAGACACCGCGTGCCGGGAAATCCTCGGCCTGATTCCCTGCCTATTATTTTAACCCCGCCTGCGGGCCAAGGTTGCCGAAATCAGCCCTTAGTCGAACCGGGGTAATCACTTAATCCCTTGCCACGTCCACAACCGCGAAAACCGCGCGGCGTCACGCCCAGAAGCCGGATCATCGGCTGTATATCGCACGTGGACCCCTCACGCAGCATGCGAAGCTGGTCCATGGTAACTGGAGGGTTTTTGAGTAGAGCTTGCGCGACCATCGCTCCGGCCCACATCAGCGGCATGGGGATATGGACCGCCGGTTTGCGCACACCGGCGCAACTTGCGATCTCAGCCAGCACTTCATTCAGGGAAAGCTCGTCCGCGCCACCAAGTTTGATGGTCTGGTTGGTGGCGGCTTCGGCGGTCAGCGCGCGGGCAAAACAGGCGGTAACGTCGTCGATGAAGATAGGACGGAATTTCGGCGAACCGTCACCGGGCACCGGCCGCAGCAGCGGCGCAGAGCGCATGGTAGCCATCATCTGCGTAACAAAGCCGTCGCCTTCGCCAAAGATCAGAGAAGGCCGCAGTATGCAGTAAGGGATATCGCTCTGCCGGATCTCTTCTTCACCAAGCCATTTTGTCTTTTGGTAAGCCGCTACTCCATTTGAGCGCACGCCCATGGCCGACATCTGGACAAAACGCCTGATGCCGGCGCGTTTGGCGGCTTTCACTACGTTGCGCGTGCCCAGATGGTGCACGCGTTCAAAGGTATTCTTGCCCTTCTCGACAATGATGCCCACCAGGTGAATTACGGCATTGCAGCTTTGCAAACCCTGATCAAGCCCCGTCCCCTCAACTACGTCACCGGCGATCAGCTCTACGCCACTCTGTGCTAACGCATTTGCTTTCTGCGGCTCACGCACCAAAGCATGCAGGGTGTGGCCTTCCGCCAGCAATCGCCGAAGCATATTGCGCCCGACGAAGCCGGTAGCGCCGGTGAGGAAGACCTTCATGCGCCAATTCTAACTTGCTCCGGAGAGACAAACGCGCGGATCACTCACGATGCCTTTAACTGAAAATCTCGATCGTATAGAGAGATGAACGTCCATCGTGGCCCTTCGCAAATGCGCGTCTGAGATTTTCAGAAAAGACCTCCATTGGGCCGTGTGGCCCAATCGCTTTCAATGTGGTAAAACTTTCTTTCTCTCTATGTCCCTGCGAGTCGCGCATGGCGTCTACAATCCGGAAAAAGACCGTTTCCATTACTACGTCTCCTTCAAGCCCACGCTCGATCCCACCGATGAAGAGCGTCCAGTGGAGCGGAGTTATCCCGTTGAGGTGGCGCTTTCCGTGACCGAAAACGGCGAACTGGCCGATCTGGCTTTCAGCCTGCCCCAGGGCATACGAAATCGCCGCTGCCTGGAGTACCTCGCGCGGACGCATTCCGCTAATGTGGTGGAAGAAAAGGTATTTGTTACCGTGCCGGGTCTTAACGGCGATTCCGTGCTCCAGGGCAAAGGCAGCCTGGAACTGGACGCCGCAGGCAGAATCATGGGTCTGGAAATCACCTAGCAAGTTTGCTAATCCAGAGCACTTTCCACAAAAAGGCGCATGAGCGCAAGAATTCATCCAGAGACTTTAGAAATCCAGGAACTCCGCTTTCCAGACACTCTGGATTCTATCTTTTTAAGGTCACACCTTAATCCCTACCGTTTTTTCTCTCAGGACGTGAATATGTCTCTCTCTGACAACACCTTAACTTAAAAAAGCCAGCCAAAATCCAGCTACTCTGCTTTAATCCTTGGGGTAAGGTGCTGGGTCGCCTTAAGAGTCACGCCTGATTTCTTCACCCTGATGGTTCCGTCATAGTGCCTCACCATGAACCGAACACAGCTCACAACCATCTCTGTAAAATTCGTCGTCGCGTTGGCGCTGGTCACCGGCCTCTCGGCGTTTGCCCAAGTTCCCCGATCCAACCACGTATATATCGTGGCGGAAGAAAACCGCAGCTATGAACGGGTCGTCGGCAGTCCCTCCATGCCGTACCTGAACAGCCTGCTGGCGAAGGGCGCAGTCGCCACCCAGTTCTATTCCAACATGCACGGTTCACTGGAGAACTATTTGGTGGTTACAGCCGGGCAGTACCTCACGCACAATAACAGCACGCTGGCGGTCTTCAATGTCGATAATATTGAGCGC
>JBARMK010000307.1:0-5361 GCA_049802395.1 Candidatus Angelobacter sp.
GATCTGGGCCGCGCCACGAGACAGCGCTCTCGGCCTGGGCTTGATTCTTCTCGGACTTCCCGTGTACTTTGTCTGGTCTCATCGCAGTACGACTCAAGCAGCCAGAGAGGCCACCGCGGATGCCGATCATAGACTTCCATAACCATTACTATCCTCCGGAATACATCAAAGCCATCGAACAGGGACCAAGCGCAGTCCGCATCACCCATGACGACGAAGGCAATCCCTGCCTGCACTATCCCGGCGACTACAACGTTGCCGTGCGCGGCCATCGCGATATCAATTACCGCGAGCAGGTCCTCAAAGACTCCGGCGTTGACATCCAGGTCGTCACGCTCACCACTCCCGGCACGCATATAGAAGAGCCGCCGACCGCCATCCGGCTGGCGCGGCTTACCAATGACGCTTTCGCCCGCGCCGTCGCCGACCATCATGGCCGCTTCGCCACTCTCGCCACTCTGCCGCTCTGCGATCCGGCAGCTTCGGTGGCTGAGCTGCGCCGTGCCATGGAGCAGCTCAAGTTTCCCGGCGCCATGGTCTTCAGCAATATCAATGGCGTCGCGCTCAGTCACCAGCGCTTCTGGCCGCTGTGGGAAACGGCCAACTCGCTCGGCGCGGTGATTCATATACATCCCACTAACCCCGTGGGCGTTGAAGCCATGCTCGACTACTGGCTCATGCCCCTGGTCGGCTTCCTCATGGACACCACGCTCGCCGCCGCCAGCCTCGTCTTCAGCGGTGTGGCTGAACGCTTTCCCAACATCCGCTGGGTGCTCGGACATCTCGGCGGCGCCATCCCGTATCTGGCGGAGCGGCTCGACCGCGGCTATGAAGCCTTTGCCGACTGCCGCAAAAACATCTCCCGCCCTCCGACCTCGTATCTGAAGAAGTTCTTCTTCGATACCGTCAACTTCGATCCGCGCGCGCTCGAGCTGGCCGTCAGCTTCGCCGGCGTCAGCCAGGTCCTTGCCGGCAGCGATTACCCCCACCAGATCGGCAGCATCCCCAAGATGATGGAGAGCCTGAAGGCGATGCGGGTGACGGAAGAGGAGCGGGCGATGATTCTGGGCGGGAATGCGAAGAAGTTGTTGGGGATTTAAAATGATTGGCTCGATCATGCAAATTGAATATGAAATCAGCGAGCAGGATTTTCTCAACGCACAGAAACTGGCGGTGCGAAAAGCACCGAAGCTAGGCACGCGCCTGCTCTTCCGTATTCTGCCTTTCTGGGGTGTGCTCCTCTTCCTTGGCGTTGCCTGGCCGGTATTCCGGAAGGGATTTATCTTGAAAACGGAGATGCTCGTGCCATTCTCATTTGCCGTTCTGTGTCTTGGCAGCCCGTTGCTGCTAAAGCGGGCCTATCAGAAGGCGTACCGCAGAAATCCGTCGTACCAAGGCAAACGATCTTTGATCCTGAACGAGAACGGATTGGCTCTCAGCGGGGATACCTTTTCATCTCAGTTGAAGTGGGAGCATTTCATCCGGTTCGTTGAAGATGAGAAGGTACTTCTTCTTTACCAAGGCAGCCAGGTTGTCCAGATTGTCCCCAAACGGCAGCTGTCCCAAGAGGAGATTTTAGAACTCAAGGAAGCTTTCACGCGCCATATCGCATCGAAGCGCTGAGAGTCACGATCCCACCCTTTCGCAAAGAACGCGAAAGGATCGTTAAAGCGCCACAGCTTTGTCCCATGCGGACAATAAAGTCTGTGTAAACTCTCCGTAAGCCACAGCACGACGGATATCAGAACCTGTGATTGGAATAACGAGAGTGTCTTCTCGACTACCTCGGAGCATTTCCTTGGTTACTGTTTCCGCAAAGCCGTTCCAAGAAACCAAGAGCCCCAGGGAACAGCGTCGATTACGATTCTCAATCTTTTCCTTAAAGATGACAAACTCGTTCTTGCCACATTTTCCACTCCAATTTTTACATTCCACCAGAATCAACGCAGATTCTCTACGCAGTCTCGGGTCATTACTGTTATTCACGATGGAGATATCAATTTCCTCTGTCGCAGTGCGCAGACGACCTGTAACGTGAAATCCGCTAACGGTTTCGAGCAACCTGCTGCATAGTTCCTCTAATGTTCTACCGCGATCGTCTGGCGAGGCAGCGGTTTCGAGGTGATGGACAAGTTTATCGAGCGCCTGAGATGCCTGACCTGAAAGCCGGGCTGCCACTTCCGCTATCAGTTTCCCCGCTTCATCTTCTGCTCTCCGCGCCGTTTGCTCGATCTCATCAACCGCTTGTAGCGCCTCTCGATATGCATCGTACAGAGTGCCAGTTCCGGACGTCGTAATCGTGTAGAAGAAATCAATGTGCGTGTCACCTTCCTCGTAATGGGTCACTTGAACGTCGCCACGGATTCGGTGCCTTGTTTCGACCGCTCGACGGATTAGATCGAAATATTGTTCCATTCCAAGAGTCGAGTACCAGTATTTGCGCCAAGTGCAGTAATTTGCCTCAGCAACAAGGCGATTACCATCTCTGAACATCGTGCCAGACCAGTCCAAATGCCTGCCGTCTTCTTTCAGGTTACCTATGTCGAAGTAAACACCTTTAGGGACGTCACTCTTCGTTAGATACCTGAGCACATCGATGGGCAATATTGGCCGGTCGTCCTCATCTTCTGGGATTGTCGCTAAAGCGATGCGGGCCTCATCTGGTGTCATTGATCGTAAACTCCCCCTGCAGATCAAATGAGGTTGTATTAAGCAGCGAGGCCGCCCGACTGGACGGCCTTCGAAGTTGTAACCGTGACCAGGGAGGTTGCGGCACAAAGGACGGAGACCTGACTAATCTTTTTTCATTAGCAGGTCACGTGTTGACTCGAACATCATGTTAATTGCTATCCCCTTCGCTTTAATGTTTTTAGAGTCCCAAACATCCGGTTCCATCCAGTAGCTGCCTTTTAAAAAGCAACGTTCTGCCAGTTCGCTATCAATTGCTCGCAGGGGAACTGAGGCTGTATGCCAAAGTCCTGCGATGGCAAATTCCCGGTTCCGATCATGGGGTCTTCCATCGTCGAGATCGGAAATATAAAGTCGAGTTTCAGCCAAAGCTGCGTACAATGCAGTAAGCGCCTGATCAATTCTTGCATTGCGTTGTTTCTTGTTTTCCCGTATAAGCCCAAGGACGGACAGGGCTTTGTCGAATAGATTAAATGCGGTCGCTAGTTCCATCGCGGTCTGTCCGAATTGCAAACTTACATCGGTTATGTTTGGTGGGATCAGTATACCTCAGGTGAAGAATGCGCTTGATTCGTTCCGCGCCAGCTGTTTTGTACGATTCTTCACACGGCTACCCCCGCAGGTAGCGAAGGGTGGCGCATCGAGTGGATTGTCTGCCTCGGGCAAGGCGTGAAACCAGCGCCGGAAGTACCCCAAAAGAGAAAAGCCTAAGAAGCCACAGCCGAGGGCGGCTGTGCCACATGTGCATGGAAGGTTGTAAATTCATCGCAAGGGCACAGGTGCCACATGTGCATGGGGTGGTGTAAATTTTGAATCGGCAAACTGTTTGGGCTTTTCAGGCATTCATTAAAAGCCAGACTCATGTGGCACAGCCGCCCCCGGCTGTGCTCCTATTTTCCTTCTTCTCCTCCTCCCATAACCAAGGATAGTCTTCCGGCCTGGAAACCAGGCCTTTTCTGACTGGATTCTGCCTAACATATTCGATCTTCTGCTTTAGGCTCTCGGCATGCCTTATCACATGATCAAAAGACTCATCCTGCCAGACAGTGCCTCTTCTTCTCAAGGCTTTGTTCACTGTATGAGATGATGCACCTTTGATAGAGCCGATAATTTCTTCAAAGCTGTAAGTCTCGCCTTTGGCATCTTCGAGAGGCATAAAAATCATGTGTACGTGGTCCGGCATCACGACGGCGATATGCAGCCGCATTTTGCTGCCATTGTCATGAAGGCAGTGTTTCAGGGTTATGTCGCGCGCCGCCGGCGGCAGCTCCCATCTGAGGTATGTGTCAAAGGTGATGAAGTGTTCCCGGCCGGACAGTTCGATATGAGGAAGATTTCTCTGGTAGTTGTATTTGCGAGCCTTCATGGATGGTTAGGAATTTACAACATCTTGCACAGTCGAGGCCGGCTGTGCCACATGAGTCTTGCGAACCTTCATGGGTGATTCAGAATTTACAACATCCCACACACATGTGGCACCGGCGCCCTCGCCGGTGAAGATTTTTAAAACCGAATGTCTGAAAGACCCAAACAGTTTGGGTGCTAACTTACCGAGGGCTAACACAATTCGCTTTACATTCGCACTAAATTGCGCTACTCTCAGGAGGTGATTCGCCGGATGTTCGTCTTGGAAGAGTAGCTGGCAACTGGCTAGCCAGAGCCAGACGAGGAGCAACGTAATTCGAGGTCGAAACAAGGCCAAAAAGAGACTTCGACAGGTCGGTCACCGTTCGGTCGAAGTGGGGTTGGGCCTTTGTTTTCAACAAGAGTGATATGGGGGTGGGGCAAGAAATCGGGAGATCGGGTGATCTGGTGATCGGAAAAACCGCCAGAAACAACCAGATTCGAGGTCGAAAGCAGCGGATTTCGGCCAGGATCGGAACGAAGACAAGCACAAAACAAGGAGACATTTATGAGAACCACTCCAGTACCTTACGGAGTTAGAGACGACTTTGGGTATCGAGAAGGGGAAGACGTCCGAGGGTTTACCGAGGAAGAAAACAAACTATGGTCCAATGCGCAGTCGATGGATGACCGCGAGGCCGTGATGCGGAAGCGTGACGAACGCCGGCTGCTCGAGCACAAGGAGCGGGAGAGGCACGCGTGGAGAAGGACACAGGCAGGGCAGTTGCTGAAGCAGCTGGGAGAAGCATTTGATGCCTACCGGCGGTGTGTGATGGAAGACCCGCAATTGCAAGAGAAGGCGCTGGAGTTTGACCAGGTGAACCAGAAGATCTTTAACAAGATGAAGAGCACCATTGACCGGGCGAACAGCGCGCCGCGATGCCAGTATCCAAAAGGGAACGGAGTGACGTGCCGGGCGCCACGTATCCGGGGAAAGAAGTATTGCCACATGCACCTGATGATGGAGGAGGCGAGGCCGGTGAAGCTCAGGCTGCCCAACCTGGCGGATGCAGCGGGAATCCACGGCGCGATTGCGACGGGCGCACAGGCGGTAGTGGACGGGAAGCTGGATTACAAGCAGGCGTCGATATTGGGGTATTACCTGCAATTGGCGTTGAGCAACGTGGGCAGAGTGGATTTTGAGGAGAGTATTACCACTGATCAACACTGATTATAGTGATCAGGAAAAGGAGCCGCCCAGGCGGCAGATTAGAGCAAGTTCTTTGACAATTCAGTGGTGATACGAACGGTGCTCGGGAGATTCCTGGC
>JBARMK010000308.1:0-19185 GCA_049802395.1 Candidatus Angelobacter sp.
GCAGGAGTGTGCTATGAGATTAAGGGCATTATTGCTTTCGTCCATCCTGGTTGTCGGCGTGGGTTTCTCCGCCTCAGCGTTTGCCCAGGACGATAAACAGAAGTCACAGACTCCCGCTGCCAGTCAGACGCAGCCAGCAGCCAGCCAGACTCAGCCTGCAGCCGATCATCCGGCCCAGACAACCGCTGAGCAGAGCCAAAGTTCAAGTCAAAGTTCGGCTGACCAGACTTCGGTTGACCAGAACCAGACTACAGATCAGGAACAGCCTGCTGCCGATCAAAAGAGCGACAAAGATAAAAAGAACGATAAAGATAAGAAGAAAGAGGCAAAAGCCAAACACAGCGGCAGCAAGGATGATGTAGATGCCATTGGCAACCGCAAAATCGCGGGCTGGGATTGGTACTCCACTGAAAGTGAAATCCGCATGGGCAAGGAATACGCCACCCAGATCGAGGCCAGCCTGAAATTGGTGACCGATCCGGTCGTGAATGAATACGTCAATCGCGTTGGCCAAAACCTTGTTCGAAACTCTGATGCCAAAGTTCCATTTACGATTAAGGTCGTGGATTCTGACGTTATCAATGCCATGGCGCTTCCCGGAGGCTTCTTTTATGTGAATTCCGGATTGATCCTGGCAGCCGATGACGAAGCCGAACTGGCCGGCGTGATGGCCCACGAGATCGCCCATGTCGCGGCACGGCATACCACTCGGCAGATGACGCGCGCTCAATTCGCCAATTACGCGAGCCTTCCGCTCATTTTTATCGGCGGCGGCATTGGACTGGCGGCGCGCGAAGCGGCCGGAATCGGCTTGCCGATGACCTTCTTGAAGTTTTCTCGCGGCTTTGAAGCCGAGGCTGATTATCTTGGAATCCAGTACATGTACAAAGCCGGTTATGACCCCAATGAGTTTGTAAACTTCTTTGAAAAGGTGCAGGCACAGGAGAAGAAGAAGCCCGGGTCAATGGCCAAGGTCTTTGCCGACCATCCGCAGACCCCAGACCGTATCAGCAAATCGCAGGAAGAAATTGCCACGATCCTGCCAGCGAAAGACCAGTATATTGAGACCACTTCAGAGTTCAATGACATCAAGTCTCGCCTTGCCGCCATTGAAAATCGGCACAAGGTTGATGACAGCAACAATCCCAACAAGCCCACCTTGCGGCGGACCCAGGGAAATGCCTCCAAGGATGGCGACAAGAAAGACGATGATCGCCCTACCCTGAAGCGGCGCGACCAGTAAAGGAATAGTCTCTACAAGCAACAGGCGGCCTATATCCGCCTGTTTTATTTTGCTAGAGAATAGGGTTTACATCGATGTCAGCGGCTTGCCGGGAAATTGGCTGCTGAGAATGCAGAGATGGAGCCGCTCAAGAAAATCGAGGAGATCCGGGCGCACACTCGCGCCTACAAACGAGCGGCATCTGTTGCAGGTGGATTCCATCAGCCGAGTATGTTTCGCGCTCAGGCTGCGTCTGAAGACACCATAGTCAGGGGACGGCTTTCGTCCTCCGGGGGGAGTTTTCATGGTCTTTCTCCAATGACAGCCCGATCATGTCACAAAAGCAGATAAAAACGGCGCATTATTTTGGATGGGCAGCGGTTACCAAGGGGCCTCGGTCAAATTCTTATAGGCCAGATCGGAGCGGAAAATGAGGCGGAGAGCCAAAAAGAAGATCAGAGAACGTGTGCAAAGCGGAAAGAAATTTTACTTCCGCCTTGGGCAGAAAAGAAACCAACAACAGGAACCTTTTACCGACCGCGCTAACGCCTTTATTTACTGGCGAACGACTCCGCTGCTTTAGCGGCTAAAGCGTTTGATTTGATAGCTTTGCTGTCGACAACTTTCATTTCATGCCAGTCGTAAGCAAATTCCTTGCCGCAATCAAGGCAGGCTACGTAAGTCCCGGTCACGGACGCTGCGGCCGAACGCTGGCCTGGTCTTTTTGTAATCGGGAAGCTGAAATTCTTGTGACTGCAACCAAAAAGAACATCAAGCAGACTCGCCATAAAGTTCACCAATCCCCAAAACTACGGGTCTCCAGAAGGTTCTGACTTGCCGACTCTGGCAATAAGTGTACTACAGGACATGGCCATCTGTACATAGAGGTTCATGTTCTGCCGTACTGTTACATTAGATTCAGAGCTGCTGGAAAAGGTTCGCAGGCGGAGGTACAGAATTTTTATTTATGAACGAGCAATGTAAATATTACAGGTTTTTGTCTAATGCATTGACAGATAATGGCTTATGCTAAGTTCTTGATTTCTTGCCCGATCCACTGTTGCGGCATTTTGTCATGATGGCTTGGTGGAGGCGGTTCCTGAGGTCGTCGGGAAGCTCGTAAATACGGTTATCGCGGTAAATTTCAATGGTTTTCTTGGTGGTGTTCATCACCACATGGCATTCGTGGCACCAATGCAGATGTTCGTCCAGCTCAGCCCGCAGGTCTGCACTGATTTTACCGTCCAGATAATCGGTCAACTCTTGTAAAAATTGATTGCACTTCACCGTTGGCCGTCTCCGCCTCTTTTGGACTTGAAATACTTACTTAGCCGCTCACGGAGCTGCAAGCGGGCGCGCAGAAGCCTGGATTTTACCGCAGGTATGCTCAGGTTCAGCATTTCCGCCGTCTCCTCCGTGGAAAGTCCTTCAACATCGCGTAAAACAAAAACCGTCCGAAATCCTGGGGAGAGCCCCTGAATGGTCTTCTTTAAAATATCGCCTAATTCTGACGTTCCGTAAAGCTGTTCTGGATTCGGCGCCCAATCCGCGACCTCGCGGGGAATGGATCCATCCTCAGTCTCCACATCTTCATCCATGGAGACCGTCCGGTCATTGCGCCGCTTGCGCAGACGCATCAACGCTTCATTTACGGCAATCCGAACCAGCCAGGTGTAGAACTTTGAGTTACCCTGAAACTGTTCCAGGTTCTGATACGCCTTAAGGAAAGCGTCCTGGACCACATCCTGGGCATCTTCCTCGTTATGCGTGATGTGCTGCGCTATGCGGAAGATATTGCGGTCATACCGCCGTACCAGTTCGCTGAACGCCTCCAGATCGCCTTTTTTGGCGGCCTGGACGAGGGCCAGCTCGCTGTTGATACCTTCCTCGGCCTTCTTTTGGATGGTTTCCATGCCGCTCCGACTCAAAATTAATTTACTATGTTCTTCGCCACCAAAGTGTGAAAGTCCAAAATAAATGTTGCTACTTAGACGCCTGACGTAACCTTTCGTTTCGCCGTTGGCTCATATCCCATTATGAACAGAGCTTTATTGCTTATCCTCTTATGTTTCCTTATATCTGCTGCAGGATGCCACAAAGAAAATAATCCGGCCGCAGAGCGTATAAAAATCGTAATGAAGAAGTATTCCATCGACCCCCCTGTGATCCATGTGAAGGCCGGCCAAATCACCGAGCTGGACGTCTCGACCGCGGATGTGCAGCACGGCTTTGATGTTCCCCAGTTGGGCATCAAGGAGCCGGTGCGTCCGGGGCAGCCTGCGATCATTACGCTAAAGTCGCCCGCCAAAGGTGAATACAACGTCGTCTGCGGCATCATCTGTGGTCCCCACCATGACGATATGACGGCCAAGCTTGTAGTGGAGTAGTCGACAGCCGGCAACCAGCGCGCCAGAGAACAGGCCGTGGCGGCATAAAAGGACCAAGCGGCCCGAGTGGCGATGGCCCAAGTGACGATTAAGATACCAGCGTGCAGACTTGAGCTACTTCGCTTATTGATACTGATGAAATACACCGTATAATCGCGGTCAGGGCATGTCACGTCCGACTGAGATCCAAAACATCATTGAAGAGGCGGTTGCGGAAGTGTTTGACGCAGCCCTGCCTCGGCTGCGCTCTGAGATCGTCCGGCGTGCGGTTGAGGTTGTGGACTCGTTAGCGCCTGCGCCTGGTTCTTCGCCTTCAGATTTACTCAACGCGGCTGCGGCGGCCATCCACGGAGCCGGCTCGCAGGCGGAAATACTTCGCCATTTGCTGGAAGGCGAAGCCCGCTTTGCAGGCAGAGTCGCGCTGTTCGTGGTGAAGGGCAGCATTATCCAGGGCTGGCAGGGAATTGGCTTTGAAGACAATGAAGCGATCAAGAACGTCTCCCTGAGCAGCACATCGGGTATGACTGGGCGCGCGATTCAGGCGCGTGCGATGGCACGAGGTCCGGCAAACGACTTCGATTCCGGGTTCGTCACTTCCGTGAAGTCGCCGGCAGAAGATGAAGGTATCGTGCTGCCGCTGGTGGTAAAAGACAAGGTCGCTGCGGTGATTTATGCCGATGGCGGTATTTTGGCGGGCGGCAGGCTGGATGCCTCAGGCTTGCAGGCGCTGGTACGCTTTGCCGGACTTTGGCTTGAATTGGCGGCGCTGCGCAAAGCTGGTGGCACAGGGATGGAAGAGGCTCCGCAACCAGTTGCGGTGGCGGCCAACACAGCGGCGACCGCAAGTCCTGCCCCAGAAGACGAAATACACAAGAAAGCCAAGCGGTTTGCCAAGCTGCTGGTGGAAGAGATTAAGCTGTACAATCAAGGCAAAGTGGAAGATGGCAGGCAGCACAAGGATTTGTACGATCGCTTGAAAGTGGACATCGAGAAGAGCCGGGCCACGTATGACAAGCGCTACGCCGAGTCCACGGTCGCAGCCGCCGATTATTTTAATCAGGAATTAGTCAGAATTCTGGCGGACAATGATGCTTCACTCATGGGCGCCGGTTTTCCGCGATAAGTAAAATCAGTGGTCGTCAGACGTTTTTCATTTGTTGTTCTCTCCTTGTTTCTGGTGTCGCTCCAGGCGCGTTCATCCGGCCAGACATCAGGAAAGAAAACCCATTCAACCAAATCGCAAAAGATCTCGGCCAGTGCGCGGCAGAAATCAGCCCAGAAAGCGCGCAAGCTAGGGCACATCAAACGAGCTTTTGTTGCCTCGGCCGATCTTCGTCCCATGGCGCAGCAGTTGCTGGATAATCGCACGCCGCAGGCGTACCAGGGTGTGGAGGCTTACGCCCGAAAGCACGCGAAAGACGATGCCGGCCCTCTGGCGTGGCTGGTCGTCGGCTACGCGCATTACCTCGACAGGGATTTTGTGAGCGCACGGTCGGCCTACGCACGCACCGCGGCGCTGGAGCCGCTGCTCGGCGACTATCTGGCTTATCTACAAGCGCTCGCTTATCAGGGCGAGAGCAACCATGCTGCGGTCCTGAAAAGCCTTGAAGGATTTGATGAGAAATACCCGGACTCTCTTCAGGCCCACGATGTCGCGCTGCTGCATGCCAGCGCTTTGATGGCAACTCAGGAGCCACAGCGCGCGGCAGCGTACCTGGAAAAGCATCGCCAGCCCGTGAAGTCAGACATCGAGATCACACTGGGGCGTGCCTACCTGGCTGCGGACGACAAAAACAAAGCCGCGGAGATATTCCGCAGAATCTATTTTGAAATGCCGACCAGCGCTGAGGCCGAACCCGCGGCGCTGGAGTTGCGCAGCATGGGAGAGACACCGCCCGCAGGCAGCTTTGACCAGCGTCATGCGCGGGCCGGGCTGTTGACCAAGGCAAAGCACTACCAGGATGCGCTTAACGAACTGAGTCCGCTGGTAGAGCAAGCCCCGCCGGACAAGCTGGTCGACCTGCAAGCGGAATTTGCCGCGGCGCTCTATCGAGTGCATAAGCGCGATGACGCGCAGCATCTGTTTGAGAGCATCATGCAGAACCAGGCGGCGGGCGTTGAAGCGCAAGCGCAAGCGCTCTACTTCCTGGCGGAAATAGCGCGCGACAAAGATGACGGTCAAAAGCACCGTGACTACGTGGCGCAGTTGCGCACGCTGGCGCCGGACAGCGCATGGATGGCCGACGCTCTGCTCTCAGCGGGCAACATGTACATGCTGCGCCGCGACTACGAAGTGGCCGTGCCTTTCTACGCCGAAATTTATCAGCGGCAAAAGAACGGCAGGCTCTCGCCTTACACTCACTGGAAGACCGCCTGGCTGACCTATCGCATGGGCAAGAAGGACGACGCCAAGCGGCTTTTCGAAGAGCAGCTTGAGATGTATCCGGCCTCGGCGGAAGTCCCTTCCGCTATTTACTGGCGCGGCCGGATGGCTGAAGAAGACGGTGATAAAGCATTGGCCCGCGCCTACTACCAAAAGCTCACGGAGAATTATCGCTACTACTACTATGCGAACCTGGCTCGCGAGCGCATGACCGGACTGGGCGATCAGATTGTTGATCCTCCGTTGCTGGATAAGCTGCCCGTGGCATCGGCGCCGCCCCAGGACTGGGACGCTCCTGCGGACAATGTGCGCGCGCAAAAAGCACAACTTTTGGCCAATGCCGCACTCTATGACTTTGCCGTGGCTGAAATGCAGGCTGCCAGTCCGGGCTCGCCGCCGTGGGAAGCTAAGTCGGTGGCCGCAATTTATAGTGAGCAGGGTAGCTACATCCGGACCATTGAGACGCTCAAACGCGCCGTTCCTGGATATTTTTCCACCGAGATCCCGCAGATTCCGCGTCCGGTCTGGGAAGGCCTTTTCCCGCGTCCTTTCTGGGATGAGTTAAAGCGAGACGCGGCCGCCAACCAGCTCGATCCGCACCTTGTGGCTTCACTCATTCGCCAGGAATCGGAGTTCAATCCGGCGGCGATCTCGCCCGCCAAGGCCATGGGGCTGATGCAGCTTCTGCCCAGCGTGGGTAAGGGACTCGCCAAAGAAATGCGGATCAAGCATTTTTCACCGGACGAGTTACTGGTCGCGAATACCAACCTGCAAATGGGTACGCGTTACTTCAAACACATGGTCGATCACTACGATGGTCAGGTGGAATACGCGCTGGCCGCTTACAATGCGGGAGAAGATCGCGTGGATGAGTGGCGCAAGAGCGGTCAATTCAAGGACGTGCAGGAATTTGTGGAATCAATTCCATTCACTGAGACGCGTGAATATGTGCAGGCGATTATGCGCAACGCCGCCTTGTATAAACTCCTATATCCAAAAAGCTAGCTCGCTTTACCACGAAGGACGCAAGGTCGCAAAGAAGCGAAAAACATGAAACCGGCACGCCAGATTTGCGGGCTCGCCGCTCACGATAGATGAATGCCTTTCCTGACCGAAATGAGATCGCTTCCACTCCTTTGAGCCCTTGGCATACTTTGCGGCAGTCAAAAGGAGAAAGCGCGAGCATCCGCATGCCCGCGCTCTTCTTTCGATGGGAGAGACTATCGGTCGTGCTATTTGTTCGTCGTGCTATCGTCGCTTGCGCTTTTACCGGAAGCACTGTTGAAGGTATTTCTCGCCGCGCGATCGTTTTTGAGCGCTTCCCACACGGCGGTGCCTCCGCCGCCGAGCAGCGCGCCACCTACCCAGCCGTCATGGCAGTTGCAGCCCAGCCAGCCAATGCCTGATCCCAGCGCGGTGTTGGAACCGATCATGCCCCAGTCATGCAGTGGGCCGAGAGTGGCACGATGGGTGTGGAGAAACCATGTGCTGGCGCCGCCGCCACCAATCAACATCAGCTTAAGCGGCGTTTTCTCGCCCGGCAGAAGATATCCAAGCCCGGCGCCGAAGGCCGCGCCACCGACCACGGAGAAAATGTATTTATGATGTTGGGGGCTAATCCCCCGCAGGTCACGCTTGTCCACGTCGCGCGATTGCCCCGCTGACGTCAACGGCAACAGAAGGCAAAGACAAAAAACTAGAACCCAGAATTTTTGGTACTGCATTTGAAGTGGCTCCTCAAGGTGTGTGCTTCGTGCTAGATTGATTGGATAGATGAAGACACCATCAAGAGAGATGTTCAAAAGACGCAGCAGCTCGCGAAATAGGCGCTGCTCTGGAGAGAGCAGTTGAACGGCAACTGGCGGCGTAGATTACGTGAGCTTGATCATGCCGAGGATCGTTTGTTCGATCCAGCAGCCTGAGATTTCTCTTTGCGCAACATCCGCGCCATCAGCAGCAGCGCTCCCACCACAATAGCGCTGTCGGCCATATTAAATGGCGGCCAGTGATGCGGGCCGATGTAGAAGTCGAGAAAGTCTGTGACTTTGCCGTCGGCCAGACGGTCCCAGAGATTGCCCAATGCGCCACCCATGATCAGCGAAAGCGCAACCGTGGTCACACTGAAGTCATCGCGGCGTTTCCAGAGCAGGAAAGACACTACAGCCAGAGCAGCCGCGGAGACGGCCACCAGCAAGGCAATGCGGAAGGGCGCAGACGACTCAGCAAACAGGCTGAATGCCGCGCCTGGATTCTCCAGGTGCGTCAGGCGGAAGAGCCCGGGAATGATGGAAACGCTGTCGTCCAGTTCAATATGACGAATGACGACCAATTTGGTGCTACGGTCGAGGAGGAAAACGACAACAGCTAGCAGCAGGTTTTTATTGCGCATGATTGGGTTATTACTGGCTGACCACTTTCTCCTCCTGCGGGGCCAGGAAAATTTCACTCAGCAGCAGCAACGCGCCGATCACGATGGCGCTATCGGCAATGTTAAATGCCGGCCAATGGTGAGAGCCGACGTAAAAATCCAGAAAGTCGATGACCCGCCCGCTGGCCACGCGGTCCCAGAGATTACCCAGCGCACCGCCAAACACCAGTGAAAGCGCGACCGCAGTGGCATTGAGCGCGTTGCCGTTTTTCCACAGCAGGGCTGACACTACGGCGAGCGCTGCGATGGAGAACATGATTAGCATCGCCACCTTCCACTCCGAGGGAGATTCAGCAAACAGCCCGAAGGCCGCACCCTGGTTCTGTACGTGGGTCAGGCGGAATATTCCTGGGATTACGTCGACACTGTCATGCAAGGTAATTTTCTGTGAGATCAGGGCCTTCGTCATCCGGTCACAGATCACGATCAGAGCGGCGATGATGAGGTGATATTTCCGCATACCTTTCTACTTCAATGTTTCTTTCAAACCGTTTCTGGCGATGGCATCGCCGCTTCAATCTCCTCCAGCGCAGCGATGCAGCGCTCGCATACAGTGAGATACCGCGGGTTTTCACCGACATGGACTGAGAGGTTCCAGCAGCGCTCGCATTTTTGCCCCGGCGCTCTCTCCACTTTTACGTGTAGCGGCGCGTTTCCGTTCCCGCCTGAGCTGCGTTGGACTTCCACCCCGGAAACAATCAGCATATAGCGCAGGTCGTCGCGATAGCGTTCAAGCAGAGATACTAGATCGTCCGGGGCAAAGACCGTTACCCGCGCCTCCAGGGCGCTGCCAGTGATTTGCTTTTCCTGGCGGGCGATCTCCAGGGCCTTGAGCGCGACATCGCGCACCTTCATTAAGGTCTCAAAGTCCTTCCAGATTACTTCGGACTTGGTAAGGTCTGTAATCGGGCCGGTGATCTCCTCAGCCTTGGGAAAGTACGCCAGATGTACGGTCTCTAGTCTGCCGGAAACCTGAGGGAGAAACGACCATACTTCGTCAGCCGTAAAACTCATGATTGGCGCCACCAGCCGGACCAGTGCCTCAGCAATGCGCCATGTGGCGGTCTGGGCGGAGCGTCGGGCGTGCGAGTTAGGCGCTGAAGTGTAGAGACGGTCCTTGACCACGTCAATGAAACCGCTGCTCAGATCGACGGAGAACTCATTGATCAGGTGGTAAATGCGGTGAAATTCAAAACCCTCATACCATTGGCGCACGCGATCGCTCATTTGCGCCGTGCGCAACAGCCAGTACTGGTCCAGGGGCAGCATGTCGTCGAACCTTACCGCGTGCGACGCGGGACCAAAATCAGGTAAATTGCTAAGCAGGAACTTGAAAGTGTTCCGTACCTTGCGATAGTTTTCCGCTACCTGTTTCATCAGCTCTTCTGAAACCGTCACATCTTCCTGGAAATCGACGGAAGCGACCCATAGGCGGACGATCTCTCCACCCAGCCGGTTGGCGATCTCCACGGGATCGATGCCATTACCCAGTGATTTGGAGGTAGCGCGTCCCTGAGGATCAAGAGTCCACCCGTTGGTGGCAACCCCGCGGTAGGGCGCGTGCCCGCGTGTGCCCACGGCGACAAGTAGTGAAGAGTGAAACCAGCCGCGATACTGATCGCCGCCTTCAAGATAGAGATCGGCAGGCCATTCAAGTCCGGGCTCATGGCCAAGCACTGCGGCATGGCTGGAACCGGATTCAAACCACACGTCGATGATGTCCATCTCTTTGCGGAAGCTGGCACGGTTACAGGATGCGCACTTCGTTCCCGCCGGCAGGATGTCTTTGGCTTCGCGCGTATACCAGGAATCCGCGCCTTCGCGCGCGAAGAGATCTACCACCACGTTATGTGCCTCTTTGGTGTCCAGGAGCTTGCCACAGCCCTCGCAGAAAAAAACCGCGATGGGCACACCCCATACGCGCTGCCGGGAGATGCACCAGTCCGGGCGGGTGGCGATCATGTTGCTGATGCGCTCTTCACCCCACACCGGAATCCACTTAACCTTCTTGATCTCGTCTAGCGCGCGCTGGCGCAGCGTGGTGTTTTCCACCGGAGCGTCCATGGAGATGAACCACTGCTCGGTGGCGCGGGAGATAACAGGGTTGTGACAACGCCAGCAATGCGGATACGAGTGCTCGATTCTGCTTTCCGCCATCAGCACGCCACGCGATTTCAGCAGCTCGATGATCGGCTGGTTCGCTTCGAAAACTGTTTTGCCTTCATACTCGGAAAGGCCATTTTGCAGACGGCCGGCTTCATCCACGTTCGTGCGCTGGTCGAGCTTGTACTTTGTGCCGGTATAAAAATCGTCGGCGCCATGGGACGGAGCCGTGTGGACCGCTCCCGTGCCCTGGTCCGTGGTGACGTAATTAGCCAGCACGCCGAGAATCTGGCGATCGAGAAATGGATGCGCGAACGTTGCATACTCCAGCTTGCGGCCAGGGAAGCGCGCCACGGCTGAAGCCCCGTTGAGCTTGGCGACATCGATGGTAGCTTTGGCCAGGGCGTCAGCGACGATGTAAATCTCGCCATTATGCTCCAGCGCAACGTACTCCAGATCCGGATGAAACGCCACGGCCATTGAAGCAGGCAGGGTCCACGGAGTGGTTGTCCAGATTATGGTTGAGACTTTTTTGCCGGCCAGCGCCGGATCGATCTTCTCCGGATCGCTGATCAGCCGATATTTCACCCAGACACTAGGGCTGGTGCGGTTGGCATATTCAATCTCCGCTTCCGCCAGCGCGGTTTTGTCGTGAATGCACCAATAGACGGGGCGCAGTCCTTTATAGACAGCGCCATTTTCCAGGAAGTCAAAGAGTTGGCGCACTATCACCGATTCATACTGCGGCGTCATGGTGGAATATGGCTGGTCCCAACGGCCGAGGATGCCTAAACGCTTGAATTGATCGCGCTGGATATTTAGAAACTTGTCAGCATATTCACGGCACTTTTTCCGCACGGCGGAGGCTGGCATCTCCAGCTTCTTGCGCCCGAGCGCTTCATCCACTTTGATCTCGATGGGCAGGCCGTGGCAGTCCCAGCCGGGGACGTAAGGTGAATCAAATCCGGCCATAGTCTTTGATTTGACGACAAAATCCTTCAGGCATTTATTGAGAGCGTGTCCTTCGTGAATGGCACCATTGGCGTAAGGAGGGCCGTCATGCAAGACGTAACTTGGCGCACCCTGGCGGGATTCGCGGATTCTCTCATAAATGCCCATCTTTCCCCACCGTTCCAGCCACTTAGGCTCGTTTTGCGGCAGGTTGGCCTTCATGGAGAAGTCCGTTTTGGGAAGATTCAGGGTCTTCTTGAGCTCGAGGGGCGCCCGCATTTTCACTCCAAAAGAGGGTTTAATTCTTAATTATAAACAGTCCGGCTCTCAGGTTGCCCGGCAAACCCTGAGGCCAATGCACCTTTGCTCTCTCACGTTACAAAAGTTTGCCGCTAATTTACCGATTCCTTACAAAGCGTGGGGCACAATGTGAATCTAATGAACTACGCGCCCACTTTGAATTTGCCGAAAAATGACGAGCAAAAAGTGCCCTCGAGACATTTTTCCCGGGAGGAAGAATTCTGGCTGGGCGAAGGTGAAGCACAGAAACTTTCGCTTACAAATGCAACTTGCGCCCCCATTTCTTCATCTTCTATGAGTGAAAGCAGAACACATGAATCTACTGGTGAAAAGGTAGTACGGGTCGGACCAATGGCGAATCACGTAATCGTTCCCAATCAGTTCTACGGCAAGAATGAACCCAAGTTCACTGGTCTTCCGCAGATGCATCAGTCGATGCTGGTGTCTCTGTTCCATAACATCTCGGAAGCGTTATTTCCAGAAAAATTACCGCCGCTGCGACTCACCGCGCGTCCCGTGAATGTGCGCGATATCTGGAGTACGGGCGGCCATAAGAAAGCGACTACAGGCTCCCTGACCCTGCACGGCATTGGCGTGGCAACATTGCTTGCGTTGTCGATCTGGGGCAGCCGGTCCGCAAGCGTGGCAAAACCGGAAGAGCACGTCACAGTGGTCGCTCCGCCGCTGACGGATTATCAACCAGTAATGAAACCTGCGGTCGCACCTAAGGCACTGGCCGGTGGCGGTGGCGGCGGCAACGTGTCAAAGATATTTGAGAGCAAGGGACATCTCCCCAAGATAGCGCCGGAGCAGATTACGCCTCCTACTGTAGAGATTCTGAACACCAAACCGAAGCTCGCGGTAGAAGCCACTGTTGTAGCGCCTCCGAATGTTAAGCTGCCGGACAATCCCAACATGCCAAACCTGGGTAATCCCATGTCGGCGCGCGTATCCGGCCCTGCCTCAAACGGTAGCGGCACCGGTGGCGGCATCGGCTCTGGCGCCAGCAACGGCGTTGGTTCCGGAACTGGACCGGGTCATGGACCTGGACAGGGCGGCGGATTTGGCGGCGGCATTTATAAACTCGGCGATATCGGCGTTTCTGCGCCGGTAGCAAAATTCACGCCCGACCCAGACTTCTCCGAAGAAGCCCGCAGAGCAAAGTATCAGGGGACGGTCACCTTGGCAGCAGTGATCGGGCCGGACGGGCGCCCTAAAAACATCAGAGTGGTACATAGCCTGGGCATGGGCCTGGATGAGAAAGCGATCGAGAGAGTCAGGACGTGGCTGTTTGAACCGGGTAAAAAGAACGGAACCCCGGTAGCAGTGGCCATGACCTTAGAAGTGGACTTCCACCTGTTCTGAGATTTCGCTGACGCCAAAAGGCGATCAGCATAGTTTTAGCCGACGGAGCGCAAGTGGACTCTGCCCGGCGAGCTGAGAAGGAGAGGAGAACCTGCCTCTCCCTTTTGGTTTTTGGGAGCATTTGCTCCAACCTCACATCGTTTTACCGCGCAAGCGGCACTCTCCTGCATTTTAATCCATTACTTGAATGTTTGTTCCCGCCGAGAAACGTGGGTTACATCGCAGTCGGCGAATGTGAGGTTACGAGCTGGATTTGGAAAGCTTCTCCACGCTAGCTGCAGCTTTGGCGGCCACGCAGCATTCGCCGGCCGGAATGGGGCTGCCGTGCGGGCATGTACGTGGATGTCCCAGAAAAGAGCAGATGCGTTCCGTGGCTTCAGGAGACAGGATGTGCTCGAACTTGCAGGCCTGTTCGGCGACCTCTTTCTCATCGTGGACGTGGAAGGTTTGCGTAAAGAGCCGCTCGGCCAGTCGGTGGCGACGGATGACATCCTCGGCGCGCTTGCGCCCTTTTTCAGTGAAGATGATCATGTGGTCGCCGTGGCCGGTGTAGTCGCTGGTGGGACGAAAAGCCACGTGGCAGCGATTCAGCACCTGCTTGTGCGTATGCGGCTCCAGCGCGTGCTCGGTAAGATCTACCAGGGCGAGGCTCTGCATGCGTTCCAACGCCAGCCGCATGGGCAAAGCGCCCTCTACTTCCACGCGTCCTAACTCAGCCGGCTCGCCATTTTCCGCCAGCACCCAGAGCTCTTCCAACACCTCGTCGAACTGCTCTTCATCGGACATGTTGTAGGTTTCCTGCGCGGCGATCTTGCCGTGATGCAGTTCCAGGCGGCGGTCGGCGAGGCGCGCGACCACGGGATCGTGCGTGACCATAATGATGGTCCGGCCCTGGACATGCATTTCGCGCAGCTTGCGCAGCACGATTTCTTCGTTCTGTGCGTCGAGGTTGCCTGTGGGCTCGTCGGCCAGGATGATGTCAGGATCATTGATCAGGGCGCGGGCAATGCAGACGCGCTGCTGCTCGCCGCCGGAAAGCTGCGAAGGCAGATGGCTGGCGCGGTCTTTCATGCCCATGCGATCCAGCGCGGCCAGGGCTTCTTCTTTGTCTGTCATGCTGTGGAAGTATTGCGCCAGCATTACGTTTTCCAGAGCGGTGAGGTAGGGAATGAGATGGAACTGTTGAAAGATGAAGCCAATTTTCTCCGCGCGGAAGCGATTCAGCTCCGCGGGAGACATGCGCGAGACATTGGCGCCGTGGATCCATATCTCACCGGTGGTGGGCTGGTCAAGGCAGCCCATCAGGTTGACCAACGTGGATTTGCCGGAACCTGAAGGCCCCATCACAGCCAGCCATTCACCCGAGGCCACGGATAGAGAAACGTCATCGAGCGCACGGACCTCCACGTTGCTCTTGTAAACCCGGGTGACGTTTTTGAGTTCGATCGGCATTATTCTCCTCGCAGGATCGCTGCGGGCTGTATCTGTTGCAACAATCGTAACGGAGCCGTGGATGCTATCAACGCCAGCAACACGCTGCCTGCCAACACTGGCAGCAAAAGCGCAGGTTGCGGCAGGATGGCGGAATCGAAATTGACCTTGCCGATCCAAAAAGCGATGCCGCTGCCGAGAAGATATCCGGCGGCCGCGCCAGCCAACGCCAGCAGCGTTGCTTCACCGGCGAAGAGAAGGTTCACGGTCCGGTTCGACGCGCCCAGGGCCTTCATCACAGCAAAATCCCTGCGGCGCTCCAGAACAGAGCTAGTGAAGGTGGCCACCATGCAGAGCATGATCAGCACCACGACCACGGCGGAGGCAGCAAGAACGAGGGAACGCGTCTTGCCGACCACAGCCGATTGCGCCTGGGTAATCCGGCGGACGGGCTGAACTTCTGTACCGGGAAGGGAAGCGCTGAGTGTAGCAATAGCATTCTGGATTTCCTGCGGCTTGCCTTCCACACGCACGAGCGCGGTGTTGGGCTGAACGCCGGTCAATCGCACGAAGTCTTCCAGCGTGAGATAGATGCGGCTGTCATCTTCTGATCCCGAATGAAAGACCTGCCCCGGCTTTACCGTCGTAGCGGAGCGGCCAAAAGAAATCTGAAAGTCAGCTCCGTGCGCGAGGGTTTCCTCTACGCGCGAGCCTACCAATGCGCTGCCTTGTCGGGGCTCGCTGAATGACCATGAGGTATTCAGCTTACGCAGCTTATCTAAATCGGACCCGCCAATAACAATCTTTGCTCCAGTACCAATCTCGGTTCCGATGGCGTAGGCAACTGGAACAATCACGCCGTTGGCGCCGGCAATTTTGCTGATGCGAAAAAATTCTTCGCTACTGAGAGCGCCGGAAGTCTTGGTGACGATTACATTCGCACCGAAGCCGCGAAACTCGCGGCTCAGCGTACCTTCGAGATCGGAATAAATCGTAAGTGCGGCGGTGGCAATGGTAGCGACCACAGCCACGGAGATCAGCGCCGTAAGCGCGCGATCTTTCCGTACCCAGGCGGCTTTGAGGAGCAGGCGGAGGAAAAGGCGGCTGGGGCTCATGCGTCACCCCGCAGGACCACCGCAGGGTCAAATTGCATGGCCTTGTGCACAGCGCCGGCGCTGCCAAGGAAGGTCACCAGCAGCGCGGCAAAGATCACTACGGCCAGCACCACCGGGTGGACGACGATCGAAGAACCAAAGATGCTCTGTCCGATGCGGTGCGCCAATACCGTCCCGGCAATAAATCCAGCCAGGCCGCCTGCCAGGGCCAGAAAGGCAGCTTCAGTGAGGAACAGACTAGCGACAGCCAGGTTGCTGGCGCCGAGCGACTTCATCAATCCCACTTCCTGGCGACGTTCTAAGATGGTGGCCGCCATGGCAGCCGATACCGCCAGAGCCGCAGCCAGCAGCGCAGCCAGCGTCAGCAGCAGCATGAGGCCAGAAATGCGCGAGAGCACCTTGCCCTGATTTTGCTCAACTTGGCGAACCTGCTCCACGCGGGCATTAGGCATGACTTCACGTATCTGAAAGGCGATCGAGTTGGCGTAGGGCGAGCAATACCAGCGGTCGCGCATGGCTGGCGCCATCTTATTGGGATCTTTGCGGGCGAAAGCATCTTCAGGCTTGGTGAGGGCGCTGACGGTCACACGACGGACAGCATTCGGCTGGCCAAGAATTGCCTGTACGATGTGCAGGGGAGCGACGATAGCCTGATCTTCCGCGCCGCCTGTGTTCAGGATGCCACTGATGCGCAGCGCTTTGCCGCCCACCTCAACCTGATCGCCGACGGCCAGTCCAGCTTGCTGTGCCAGCTTGCCGCCAGCCAGAACATCAGGCGCGGTGTCGCGGGGCCAATCGGCATAATCTTGCGGCCATTTACCTTCAACTTGCCACCATGGGTTCGCTGAGCGAACGCCGGTTGTGAATTCTTCCTTGCCGTACTTAAGCGGCTGGGCGAAATATGTTCCGATGAGTTCGGTTTTGACATCTCCGCTCTTCGCTGCGAATGTCTTTTGGGCCGAGAGGAACGGTGCGTAGCCCTTGATGTTGTGTCCCCAGAAAATGCCCTTAATCTTCAGCAGGTCGGATTCAGAGATAAATGCGCCTTCGCTGGCAGGCTTCAGGTCGACTCCGCCGATGTTGACGTCAAGCGTGTCTTCAATGGGCGTGATGACGAGATTGGCGCCCAGGCTGCGCAGCTCCTGGCTGATTTTGTCGCCAATATCGGTTCCCACGGCGATCATGGCCGTGGCAATGCTCATGCCAAGAGCAATGGCCAGAAGGGCTACGCTCTTGCGCCGCTTTTGCCGCCGAAATGATTCAAACAACAGTCGCAGGAACATTACTTTGAAAATTGCCCGGCCTGCTTTGCCAGGTCCGCCTTGGAAATAACAACCGAATCTCCTTCCTGGGGCGGTTGTACCGGGATGGGATTGCAGCCGCCGGACTGGCCCACGCTTTGCGGGTTGACGGGAGCAGCACAGTTCTTGCAGATGAGCCCGGTTGTCCCTTTATAGAAGCCAACACTGCCGCAGATCTGGCAGGCGTCAAAGACCGCGGCCACTTTATTGTCCGGCTTGCGATAGAGCAGGAAACGGACCTTGGCGCCGTTCACGTCGGCGCTATAGAACTGCAGATCACCCTGTTGTAAGTCCTTGGTAGATATCACGGCTTTGCCATTGGCATTAAAAGAAATGGCGGTGGCCTGCGAGGGAGGCGGTGGGCCTTCCGCGTATATGACCTCGGCTGTGATTGTAGTGATAAAAATAAAAGCGGTGATGCAGACAATGACGGCCCAGCGACGCTCGCGCCGCGAAGTCCACTCCTGCTTGCGTTCTTCTGCCTTGTTGGCGGCCTTGTTAGCCGCTGCGGCGACCTCAGGCTTGCGCCGGCGATACTCCAGCAGGACCATCATTGCGACCAGCGCCAGCATGGAGACCGGGAAGAAAAAATCATTGCGCACGATGGGGCCGATCACCGCCATTTCACGCTTGCTATTGGGCAGAAAGCCGGTTTCCGAAAGCTCGTGCATGCCGGAGATCAGCAATTGCGCCGCAACAAAGAAGAGGATGACGGTGGTCACGCGGAAAAACTTGCGCAGGTCGATGCGCACGCTGCCTTTGACAAACATTACGCCGAAGACCACAGCGAGCGCCACACCGATGAGCGTGCCCAGAAAGCTCATGAGCTCGGTGGAGTTAAGCGAGACTCCGGCGAGAATGGCCACGGTCTCAATGCCTTCACGGAAGACCATCAGAAACACGAAAGCAAAAAGCCCCCATTGGGAGCCCGAACCGGCAAGGGAACCGACGCGCGATTCAATCTCGCCCTTGAGCTTGCGCGCGGTGCGCATCATAAAAACGATCATGCCCACGACCATCACCGCCGCAATCAGCATGACCCAGCCTTCAAACGTGTCCTGAGTAATAGGCAGGTAGGAAAGGGCAATAGCGCCGGCCACGCTCCCGAGCAGGGCAGCCACCAGGGCTGCGTAGACGGTGCGGCGAAGGTCAGGACGGCCGATTTTGGCCAGATAAACCAGGGTGATGCCGACGATCAGCGCGGCCTCAACACCCTCACGCAATGTCACCACCAGGGCAGAGAACATGGGTTAGCTGGATTCAATTATGAAAATGAATTTCAATTTCAATTTCAATTAGAAATTGTACTGAGCCAGCAGAGGGCAGTCAACAAATTGAAAATGCGGACAGTGCTTCAGTTCGCACTGACCACCGCTAAAGCTTGTCGAGCTAAACATCACGGATCATATTTGGACGACGCGCCTCCTAATCGAGTGCAGGCCACACATCCCGGTACTCGCATCCTGGCGTCTTACCAGGGTGCGGCCCAGCTCGAAAATCACCGTCTGTACCTCACCCAGCGAACTCATGGCTATTCGTGGCCCCTGGGAGTCTATTGTGGCGGACGGTAATTACACTGTCTTTCAGAGTTTTGAGCTAAACCTGCTCGCGGTGAGGGTGTTTGCCGGCAGGGAAGAGCCGTTTGTGATCTGTGTTGAATCCCCGAACGGCACCGCCATTGTCCCCACGGCAGTGCGGCACAGCGATAAATCGCTTCGTCTGCTGGGCGAAGAGCTGTTCGATTATCGCTGTGTGCTTCATCAAGGTGATCCGGAAATCTTGCGCTCCGCCCTGGCGGTGCTGGCCCAGCGCGAGCTGCCCCTGGAGATTGTAGCGGTGCGCGAGAGAGCAGGGCGTGCGCTCAGTGGTGACTTGCCCCTGCTGCCGTTTTGTAAGGCGCCAGCCGTCAGGTGCCTGGATATTTCCGCGCACGCCTTTGCCGGGGCACATCCACACCTGGCGCGCAATATGCGCCGGCTGGACCGGCTTGGGTTCAAGCTGCGCCGGGACAGCGGCGAGAATTCCGGATTGCTGCGCTCCATTTATGAGAGAAAGGCTGCGCAGGACCCAAACAGCCTGTTCCACGATTCGGTGCGCGCAGATTTCATGGTGAACGCAGCTATGCTGCTTCCTGAGTTATTTGAAATAGTCACGCTGGAAGATGGCAATTCAATGGCGGCCGCGCTGGTGGTCTTGCAT
>JBARMK010000309.1:0-7105 GCA_049802395.1 Candidatus Angelobacter sp.
TCCAAGCCCAGAAAAATGCTATTCATGGGCTTTTGAGCTATTGAAAGAACTCCCCCATGGCCGGCGCCGTGGCCGAATTTCCTGGATGATCGGTAACGCGCAGCAGGTCCATCACCAGCCGCAAAGTGCTCTGATGCTGATACAACGTGGTTGACTTGAATCCCGACTTCACGTGCGAGCCAACCATCACCCAGGCCACTTTGCCGCCTCCATTCAGAACATCCACGTCCAGCGATTCGTCAAACACGATGATGAAGACGCTGTTGGCCAGTGCAGGAGACTTTATCAGCGGATCGATATTGTTTTTGAGCCATGCATCCGCGGCAGCCAGTTTGGCGCTGTCCAGGCAAAGCGAGCCGCCCGCAGGTGCAGGACAGTCATGGGCATCGTCCTCCGCGTTAGGGGCAATAAAGGCGTAGTTGGGCAGCGTGCCTGCGTTCAGGTCTGACGTTATCTGTGTGAACGGCGCCACATTAGCGGTTTCAGCGCTTGAATTCAGCACGTCAGTTAAGTAAACAAAAGGATCGTGGTGCTTGAAATATGGATATACATCGCCACCGGTGTATCCGGCGGAAGGCAGGCTCTCCATATAGGCCTTCCACGTCTTGCCGGCCGTGGCAAAGGCGCGCGGAATACTGTCAGAGCTGACAGTCCCCGTGAAGGTGTCATCGTTGGTTTCAATATTGCCCGTGGTCAGCATGAAGTAGTTGCCGATCGAGGGATGCGTATTGGCGAAATAGTTCGTCGCCAGAGCGTGTTGCGTGGCCAGCGAATTCAGGTACGGCATGGATGGGCTGCCGATGACCTGAGCAAACGCATGGTTCTCCAGCACGATGACAAAGACATGGTCGGCTGCGGGAATTGCGGCCGGAGTGGGCGTTGGAGTAGCGCCCGGGGTTGACGTGGGCGTGGGAGTCGGCGTTGGTGTTGTCAATCCAGCAGTGTTGCCGCTGCCTACACCGCCACAGCCTATCAGAAGCGATAGAACGGAAAACAACACACAAAGCACAATCTTCTTGCCCATGGGACAAATCTCCTGCCTACGCCGCATTAGGATGCTGCAGAGCTGCCGGATGTAGCCTCGCTCGGCCCTCCTGGTCGATAAAGTTTTCGTCCCAAAGAAAAAACCGGCCTAAGCAGGCCGGTCCAGATCGCAAGGGTTAGATGTCCTACTGGAAGAACTCTCCCATAGAGCTGGCATTGGCCGCGGCGCCCGGCATATCGCTTACCTGCAGCAACTGCAGAATTACCCGCAAGAGCGATTGGTGCTGGTACATCGTGGTGGAGCGAAATCCGGTTTTCACATGCGGGCCAACCAACACGGTGGCAACCTGCCCGCCGCCGTTGGTGAAATCGGTTTGCTGGGCTTCGTCAAAGGTGATGAGGAGGACGCTGTTGCCAAACTTCGGGCTCTTGATCAAAGGATCGATATTGTTTTTGAGCCAGATGTCAGCGGCTGCCAGCTCCTGGTCATCCGTGCAGGTTGCGGCGCCGCCCGGGCAGTCATGCGCATCGTCCTGCGAGTTGGGCAGAAGGTAGGCAAAGTTAGGCAGCGTTCCGGCATTCAGGTCGGCTGACAATTGTGAAAACAAAACCATATTCGCGGCCTGCGTCGCCGAGCCGGTAACATCGCTCAGGTAGGCGAACGGATTATGCCGCTTCAGATACGTTCCCGAATTCGGGCCCGTATAGCCGGTGGATGGCAGGCTCTCAATGTAAGCCTTCCAAGTCTTGCTTGATCCGGTCAATGCCCGCACAATGTTGTCGTCTGTGATGGTGCCCGTGAAATTGTCGTCCAGCGTCTCGACGTTCCCCGTGGTCAGCATGAAGTAATTGGGAATCGAGGGATGGGCATCGGCAAAGTAGTTGGCGGCGAGCCCATGCGCTGTGGCCAGGGAATTTAAATACGGCATCGCAGGATTTCCGATTACCTGCGAGAAGCCATGATTTTCCAGCATCACCAAAAACACGTGGTCTGCATCTGCAGCCGCTGGGGGCGGTTGGGTCACCACGGCCGGCGGCACAACGTGGCTAACACCGCCACAGCCCAATAGCGTAAGTGCGGCTGCAACCAATAAAAAAGATAAAAACGATCTCATGAAGGCTTCTCTCCCTGGCCTGTTTTGTTGGATTAGATGCTTCTAGTTCCTCTGGTGCAGCCTGACTGGCCATAACGCCCGCTTTCAGGGAGAATATCTGTCTCATGCGCAAGACTCTCCTCTTCGCGGTCATGCTGGTGGCCCATCTGGCCGGCGCATCCGATCGTTATTATCATCTGGTGCGTGTGCTGGTAACCGGTTCAGAGCGGTACCATCAGGACGACCTGATTCGTGCCACCGGCTTAAAGCCTGATTCGCAAGTCACTACTGACGATCTCCAGGCTGCCGCAAACCGGCTGGGCAATAGCGGGGCTTTTGCTTCAGTCCAGTTCCTTTTCAAGCCCGCTATTGGCGCCCGCGGTGTTGAAGCCGACTTTCAGGTCGCAGACGCGGAAACATTTCTGCCTGCAACCTTTGAAAATTTTGTCTGGTTCAACGATCGTGAACTGCAGGAGGCTGTCCATGAGACGGTCCCTCTCTTCCACGGAGAGCTGCCTTCCTCCGGCGGCATGTCTGATGATGTCAATGCGGCCCTTACCCACTTGCTCGCCGCCAAGGGGCTTCCCAGCGAGGTTTCTTACATGCTCGCGGCTGAGTTTGGCCAGCTCCCGTCGATATACAAGTTCAAAGTCGCGAATGCCAGCGTGAAGATCAAGGATGTAACCGTTTCCGGCGCCGCCCACATGCTGCCCGAGTTGCTGGTGAAATCCCTCGCCCCTCTTAATGGCGTTCAATACCTGCGCAGCGATGTGCTGAAAGTGCTGGATAAGACCCTGGTCCCGCTCTACCACCAGCATGGTTTTCTGAGGTTTGCGGTGGCGGAAATCAAGCCGAAGAAGCTGGAGGAAAACGATCTGGTTACAATTGAGGTCACGGTCAATGAGGGCGACCAGTACCAACTGGCCGGATTCACATGGTCAGGCAACACCCTGATTTCGAGCGATGAACTCTCCAAGAGCATCACCGTCAAAACGGGCAAGCCGGTCGATGCCCTGCAATTGGAGCGCGATCTGGCCAACGTGCGCAGGCTTTTCGGCAAGTTCGGACGCGAGGGCGTAACCATCAACCCCGTGCCCGCCTTTAATGGTAACGCCGTAAATTACCGCTTTGACGTCACCGAGGGCGATCTCTACCACATGGGCAAGCTGGAAATTGAAGGCGTTGAGACGGAGCAGGCGCGCAAGCTGGCAACGGGCTGGAAATTAGGTGAAGGCGAGCCTTACGACAATACCTACGTCCACCAGTTTCTGGCGCACACCCTGCTTAAGGTTCCCGGCCACAAATGGGAATGGATGACCTTTGAGCAAATCGACGACACGCAGAAGACGGTCAACGTCAGGCTCCAGGTGAAGATCGAGCAGTAGCGGGCGCCCAAAATGGCCACGATCAATCCCCATTGCCTCGATATTTACTTCCTAGTCAACCCGCCGCCTTGTTTTCCCATCCTAAGACCCTGAATAGGTCATTTGGACTAAGGAAGAACTACTCACATGTGGACTGTATTGGGCTTGTTTATTCTCTGGATTCTTAGCATGTACTTTTATCTGCCGCTGCCGGTGGTTGTCCTGCTGTTTGCAGCGCTGGCTTCGGGAACCGCTGTGACCATCTGGTTTGCCGTGATGAACCGCAAGACCCGGCTGGCTAATGTTGGCGAGCGGGGTGCTAATAGCTGATTTCCGGCGGGCATTTGCGGTGAAAACGCAGTAGACTCTGCTCATGAAGTTCATGGGCACAGTTTTGTTCCTGGCTGCATGTGTTGCGGCCGCACAGTCTCCGCAGGCCAGTCCATCCGCTCCTGCACCGCCTGCTGCCGTCATTGATCCGGCGCAATTGGCGACTCTTGTAAAACAGCAGTTTGGCGACACCTTTACCGTGCCGGCCAAGTTCACCACGCCAATCATTGCGGATTTTGACAGTGACGGCGTGGAAGACATTGCCATTGTCGCCGACAGCAAAGAACCCATCCCCGATTCTTACGCCTTTAAATACGTGGTGGCTGATCCGTACAACGCTTATTTTGGCATGGGGGATCCGCGAGTGAGCGCGGCCTTCAAGGCCGATCCGGAACACAGCCACAATATTCTGGTGATTTTCGGGAGCGGCAAAGAAGGCTGGCATGCCGCTACGCCCAAAGCTAAATTCGTACTGCTCAATGTCCCCTTTGATTCGGTGGAAGTCGGGCGCATGCTCACCAACAAAAAGAAGCCCCCGATTTTCGTCATTAAAGCTTTGGAAGCCAAGATCATGGACTCTGCTATTTTTTGGGACGCCAAGAAAAAGCGCTGGCGCTGGGAGCCCGGCGATTCTGTTCAATGATGTTGCTGCGCTTCAACCTGCGGTTGTTCATCGACGACTCACAAATCCATTTGCCCTAATTCAGGCGGCCAGTGCGCAAGCCGGCATCGCCGCCTGGCCCTCCTGCTGAAAACAAGCCTGGACTGCAGGTGCTCATCTAGCCGCCATTTCCCCGCCTCTGATCCCATGCTCTGGAACCTGCGGCTATAATTCTCTTCCATGGACCTGGAACAAAAGCTTGCAGAACTCAAGCGCCGCGATTCACTGGCCGAAGCCGGAGGCGGCAAGGAACGCCAGGAGCGCCAGCACAAAGATGGCAAGATGTCGGCGCGGGAACGCATCGAATTCCTCCTCGACGAAGGCACGTTCGAGGAATTCGACAAGCTGGTCACGCACACCTGCACTGACTTCGGCATGGAGCAGAACAAAGTTTACGGTGATGGTTTCGTCACCGGCTACGGTCGCATTGAAGGCCGGCTCGTGTTCGTCTTTGCCCAGGATTTCACCGTTTTCGGCGGATCTCTTTCAGCAGCGAATGCGGGCAAGATCGTAAAGATCATGGATACGGCCATGAAAGTTGGCGCGCCGGTGATTGGGTTGAATGACTCCGGCGGTGCACGTATCCAGGAAGGCGTGATGTCGCTGGCCGGCTATGCCGACATTTTTCTGCGCAACACGCTGGCCAGCGGCGTGATTCCGCAGATTTCCGCCATCATGGGCCCATGCGCCGGCGGCGCGGTGTACTCGCCTGCGATCACCGACTTCATCCTGATGGTGGACAAGACTTCCTACATGTTTGTTACCGGCCCCGACGTGATCAAGACCGTAACGCATGAAGAAGTAACCAAAGACGAGCTCGGCGGCGCGGCCACGCACAATGAAACTTCCGGCGTGGCGCATTTTATGGCGCATGACGATGCTGAGTGCCTCTCAATGGTCCGCGAGCTGTTCGGCTTTATACCGTCAAATAATCTGGACGATCCGCCGCGAAGAGAATGCACCGATCCTACTGATCGCGCCGATGCCGAGCTTGAGACCGTGGTGCCGGGAGAATCCAGCCAGCCTTATGACATGAAGGACGTAATCACCCGGGTGGTGGACGACGGCTATTTTTTCGAAGTGCATGAGCACTACGCAAAGAACATTGTCGTAGGATTCACCCGGCTGAACGGTCGTCCGGTGGGCATCGTCGCCAATCAGCCGGCTTTTCTTGCGGGTGTGCTGGACATAAACGCTTCAGTCAAGGGCGCGCGCTTTGTGCGTTTCTGCGATGCGTTCAATATTCCGCTGATTACGTTTGAAGATGTTCCGGGATTTCTGCCCGGCACGCGGCAGGAGTACGGTGGCATTATCCGGCATGGCGCAAAGTTGCTCTTCGCCTTTGCTGAAGCAACGGTCCCCAAAATCACGGTCATCACGCGCAAGGCCTATGGCGGCGCCTACTGCGTTATGTCATCCAAGCACATCCGCACCGACGTGAATTATGCCTGGCCCACAGCGGAGATTGCCGTAATGGGAGCCGAAGGAGCGGTCAACATTGTGTACAAACGAGAACTGGAGCGCGAAGCGCTTTCGGCCAAATCAGAGAAAGAAAAAGCTGAAGTCATCGCCAAGGCGCGCAATGAAAAGATAGAAGAATTTCGTGAGCGCTTTGCCAGCCCTTACGTTGCCGCCGAGCGCGGCTACGTGGACGCCGTCATCCAGCCACGCGAGACCCGCAAAAAACTGATCGACGCGCTGGAGATGCTGCAGACCAAGCGCGACAAAAACCCGCCGAAGAAGCATGGGAACATACCGCTGTAGGTTCTACTAGAAGACTGTCATAGGCGTACGTGTGATTTATACTTGGTAATACGCATAGGAAATGACCACCCCTTCTCCGCCCCGCATTCTGACGCTTCCGAGAAGCTTCAGCTTTAATCGTCGCGGCTTCGTCGACTTCGACGCGGTGCTCGCATACTTTGACTGGGATCTGGAAAATGTATCGCTCACAATCGATCTTGCCCCTTGCGAATCATCTAACTTTCAAGCATTAACCCTGTTGATTCAGTATGCGTGGCACCTAACACTCAGGGGGTGTCAGGTGACGTTCAAGTATGGTGCCGCGCAGTCCGGCCCAACCAAAATGCTCCGAAAGATGGAGGCCGAGGATTGGAGAGACATTTTAGCACTTGACGGACGAGATTTTGGGTTCAGGCCCGGTAAGCAAACCTCCGCTTTGCGGCGGCGGGCCGACGTACAGACAACGATTAATAGTGCACGCTTTGCAATCAATTCTTACCAAATCGGATTTCCTGAATACCTTAGCTACATGATTTCGGAAATGTTGTATAACGCGACCGAGCATGGTCGCCGTGCCGCTGTTCTTGAAAGTTGTCAAATTATGGTGCCTGCCATTTTTCAATTTGGTTACTACTCCACTCAGAACCGTCTGTCATTCATTTTCAGTGATCTTGGGGTTGGCGTAAAGGCGCATTTAGAGCAGTCTTATCCATTGTTTGCCACCCATCAAGACGCGATCACTTACGCATTGCGTCCACGCGTGTCAGGTACATTCCGGCAGCAGTCGGAGCCTTATGCTGTTAAAAATAATGCGGGCATGGGACTGACAATTTCAAGCCTTATGATGAAGCGTCTTGAAGGAGATATGTACATCGTTTCCCACAATGGCGTAGTGCACGTTTCCCCCGGCGACGTTACGAGCCATCAAT
>JBARMK010000310.1:0-12445 GCA_049802395.1 Candidatus Angelobacter sp.
GATGTCAGGTTTCGTACCCAAGGACTCGCTCGAACTGTTACGCCGGGTGCTTGCAACCGTGGTGACCCCCAACCGTGGAGCGCTGCTTTCCTTTGGCATACTGGGAACGTTGTGGACGGCTTCAGGAGGATTCGCGGCGGCCATCGAAGCACTTGATATCGCTTATGAAGTTGACGAGGCGCGGCCGTTCTGGGTCACGCGTCCGCTGGCTGTGGGCTTGACGCTGATGGTGGGAATCCTGCTTTTGATTGCCCTGGCCGTGATGATTGTAGGACCGCAATTCGGCGCCTGGCTGGCTGACCGCACCAGCCTCTCATGGCTTCTTGCCCGTGCCTGGCCTTATATCCACTGGACTGTGGCGGTGCTATTTACCGTGCTGGCGGTGGAAGCTCTCTACTTCCTCGCGCCCAACGTGAAACAGCGTTTCTGGGCCACGCTTCCGGGCGCCATAGTGGCTGTGGGCTGCTGGATTGGGCTCTCATACGGGTTGGGGATCTACTTCCGCAGCTTCGCCCATTTCAGCAAGACCTATGGGACCATGGGCGCGGTGATCGCGCTGATGGTCTGGCTCTACTGGACCAGCTTCTTCATGCTGGTGGGTGCGGAGCTGAACTGCGAGCTGGCCAAAGAGACCCGCAAAGGCAAGATCAAGCAAGATGAAGACGAGAGCGGATTGACCAAGCTGGATTTGGCGGCGTAGTTTCAAACCACAATGGACACGAAGGAACACGAAGTAGCGGACGGTTGGTGAAATGATCACTTCGTGAAACCTTGTGCTCTTTGTGGTTAAAGCGCTACCTTGCCGACTTAAACAACGCAAATACCGCGCCCTGGGGATCGGCGACGATAGACCAGGTTCCAACATTTTCCATCTTGCGTGCCGGCATCAGAACTTTTCCTCCCAGCTGCGCGGCTTTGGCTGTCGAAGCTTCCACGTCAACCACCTGAAAATAAAGCAGCCAGTGCGGCGGGGCATTGGGATTGCGATGCTCGGCCGGCGGAATACCGCCAATAAAGTTCTCTCCGTTTTTGATATGGGTATAGCCGGAAGGATCTTTTTCGTCTTTCATCACCTGCCAGCCAAAGAGGTCGGAATAGAATTTCGCGGCCTGGTCAGGCTTTGGCGTGCTGAGATCTGCCCAACAAAAAGTATTGTCACCGCTAATGCCGATGCCGCTTTGCTTTTTGGCCTGCCACAGGGAAAAAATTGCGCCCGTGGGGTCCTGAACGACAGCCATGCGCCCAATGTCCATTACATCGAAGGCGGGCGCGAGCACGGTCCCGCCAATCTGAGCTGCTTTGGTAACCGCCTGGTCGGCATTATCCACCGCGATATACAACATCCAATGGGGCGGGACACCCTGTGCGCGCTGCTCCTTGCGCATGGTGTAGGCTGCTCCGGTATCACGTCCAGCAAGCTTGAAGGATGAATAAAAATCGTTGGGGCCGATCGGGCTATCAACCACCGACCAACCAAAGAGAGCGGTATAAAAGTTTTTAGCCGCGTCCTGGTCCGTCGTCGCCAACTCAACCCAGCAAAACGAGCCGGCAGGATGTTTATCGATGTTTGCCATAGGCCAAAAGTATACGCCAGTGGTGTAAAGCGGGCGTTAGCCGATTGGTACTTAGAAATGATCGACCCGGGCAAAAAGAATGTCCCATTTTTGATGCTTTTGCGAGGGAACTGCCCGGCTTCCAGAGAAGGCCTGATTCAGCAATTCAAGGCCAGTGATGCCACTCACGACAAATTTACGCCAATCCGGGAGAGGCCCGCTGCCGCTCTTGCCTGCGATCTGATATGTGAAGAGATTTACGATGCCTTTTTGAATACCGTAATCTTGCGGCTCAACGATGCGCGGTTCATCCTTATACACAAAACGCAACAGCCGCTTCTCCTGAATGGCCGTCAAGATTATCTGGTCAATGTTTGGATCTATCCCATAGTCCCGGCCCGACGCACGTCCTGAGGTCATGGTTCTATTCTCTAATACTGGCTGAGTTACTTCAAAAAAGCGCGTGCTCCTGCTTGTTACAACGAATGCAAAAATGAAGCCTTCTAGTCGATAATAGAGAGATGAAGCGCTCCGGGGTTGCCGATCTTCCGCTGCACGGCGGCCGGGTACCGCTCTGGCTTGCCGAGCGCATGGCCAAACTCGGCACTGCCATCTCCGAAAGCGTGCTCTATCACTACGGCTCCTCAGAGCTGCTTTCGCGCTTGAGCGATCCATTCTGGTTCCAAGCCCTCGGCTGCGTTATGGGGATGGATTGGCACTCTTCCGGGATCACCACCTCGGTCATGGGTGCGCTGAAGCGCGGGTTAAATCCTCGTGCACATGAGCTGGGCATTTACGTTTGTGGCGGACGCGGAAAGCATTCGCGCAAAACTCCGGACGAACTCCGCGCCGTGGCTGAGCGCGCCAACCTCAACGGCGAAGAGTTGGCGCACAACAGCCGCCTCACCGCAAAGATCGATAACAACGCGATAGCAGACGGCTTTCAACTCTATCTGCACAGCTTCGTGGTCAGCAAATCCGGTGAGTGGGCGGTGGTCCAGCAAGGAATGAACGACACTACCGGACTTGCCCGCCGCTACCACTGGCACTCAGCGACGGTGCGGGACTTCACCTCTGAGCCGCATACGGCAATTGTGGGCCAGAGCGTGCTGTCCGGCGAAATCATGAATCTCGTCGATCATCGCGCCCGGCCGGCGCAGAAAGCGCTGCTGGATTTTGCCAATGAGGTCCCAGAGCTGACTTTGCGTGAGGCACGCAAGCTCTCCATGCCGGCGCACCACGACGTTCGCCAAGGAGATGTTGACCTGAAGCGACTGGGGGCCATTCTGGCGGTTGCTTATGATCGCCAACTGCACGACTTTGCCGAACTTCTATTACTGGAAAATCTTGGGCCGCGCACGTTGCAGTCGCTGGCATTGATCGCCGAGGTGGTGCATGGAACGCCCACCCGCTTTTCTGATCCGGCACGTTTTGCGTTTGCGCACGGTGGGAAGGATGGTCATCCCTTCCCTGTTCCGCTGAAGACTTACGATCAGTCGCTTTCGGTCCTGCGCCGGGCCCTCCAGCAGGCCAAAGTCGGCCACACTGAGAAGATTGACGGATTTGGACGGCTGGACCGCTTTACGCGCATGGTCGAGCAGAAAGCTGCTCCTGAAGCCGCTTTCAAGGCGGTAATGGCGCACGAAAAGGCGATCTCGCCTTCCCTGGACGGAAGAACCGTATTTGATGATCGCAAGCAAAAGACGAAGAAGAAAAGCGATAAGCAGCTATCGCTCTTTTAACCTTCTCCGCCTCTGTTTGCCCGCAAGAAGATTCGGCAGTCCGCGTTTTTAGCGCTTTCCACTACAATCAGCTAAAATTTTGGAAGATGGCAAGCAGGATGAAATTATTCTTTTTAGCCGCCATGCTGGCTGGCGCTCTTCTGACCCAGGCCCAATGGAAGAAGACGCCGCTGGAGGCGCCGGCTCAACCCAATCCGCAGCTGTACCGGTCCGACGCCAACGCAATGGATGATATCAACCGCGCGCTGGTTCAGGCGGCCAAGGCGGGCAAGCGTGTTCTGCTAGACTTTGGCGGAAACTGGTGCCTGGATTGCCATGTGCTCGACCGCGCATTCCATCAGCCGCGGATCGCGCCGCTGCTGAATAACAACTTTGTGTTGGTCCACGTTGACGTGGGCCAGTATGACAAGAATCTGGACCTGGCAAAGAGATATCGCGTGAACCTGGAAAAAGGCGTGCCGTCACTGGCCGTGCTCAGTGCCCGCGGGGCAGTGCTTTACTCGACGGTAGATTTTGAACGCGCGCGTGTGATGAGCGAGGAAGACGTAATTTCGTTTCTAGATAAATGGAAGCCCGCGCCAGCGGCCAAGAAATAGCGCCAACTGTTTATGGCGCCTGCAACATCCGTTCGACTTCCAGCACAAAATGTTGTGGCCCTTCCTGCTTGGAAACAACTTTGTCAGGGCAGCTGTCCGGACTGACATACAGGTTTCCATCCACCTGCATCAGCACCTTTACCCCAGAATGTTTTTCCTTGATCTCCGCGCAGAATTCCAAACCGAGCTCAGAGAAATGGCCGACGTCGACAATCACCAGGTCATAGCTACGGTCTGCGGCAAGCACGGCGCGGGCGGCCTGAAGATCAGCGGCCGTATCCACATGGTGGCCCTGCATGCGCAACATTAACGCACGCAGATGCTGCACGGTGGTATAACCGTTCACGAGCAGTATCCGGGGAGCGCGTTTCTCACGAGCCATAATGAACCGCCTTTTTGGATTGGGCTGTTCACAAGCCTATATCGGCTGGAGCTCTGAAACATCCCCCGAACTCCTTAGTTCCCTTAGAATTTCTTCGTCTTGAAGCCGCTGCAGAATCACTGCAAATGCTGGTTGAACCATGCTGCCGCGCGTTCGATTACGTCACGCTGGTGGGCTGGATCGGCAAACATATGGCCTTCGTGCTCATAGACTACAAACTCCGTTTCCACTCCTAAAGTCTTGAGAGCGTGCCAGAATTCATACGATTGCGGGGTAGGACATTCGCCATCACTATCTCCCACCAGCACCAGCGTTGGAGTGCGCGCTTTTTTGATGAAGGTGATAGGAGAGCTTTTGGCATAAACCTGAGGATCGTCATAAACAGTGGCGCCGAAAAACGGGATCATCCACTGGTCGATCTGGTTTTCACCATAGTAGCTCTGGAAATTGGCCAGGCCTGCGCCCGCGACAGCCGCGGCAAAGCGGTTGGTCTGCGTGACCGCCCACATGGTCATGTATCCGCCATAACTCCAGCCGGTAATGCCGAGGCGATGCTCGTCAATGGGAGCCTCTTTCAGGGCCTGATCGACGCCGGCCATGATGTCGCGAAAATCACCGTAGCCAAAATCCTTGACGTTGGCGCGGGTGAAGGCTTCACCCTGGCCGTAACTGCCGCGAGGGTTCGGCATGAAGACAAAATATCCGGCAGAGGAAAGCGCAACGCCAAAGCTGCGGGCACCCGGCCAGCTTGAATGCGCCATGGAGCTGGGGCCGCCGTGCACCTGCACCACCATGGGATATTTCCTGGTTGCATCGAAGTTACGCGGGTAGAGCAGCCAGCCTTGCAGGCTGAATCCGTCATTTTGCCAATGAACGCTTTTTGCGTCACCCCAAGCCGGCTTGAGGCTGGCGTTGCGAGAGGTGATCTGCTTCCATTGACCGATCGCGCCTGCCCAGACCTCAGGAGGATGCGCGAGCGACTGCCGAATCACTGCCGCCGATTTGCCGTCGGCAGAAAGGGAGACAGCAGTGCCCCAGCCGTTGGCCGTGAATTGCTCGGGGCCGTGGGCAAGCGTCTGAATGTTGCCACCGGCAGCGTCCACAGTGGCGATGCCGCTTTCGCCATCCACTTCCTCGCCAAAAAGAATTTTGTCGCCGGAGCGCATCCAGGTGAGCGTGCTGGCTGAGGCTTTCATCCCTGGAGTGATGTTTCGGGCTTGGCCGCCATCGGCCGGAACAATGAATATGTCTCCGCCAACCGCAGGCTCATCGCTCATGATGCCGGAGATAAAGGCGACGGATTTCCCGTCAGGTGACCATGTGGGAACGGCAATTTGCGAGTCAAGCGCCGGCTTGTAGATTGACTTCATCTCGCCGCCGGCAGCGGGGATGGTATAGATCTGTGCGATGTACCAGTTGTCGTCGCCATTGCCGTGGGCGGCGGTGGTGACAAAGCGTTTGCCATCAGGCGACCAATCGTATTCGTAAACATACATGTCGGCCGGCGAGATCTGCTGGAGCTTGCCGGTAGCGACATCAATCAGCGCGAGACGCTGTTCCGTGACGGCATCTTTGATTACACCGGTCTGCGCCTTCTCCGCCACTAAAGGGCCACCGGCGCGCTCCGCATTTTCAGTAAACAGAAGCGCGATGGTCTTGCCGTCCGGCGACCAACCGGGCACAGCCAGAAACCCTTTCACGCTGGTAAGCTTGCGCGGCGCACCGCCGGCAACTGTGGCGATATAGACCTGTTGCTGTCCGCCTTGGGGAAGATCAGAAAGAAAAGCGATCTGCCGGCTGTCAGGCGACCAGGAAATGCCATTTTCAGAAGACCCGCCCGCGGTGATGCGGCGAGGCTTAGCACCGCTGAGATCGGAGAGATAAATGGCCGATCCACCTTTGGTACTTTCCACCCAAGCTACCTGCTTGCCGTCAGGAGAGATGGCCGCCTGTTCGAAGGTGGTGGCGGAAAAAAGAGCGTGGACAACTTCGTCCATCGACGCAGCTTTTGGAGATGAACTTGTAGCGGTGGCTCGCGGCGCAGACGATTGCGCTACACCAAGAGGAACGCACACAAGACATATCAATGCGATTACAAAAAACTTTCTCAGGGCGGCAGGCATTCAGTCTCTCCGGAATGGATTCGCTTCCGCAACGCGCTTACTTGATTTCAGTGTCCCAGTTTTTCCAGGTCTTCGGAGGCGGCATCGATGGCCCCAGCATAGTCCTGCAGGGCTTTTGCCACACGCGTGATTTCTTTTTCAGCTTCTTGATAATGGCTTTCTTCAATTCCTTCACGCACCCCGGGCAGAGTCTTGGCGCCATAGCCGGTGTAAAAGCCCGGCGCATAAACAAGGTGCTTGTACCAGGAGCGGCGGGGCAGGCCTTCATCATTAGTGAGCTTGCGCTCGGCCTGGAGCAGCGTGGCGTTAAGCGCTTGCAGCGATTGCGCTGACACTGTGCCATTCGACAATGCCTTCAGAGCTTTGGCATAACGTTGCGCGCTGCGGTCCAGAACGTTCTGCGCGTTTTCCAGCGGAGCAAAGTTGAGGAAAGGCGGAACCTCTTCTTTGGGCGGCGCGACGGTGGGCCGCCGCGGATCAGACACCGCGCTGTAGATGCCATTATCGATATCCTGGTTGCGATCTCGAATCTGCTCCTGCTTATTCTTCAGCAGTGTTTTCAACTCGTCAGAATATTTGTGGATGGTGTCGGCGAAGCCGGTAAAGTCGTACGGGAGCACATCGGCATCGGCAAAGCGCAGCACCATGGTCCCGACGGTCTGGGAAAGGACGCGGCCGTAAACGAAGTCTTTGTCAGAGAAATTGGTAAACCAATAAAAATCATCGTAAATGGAGTGGTAGATACCACCATCGTCCTCGCCAGTGAACGCGACATTGAGCGAGGCGACGCCAAGATGGTCAATAAAGGCGGTATAGTCGCTGCCGGAGCCCAGTGGACCGATGCGCAGGTCAGGACGCGTGCGCGCTTCTTTGCGGTCTTCCGGACGGCCCTCAGTCAGGCGGCGGGCCTGTCCGCGCTTCCAGACAGAGATATTTTTCTCCGGGTCAGTGATATCGCGGGCGATAGAGTTTACGAATTTCTCCAGCGAATGCGAGCCTTCCACCTGAAGGAAACCGCGGCCATTGCCGTCAGTGTTGATATAAATCGCGGCGTGCTGTTTAAGTTCGTCGCCGTGATACTCAGCCCATTCCGTGGAGCCGAGCAGCATGGGTTCTTCGCCATCCCACGCGCAATAGATGATGGTGCGCTTCGGCTTCCAACCCTGCTTAAGCAACTCGCCCAGGGCACGCGCTTCTTCCAACAGCGCGATCTGGCCGGAGATCGGGTCTTCCGCACCGTTGACCCAGCCATCGTGATGGTTGCCGCGCACAATCCATTGGTCGGGCGATTCGGAGCCGGCGATTTTAAAGACCACGTCATACACGGGCTTGATGTCCCAGTTGAAAGCAACTTTCAGGTGGACCTTGGCCGGGCCGGGACCAACGTGGTAGGTGATGGGCAGAGCGCCGCGAAAACTTTCCGGCGCGACCGGGCCTTTCAGCGCGGAGAGCAGCGGCTTGGCATCGCCATACGAGATGGGCAGCGTGGGGATTTTGGTGAGCGTTGTAATGTCTTTGAGCGCCAAACGCTTCACGTTTCCCTTGGCACCAACGCCGGGCGTAGTGGGATCGCCCGGGTAGGTCGGCATGTCCATGACACTGCCGCGCTGCACGCCGTTCTCATTGCGCATGGGGCCCTGGGGAAAGACATCATCCTGGAAGTAGCCGTCGTCGCGCGGATCAGAATAGATGATGCAGCCGATAGCGCCGTGTTCGGCGGCGATCTTAGGTTTTATGCCGCGCCAGGAATTTCCATAACGCGCAATCACGATGGCGCCTTTCACGGAAATGCCCAGGCGATCGAGCTCCTCGTAGTCTCGCTGCAGGCCGTAATTTACATAGACAAGGCGGCCAGTGACATCGCCATCGATGGAGTAAGCGTTATAGGTGGGCAGCTGCTCGCTCTGTTGGTTGGAGGTCGGGTCGGCCGAGACCGGCGGCTCCTGAAGTTTAGCGACGTAACGCGAGGGCTCTGTCATTTCAAGCACACGCTCTTTCGGGGTGGGAAAGAGGACGTCAAAGGTTTCAATTTGCGCGTCAAGCCCCCAGGACTTGAATTGCGAGAGGATCCATTCGGCGTTCTGTTTGTCATAAGGCGAGCCGACGTGATGCGGACGCGCACTCAGCCTCTGCATGGAATCACGCAGGATTTTGGGATCGGGGATGGCGCGGAACTTGTTTTCCCAATCGCGCTCGGACTTGCTGCTGGCCGTGGTGAAGCCGAGGAGAGCTTCGTCGTCGGGGCTGGCGGCGGAGAGGGCGAGGAGAGTGCTGAGACAGATGAGTGTAACGAAGTGGGTTCGAAGCATGAAGGCTCCTAAGAAAACAGCATGAAATTCTATATGATTGGAATGTTGAGCGAGAAACCCTATCCCGTAAAGCGAAGCTGAATTGGATTCCTACACTAGTGGAAGCACGTGTCCCACTGTATTCGGGAATCCCATACATTGGCACAGCTGTTAAACAACTGGATGTGATGACAGCCATCTGCAAATTGACGATTGAACGGGACCCAACACCCATTTGGCGGTCCCCACCAATATCTAAATGCTCCAGGATGTGGATTCAGGCAGCGCCCTGGCTGAAGTAATGAAGCAGTCAAGGCAGGAAATCTGCCACTGGCCGGGCTGAGGTTTATCCCAGACGCGATTCCCGCGATTTTCAATTCATCATGAAATTTTGGTGCCCAATCAAGTGTGTTTATTTTTGTTATGGGAGAGGTACTACTTACGTCTGAATGGATCCATTTTTTGAATTCGAGGTGGTGCTTGTAATCTACACGATGAACCCAAATGCATTTATCGCTCTTGTATGCTTCAACTGTTAATTCTCCATCTTGTGCATTATTCACAAATTCATGCCGCTCAAGTAGATCGTTTTGTGTATGGTGCCAATCAGCATGTTGCAACTCGTCCTGCTCCTGCTTTACTGATTGATTGCTTTGAGCTTGTGGACTGTCACGAGTTGGATCGTGCGTGCCGCCCTTGTAAATTTCTGAAGATGAACGTGTCTGAAAAAGTCCTCCTCTGATGTGGTTGAATAATTCAGTCACAGTGACAGTAGCTCCAAAAAAGGCAAGAGAAACTGCTACCGTTGCTGTAATCATCCTGAGCCACCTGGGACCGGCCAGAACTGTTTCTAGCGTTTCGAGCACCCTATTCCAACGTTCAATGGTTCCTGAAGGTCTGCTGGACATAGAAGGTCTGCTAGACATAGGAGATCCTTTCAGAGGCAGGTAACCTTTAGCTCACAACCGGCAAAATATGGCTATGCATTTTACTATAAAAACGTAAAAATGATACCAATCCCTTTGAGGTTAAATTTCTCGCCTGTGCCCTTACTCGCAGAAGCAATTGCACTCATTTCTAACTATCAGTGCGGTTCGGACTGGTAGATAGCCCTAGGTGTTGGTCAGGCGTCAAGCAGGTAAGCTGTCCCGGCCCTTCAGTACGGCGGTCAATTTGGCGAATACCTCACGAAAAGTATATGGCAATAATGAACCCGTTCACACGCGCGAATAATCCGGCCGCCAGTCGGTGATGGCTTTCTTGATGTCGGAGCGGCTGAGTTTTTCATCGAGCGCACGCTGAAAAAGAGCGGACAGTTCCGCGTCCGAGGCAAAGCGCAGTCCGAGGATCTGGGAATCCGACAGTTCTGCGATACGCGAGCGCAAAGGCTCCGCCAAAATGGCGGCGAGGCGAATACGCTCTTCCACGCGAATCACACGGTCCTGAAGATGGGTGGCCCAACTGCGCAACCTTCCGGCAAGGACGAACAATACCACGGACACCAACAGCAGCCATGCGCCGCCGATACCGGGATGACGAAAGAGAAGATAGCCGACGACGAAAATGTTGATCAGCAGGACGGGCAGCACAAAAAAGTGAAAGGCCGGATCGAACATGGCGTGGCTTGCGAAGGACTGCGGTTTATTGGACATGGTTCTCCTGTGGGCTGAGAGTTTACCGGAAGTAGATGTGGCTGGAGAATGGAGGATGCAGAGAAAATGGCGGTCAGGCGCGCTGAAAATAACCCTTGGAAAGCGAATATAAAGCGATATAATGAGCGCAGCCCACTGGAGCCCGTGAGCCGTTGTGACGGGCCGAACGCGGCCATCTTTGAAAACCAACACTCCCCAGCACTGAGCCTTCGGCCAGCCCCAAGCCAACCTAGTAACTAAAAAGTAAATTCGGCAATTCAGGCGGGCCGGAAAAAGCAACGTGATTCGACGCCGAAACGACGCAGAAAAGAGAGCTAAACAGGCTGTCAACAGTCCTTTCGAATTGGGGTTGAGCCTTTGTTTGCAACAAAAGGATTCCAAGGAGGGTGGGGTAGGGCAAAAGAGTTATCAAGTAGTACATTTTCCGATTTTCCGCGTATGTTTTTGGCCGGGTCAAAGAGGCGCGGGGCATGCTTGTTGAGTGTGACAGTAAGCAGTAGCGTTCAGAGAGGTGTCGAGGCAGAATGGTCGGTTTGCAAGAAAACGCTATGGCCAGATACATCGGCGCAATCGATCAGGGAACCACGAGCACGCGCTTCATAGTGTTTGATGGTGCGGGCAAGGTGGTGGCATGCGCGCAAGCAGAACACCAGCAGATTTATCCCCAGCCGGGCTGGGTTGAGCACGATGCGGAAGAAATCTGGCAGCGAACGCAGGAAGTGATAGCCCAGGCGATGGCAGAGGCGCGGCTGAGGGCCGGCGACTTGGCGGCGATCGGGATCACGAACCAGCGCGAGACCACCGTGCTGTGGAACAAGCAGACAGGCAAGCCGCTTCACAACGCAATCGTATGGCAGGACACACGGGTGGCGAACGAAGCAGCCAGGCTTTCGCGCGAAATCGGCGATGAGTTTTTTCGCAGCCGGACAGGGCTGCCGCTCTCGACATATTTCAGCGCGCTGAAGCTGCGATGGATCCTGGAGAACGTCTCCGGCGCGCGCACGAAGGCGGAGGCGGGAGAAGTTTTATTCGGTACCATGGACACTTTTCTGCTGTGGAAACTGACAGGCGGAGCGGGCGCGGGGACCGGCTCTGAAAGGAATGCCGGTCTTCATCTGACAGACGTAACCAATGCGAGCCGCACGCAGCTCATGAACCTGAAAACACTCACCTGGGACGCGGAGCTGCTGAAAGCATTTTCTATTCCGGAGCAAATCCTGCCGCGCATAAGCTCCAGCAGTGAAGTTTACGGGCAGGTGGCGGAAGGGCCGCTCAAATCCGCGGCCATCGCCGGCATTCTGGGCGATCAGCAAGCAGCGCTGGTGGGGCAAACGTGTTTCAAGAGCGGCGAAGCCAAGAACACATACGGCACCGGCTGTTTTTTGCTGATGAATACGGGTGAGCAGCCAGTGCAATCGAAACATGGCCTGCTGACGACGGTCGCCTACAAGCTGGGCAAGCAGCCGGCGCGGTACGCACTGGAGGGAAGCGTGGCCATCGCCGGGGCGCTGGTGCAGTGGCTGCGCGATAATCTGGGATTGATCCAATCGAGCGCGGAGATTGAAGAGCTGGCGCAATCAGTGAAGGACAATGGCGGAGTGTATATTGTTCCCGCATTTTCCGGGCTCTACGCTCCTTATTGGAAAGACAGCGCGCGAGGCGTGATTGCCGGGTTGACGCGCTATGCCAACAAAGGCCACCTAGCGCGCGCCGTTCTGGAAGCCGTGGCGTTCCAGACGCGCGAGGTAGTATCGCGATGGAGCAGGATTCCGGAATCGCGCTGGAAGTATTGCGGGTGGACGGCGGGATGGTTCGGAACAATCTGTTGATGCAGTTTCAGGCCGACATCCTCGATCGTGCAGTGGTGTTGCCGGCGATTGAGGAGACGACAAGCCTGGGCGCGGCGTATGCGGCTGGACTGGCGGTGGGATTTTTCCGCGACATAAGCGAACTGTGCGCGCAGTGGACAACGGCAAAGACGTGGAGGCCGGAGATGGCCGCCGGCCAACGCGAGGAGATGTATCGAAAGTGGAAGAAGGCAGTCAGCCGGTCGTTCGACTGGGTGGATGATTGAATTGTGCAGAACTGGTATCGCAGATGCCTTTGGCC
>JBARMK010000311.1:0-28751 GCA_049802395.1 Candidatus Angelobacter sp.
ATCCTGGAGCGCGCCACTATCGTTACCGGGTCCGATGGCAAAAGATTTATTGAAGGCACGGCTATCGATATCACCGAACGCAAGCAGAACGAGATTGCGCTCAAGCAATCTGAAGAACGGTTCGCGACAATTTTTCGCCAGAGCCCTGTGGGATGCGGCATTCTTTCTCTGGACGGCGTTTTCCTTAACGTGAATGAGAATCTTTTGCGCATGCTGGCTTTGCCGGCGGAAAAAGTAATTGGTCAAAGCGCGGTGAATTTGGGCTTTTGGAAATCGCAGCGCCAGCGTGATGAGTTCTACCAGCGGCTTCGGGCGGAGGGCTCGATTCAAAACCTGGAAATCAGGTTCAAGGACGCGACCGGGGCTGAGCATGTGGGCCTGTATTTCGCGACGCTGGTTCGCATCGGGGGCAAAGAGTGCATCTTTGGCATGCAGTTGGACCAGACCGAAGAGCGCGAACTTGAAGCGAAGTTCCTGCAGGCGCAAAAAATGGAGGCATTAGGCCGGTTGGCGGGTGGAGTCGCACACGATTTTAATAACATGCTGGGCGTTATCGGCGGCTACGCCGAATTGCTGGAATCGAAGCTGGAAAGCACCGACCACCTCCGCCGCTACTGCAGCAAGATTGTAGAGACCACGCAGCGCGCCAGCGGGCTTACGCGGCAGTTGCTGACCTTCAGCCGCAAGGAGATCGTCCGGCCCGTGCCCCTGCAAACAGGCGAGACGCTGTGTGAGTTAGCGGCTATTCTGCCGCGCCTTATTGGTGAGGACATCGAACTGGTGGTCAACCTTCGCGCCAACGGTACGGTGGTGATTGATAAAACGCACTTTGAGCAGATTATCTTCAACATCGTGATCAATTCGCGTGACGCGATGCCTAACGGCGGGCAATTGTTCGTCGAAACCGAGGACATTCTCCGCCCCACGCTTACTACTACCGGAACCGTGACCATTGGCCAGTACGTGGCTATTCGCATTCGCGATACCGGGAGCGGGATGGACGAAGATACTCGTCTTCACGCCTTCGAGCCCTTCTATACAACTAAAGAAGTGGGGCGCGGCACCGGCCTGGGATTGGCGACCGTCTACGGTATCGTGCAGCAGTGCCATGGCGAAATCAGTATTGAATCAGGCCCGCTCAAAGGCACTCAGGTCAATATTCTTCTTCCTGCAAGCCCGGGCGGCGAACCTGCAACCGATGAAGGTTCCAGCCTTGAGATCAAGCAAGGCCAGGGCAATATTCTGTTGGTGGAAGATGAGGTTGATTTGCGCAACGTAAGCGCCGAATTTCTGGCTTCTCTGGGATATTCCGTCACTACCGCTGATAATGCTCCTGAAGCGTTGCAATTTGCCGCCAAGGGAGAACGGATTGATCTGATAATCAGCGACGTCATCATGCCCAAAATGAGCGGGCGCGAATTCGCTGACTGGTTGCAGGTTCTTCGTCCGAACACTCGGCTGCTCTATGTTTCCGGCTATCCTGACGACGTGGTCCTGCGCAATGGCATCTCCATGCAAGGCCTGATGTATTTGCAGAAGCCCTATTCTCTGCGGCAATTGGCCATCAAGGTGGAATCGCTGCTGTCCACCGTGCCACGCCCTGCGTGACACTCAAGATGCTTTGCTCTTTTTCCTGAGCGGCGCTGCAGACCCTCGTATTCTTCGCGGACGCAGCACCCATTGGGCCAGAAAACACATCAGCGCCAGCGCTCCAACGATCATGCCGCCCATGATCCAGTCCAGGCCCATCCAATTTAAGTCACCCATGCTGCGTCGCAGATCGGCGGGTAGATCAGAAATATTGAGGCGCGGCCCCACGATGCACATACCAAGACTGAGCGCCAGCAATATCCAGCCGGCAGCCAGCAGCGTGTCGCGCGTCTTGTCAGGGGGCGAGTCCAGCTTCGCCGTCACGCGCTCTTTTCCACCAGCTCACGCGTTTCCACGGCCTGCGGTTTGAACTTCATCGGCAGCACTCCCCGTACCAGGATGTAAAGCACAGGAATGATAAACAGGTTAAGGAAGGTGGAAACAATCATTCCGCCAAACACGGTAGTACCCACAGAATGGCGTCCAGCGGCGCCCGCGCCGGTGGCAAAGACCAGCGGCAGTACGCCAAGAATAAATGCAATTGAAGTCATCAGGATCGGCCGCAGTCGCAGACGGGCCGCTTCAATCGCCGCGTCCACAAGTCCCAGGCCGCGGTGCTGCAACTGTTCAGCAAACTCCACAATCAGAATGGCGTTCTTGCTGGCCAGTCCAATCAGCATCACCAGGCCAATCTGGCAGTAGACGTCGTTCTGCAGGCCTCGCATTGCCTGCGCCAGCAGCGCGCCCAGCATCGCCATGGGCACGGCCAGCAGAATGATCAGGGGCAGCACAAAACTTTCATACTGCGCGGAAAGCGTGAGGTACACCACCAGCAAGCCGAGACCAAACAGCATTACGGTTTGCGCGCCGGACTGGATTTCTTCCAGAGAAATTCCGGTCCACTCAAACGTATAACCCTGAGGCAAAACCTGTTTTGAGATATCTTCCATCGCCTGGATGGCCTGGCCTGAGCTGTAGCCGGGCGCGGCGCTGCCGTTGATTTCCACGCTGCGGAACAGGTCGTAATGGGTGATCACACTGGCGTTCGTGCCTTCTTTTACCGTGACCAGGTTGTCCAGCGAGATCATGTGGCCGTCATCCGAACGCACATAAAATTGCCGTAGGTCGCGCGGCTGTGAGCGGAACTGCTGGTCGGCCTGCACCATCACGCGGTAAGAGCGATTGTTGAAATCGAAATCGTTCACATACTGCGAGCCCATGTAAATCTGCAGGGCTGAGGTGATCTGCGAGAAGGGAACATTCAGGCTCTTGGCTTTCTCGCGGTCAATTTCCACAATAAATTGCGGATCGCGCGCGGTAAACGTGGTAAACAACGGATGTGCAAGCTCCGGACGAGTGTTTGCTTTTGCGATGAGCTGGTGCTCTACAGTTTCCAGATCGTCCAGGCTTCCGCCGGCCTGTTGCAGTTCGTAGGTAAAGCCGCCAAATGTGCCCAGGCCCTGAATGGCCGGAGGGTCAAACGGAATGACCATGGCTTCCTGGATCGGCATCAACTGCCCGCGAACGGCATTCAGCACGCTGCTGGCGCTGTGCTCTTTACCGCTGCGCTGGCCGATTTCTTTCAAGCTGGCGAAAATAATTCCCTGGTTCGCGGCACTGCCGATAAAACTGAATCCCGGAACCGAAAATACGCCTTCCACGTCATGGTTCGCGCTCACGATCGCGGCTGCGCGGTCCATTACCTTGGTGGTGTATTGCAATGACGCGCCCGGTGGCGCCTGCACGATCACAAAAAAGTATCCCTGGTCTTCCTGCGGCACAAAGCTGGTGGGCACGCGCTGGTAGACGAAGTACGTCGCCGTCAATCCCAGCACGAAGACCACAACCACGGCGGCCCGCCAGTTGGTCAATCGATGCAGCACGGCCTGGTAACCTGAAGTTCCGCTGCGGATGCCGGAATTGATCGCCCGGAAGAAGCGGTTCTGCGGTTTGTCACGATGGCGCAGCAGCAAGGCGGCCAGCGCGGGAGAAAGTGTCAGCGCGTTGAACGCTGAGATGGCGATTGAAAAAGCAATGGTCAAGGCAAACTGCTGGTAAAGCCTGCCTGTGCTGCCTGGAAATAGTGACACCGGAACAAACACCGCGATCAGCACCAGTGAAGTTGCCACTACGGCGCCTGTAACTTCGTGCATACCGATCCGTGTGGCTTCATGCGCGTCACGGATGCCCTCTTCTATATGGCGCTCAACGTTTTCAATCACCACAATGGCATCGTCCACCACCAGTCCGGTGGCTAGCGTAATGCCGAATAGAGTTAGCGTATTAATGGAGAAGCCAAAGAACTTGGCAAAAATGAATGTTCCAACCAGTGAGACCGGGATGGTGATCGCCGGAATAATCGTGCTCCGCCAGCCCTGCAGGAACAGGAAAATCACCACGATCACGATCAAGATCGCTTCGGACAGAGTCTTCAGCACCTCACGGATCGACTCCCCAACGGCCCTTGTTGTGTCAAATGCCACCTGATACTTCAGCCCTGGCGGAAAACGTTTCGCAAGTTGCTCGATCTCCGTCTGCACGTCGCGCCGGACCTGCAAAGCGTTGGCGTTGGAGAGCTGCAAGACGCCCAGGCCCATGGCATCCACGCCGTTGTAACGCAGCTGGCCGCCATAACTTTCCGCGCCCAGTTCGGCGCGGCCCACATCGCGCAATTCCACCAGCGAACCGTCTTGCGCGCGTTTGATGATGATGTGCTCGAACTCTTTCGGATCGCTCAACCGGCCCACGGCGCGCACGCTGATCTGGTAAGCCTGGCTTGACGGCGCCGGCGGCTCTCCCACCTGCCCGGCTGCCACCTGTACGTTTTGCTCGCGCAGGGCGGCGGTCACATCTCCGGCGGTCAGATTGCGGGCCGCCAGCCGCACTGGATCAAGCCATAGCCGCATGGAATACTTGCGTTCGCCGAAAATGATCACGTTGCCGACGCCCTTGACCCGCTTGATGGCGTCGCGAACATAGAGATCAAGGTAGTTGCTGATGAAAAGGTTGTCGTATTCCTTGTTGTCGGAATAAAAGCCGTACGCCACCACAAATGAGCCGGTGTTCTTGCTGATGCTTACGCCGGTGGTCTGCACCTCGGCGGGAAGCCGTCCCAGCGCGCTTGAAGCCCGGTTCTGCACGTCCACGGCGGCTACGTCGAGGTCACGGTTCAGATCGAAGGTCGCGCTGATGGAGCTGGTTCCATCATTGCCGCTGGTGGAACTCATGTAGCGCATGCCTTCAGCGCCATTGATGGCCTGCTCCAGCAGCGTGGTTACGCTGGTTTCCACCGCCTGCGAATTTGCGCCGGTATAAAAGGCGCTAACGCTAACCGTGGGAGGCGTCAGATTGGGATACTGCGCTACAGGCAGCGTGGGGATTGAAACCGCACCCGCCAGCACAATCAGCAGCGAGCATACTGTGGCAAATACGGGCCTGCGAATGAAAAAATTAACCATGAAGGCATTCCTGATCTACCGCAGATTAACGCAGACAAAGAACGATTATTTTTTGATCAGCGTTCATCCGCGCCGATCTGCGGTAAGAATTCTTTTACGATTGCGGCGCTACCGGCATGCCGTCGGCCAGCATTTGTACGCTGGTCACAATAATTTTTTCGCCCGGCTTGATGCCATCCAGCACTACGTAATCGTTGCCGATCAAATCACCCACCTGAATCAGGCGCTGCCGGGCCACAGCTTGCTGTCCCTGCCCTTCAGCGACAAAAGCAAACATCTTTCCGCTCAACCGCGTCACGGCGGTAATGGGAATCACCGGCGCGTTGCGCTCTGACCACACCACCCTGGCATGTACCTGCTGGGCGTTGCGGAACTTTCGCTCCGGGTTGGGTACCTGCGTCTTCACGAGCAGCGTTTGCGAGTCGGTATCGACGTGCGGCGAGATAAAGGTGATTCGCGTTCGTGCCAGCGGTTTGCCGTCGTCGTCCACAATATCCACCGGCATTCCCAGGCGCAGCGCCCCGGATTTTTCCGCGGGAACGTAAAGGTAGGCCTCCAGTGCCCCGCCCAGGTCCACGGTGGTCAGCACCGTTGTGGCGTTCACATGGTCGCCAACGTGTACAGGAATGTCCCCGATAACTCCCTGTGAAGGAGCATGCACCGTGTAGTAATGCAATTGCACTTGCTGCTCGCGGATTCCTGCCTGCAGTGCTTCCGCGTCGGCTTTGGCTGCGTCGTATGTGTGCTGCGCCTGGTCCAGGTCTGCCTTGGCGATCACGCCGGCCACTGAGAGCTGCTTCTTGCGCTCCAGGTCCACCGCAGCCTGCTGCATCACGGCTTCTTTTGATTTGAGGGCCGCTTCCTGGTTATTGACCGTGGCCTGCTGCTTTCGCGGATCGATCTCCAGAATTGGCGCTCCAGCCTCAACCCGTTGCCCCGAATTCACAAAGATTTTGGTGACGTCGCCTTCCACAAGGGGCTGGAGCGTGGCCGCGTTACGCGACTTCAGCGTAGCCAGGTAGTCGGTCGAAAGTGGCACTAGCTGCGATGCAGCCGTGATCACCTTCACTGGAAACGCCTGAGCGCCTGCAGGCGGCCCCGCCTTGGCTCCATCCGCACAGCCCGCGATCATCAGCGAGAGGCCTGCCAGAGCGACTATCTCTACTGCTAATTTCTTTATTGTCATGAATCTTCTATGTTAACTGACTTTGGATTAAGTCCGCATCGCCGCCGATTCAATTTAGACGTGCCACTCGCACCAGATGTGATCGCCCTTGTCCTGGCAAGTCTCTCTTTTTGTTGCAAAAGCGTGGCTTCTGCCTTCGGAGAATCTCCAGAACATAACAACCAGAGAATTCTTCTGCACTTGTTTCGTGGATCTACATTCACGGCTGCTTATTCATAATTGAATGCCGGATTTCAATATTAGGGAACTCCAGTGCACTGAACGAGTTTCAACAATCCCGGATTACTATTCTGGTCCAAATCCAAGAAATACCTTATGGACACCGGCAAGGCCTTGGTTATATTGTCATCAACGGCTGTAAATCATTAAAAGATCAGTACTTGCAACTTTACCCCCAAAGGTGACTGAAGTACTGTTTTCGATTTGCCCAATCGAACCTAGACTCTCATTAGCACCAAAGGCCAGTGTACGAGAGACCAGCGAACCCAATAGGCATATTTGTAAAGGGAAGGCGACTCTCGAGGAGAACGATGCAAGTTCTAAACCGAACTTGCTCTTTTCGAATGAATTGCGAATTCATTATCGGTAGACCAAAGATGCTGTTCCTGGCCAGCGCCTTGTGCTGTCTGTTTGGCGCCAGTGGGCAGGCCCAGACCAGCTCCGGCCAGCTCACCATCACCTTGAATGTGCAGTCATCGATCAGCCTGATTTTCCAGAACAATCCCAGTGTCGGCACACCCGGATTTTGTCCGTTGACCAATTCCGGCACCAACAACGTCGGCCTGGATCTTGGCACAGCCCAATTTCCCGGGTCGGTGCACAGCTCAGCCTGCGTGAACTACACACATCTTACCGGCGCGGTGTATCAGGTCAGCAGCGCCTTCGATGTGATTGTCACCAAGGCCAATACCAGCAGCCCCAACTACCGCATGGCGGCGGAGATTTCCACTCCTCCTCCGGCAAACGTGACTTGGCTGATCAACAACATAACTTTGTCCAACACCAGCTTCACCCAGCTTGACGCGAACGACACCTACGGTGCGGCGATTACTAAAACCCTGCAGGTGCAGGTCAAGAACACGGTCCCGGCGCAGGTATTGCTGGAGACGATCACTTTTTTAGCGACGGCGAATTAGCCACAGTTTGAAATCGTTTTTTGAAACTGAAGATTTTATGTTAAGCAACGGCAAATCAATTCGGAACCTGGTGATGACGGCCCTGCTGTTTACGGCCGCTGTAGCGTACGCCCAGAACCCGACCGCTACGGGCGTCATCAACGCCACCCTGGTCAACAAAAACGGTATCTCGCTGCAGTTTGATACGGATGCTGCCGGCGTCACGCTGGGCGCGTCGGGGACCTCAGCGGCTAGCGCAAATTTCGGCAGCGTCTCCGCCTTTGGTCCGCTCTCGGCCGGGGTAACTCGTCCAAGCGTCCTGGCGGCTAACTTTACCGTGCGCACCATTTTTGACGTGCAGGTGGTCCAGGGCGGACTGGCCAGCGCGAACTATACGCTTACGGCCAATCTCGCCGCTGCTGCGCCCACGGGCTTCACCTACAAGGTGGATGCCGTAACGCTGACCACCGCGGCGCAGACCGTTCAGATCAATGGCGCTTACAACACCGATGTTGCGCACAACCTGGATCTGGTTGTCGCCACGGCGGCTCCCGGCGCAGGTGGTCCCGCGGTAGGAACGCCCATTGCCACGACGATAAATTTTACGGCTACGGCCAATTGAGTTTTGAGGTACGGATTTTTTCGAAGTAACGAACTTTTGAATTGAGGAGAGGAACAAATGAAAAAGGTAATTCTCTTGACCATCTTCGCGGCGCTGATGATGATCTCATCGGCTGCTGTTGCACAAACCGCAACCGGTACGCTTACCGTGACCGCCACCGTAAACGGCTCCATCCAGCTGGTTTTCAACTCTGACGCTTCCGGCGTTGCTTTGTCATCCGGCGCGGGCACCAACACTGCCACGCTGGCGTTCGGCAACGTCTCGGCTTTTGGCGCGATCGCCGCGGGCATCGTCCGCAGCACCACTGCCAACAACTTCACGGTCAGCTCCGCGGTTGACGTGCAGGTTTCCAAGACAAACTTCGCCAGCGCCAACTACACGCTGAAAGCGCAATTGGGCGCGGCTGATGCAGTCAATACCTGGACCGTTGGCGGTGTCGCAGTGACCAGCGCTGCTCAGTCCACTCTGACCGCGACCGGCGCCTATGCGGCCAACACGAATTTCCCGGTGGCCATTACGGTGCCTTTCACCACGGCCAGCGGAACCAGCATCAGCAACACCATTAACTACACAGCAACCGCCAATTAAGGGGTTAAATGGATTGCATGAGGCTGAAATACAGGGCTAGATAGGTGAAGTAGAGTTGGGCGGAGGTGTGAAGATCGGGTTGCGTTTTGTCCTGCCGTTATTGCTATTCGGTTCCTCCCTCATAACCGACGGGTGGACGCAACGCAAAGGCTCGAGTAAACGCACCTCCAGCGCCGCTCTTTCTATGCCGTCTCAGACTGAAGGGGCAATCTCAGTGAGTTTCATCAGCGCGCCGGATGGGGCCGCCTTGATCGGCGGGGCCTCCGGCCAGCGCAGCTTAAATCTTGGCACGGTTTCTCACGGCGGCGGCGCTCAGGCCGTTAACGTCCAGGTGCAAAAGCATTCCGGACACTTTGTGGTTTCCACTAAATTCGGCTTGAGCGTTCAGGATGGCACGAAGCACGCAACCAGCGCCACCATCCTTGCTGCTCTCGCCGTGCCTGATTCCAATTACACCTACCGGCTCGATGGGATCACCCTCGAAACGGTCCCGCAACTGGTCCAGGGCCAGGCACGGGTCGGGACAACTTTCACGCACCGTCTGGAAATCGATGTACCGACTTCGCTGACGGAGAAAAATTCTCAACTGCACAATGCCATCATTTTTCAAGTCATTCCGAACTGATGTTGCACAGGCGCTGCCTGTGCCGGAAAACATCTGCAATTGCGGACCGCAGGCGCCCACGCCTGCGCAGAAGAACACTCGCGTGGCACAGGCACTCTTGCCTGTGCGCCTTTGTCTTTGTGCGGCTCTGCTTTGTCTGAGCATCGCTTTGCACGCTCAGACCGCACCCACCCCGGCCGCACCAGCTGCACAGAATCCAACTGGCGCTACCAACCCGCAATCGCCCGCGGCTCCGCCTTCTATCTCGCTGAGCCCCGCGGTCATCATGGCCAAAGGCAACTTCGGCCAGGGACTCACCCAGACGCTCACTCTCACCAACCAGACCGGCCGTGACTTCGCCTTTGAGATGGTGGCAGAAGACGTGATCATCAAAGACGGCAAGCGTATCTTCGTCGCCGCCGGTGAAACGCCCAACAGTATCGCCGCCAGCGCTGTGTTTTCGCAGAAGCTGGTTCTGGTCAAGGCATTTTCTTCTGCGTCCGTCGATGTCCGGCTCACCTTGCCGGTGCAGACCAGCCTTCGCGCCATAGTTGCCATGTTTCGCGGCACGGACAAGCTGCCTACGTCCACTGACGCCGTCGGCATGACCGCTTCTCTCGGCGCGCTCATCACTTTCAATCTCACTGACAACGTAAAGCTTCAGCCTGAAGCGGTGCGCGTGAATCCCGCCACTGACACCGCCAATATGAAGATCGCCCAGTGGATCGCCAATAGTGGCACTGAGCCGGCTCTTCCTGAAGGTACTGCGGCCGTGCTCAATGGTGGAGGCAGCCTTGTAGGGAAGGCGACTTTCGGAGCCCAACGGCTGCTCCCCGGCGAGCGTCTGGAATTTTCCGCTGAATATCCCGGTGACTTGGCGCCCGGAAGCTACCGCGCCTTGTGCTCCTTCCAGTTTGAAGGCAAGACCCTCACCAGTGAAGGCGCTTTCGAAGTGCCAAAGAAATGAAACGCTGCTGGAGCATCGTCCTTCTGTTTCCCGCGGTTGCATTCGCGGTTCAAGGACAGGCTCCGGGGTCCCCAGAGCGCGCCGTTTTTGCGCGCGCCGGGATGGAGTCTCCGCTCTCGATCGGATATCAGAAGAGAATCAACGTTCAAATCGCCGGCGCCACCGCCGCTTACTCGCTCGACGCCGCCATTGCCGATGCCTCCGCCGCGAATGGCGTGGTAGAGATCCTCGGCAAAGCGCCCGGCTCTACCAGCATTGTCGTGGTCACTGCAGCCGGCGTGCAGACTCTTGCTGTGACTGTACCCGTGCCGCCGCCAGTTCTTCCTCCCGGCTTTGAGCCGCCCGAACGTCAGGGCTCCGGCGAGACTGGAACCTATGAGTTCCGTTACAATTCCGATCCTGGCCAGATCACTAACTCCCTGGACCTAAAGCGCGCCCAGGGGCAGTCATTCACCCGCATGCAGGTGGTAAATGCAAACCTGTTTTCCGCGGGATCGTCCACCTCGGCCGTGGGTTTTCCTTTTCTTGCGTATGAGATTGGCCGTCCTGATAGCGATTTCACCTTTGTTGACAAAAACGTCGGCAACTCGCCGCTCACGCTCGATGGTTTTCTTGTTCGCGGCATGCACGTGCGCGAAGGCCTGTGGGAATTTCATGGCGGTTTCACCTCCATTGCGACGTTTCAAGGCCTGTTTCTAGCCACTGATCGTGAATACACGGCCGGCGTTTCCCGCCTCTTCAAGCTTGATCCATCCAACTCGTTCGAGGCCAATGCTTATTACTTCCAGAACCCTGACAGCCAGCGTCTCGTCGCCAGCAATGGCGCCGTTGGCTCGCTGGTCTACCGGCTCAAGCTCTCCGACAAAGGAAATTTCCTGGCCGAACTCGGCGTGAGCCATGGTCTTGGTTTTGCGACGCGCGGCACCTATGATGACAAGCGCAACCATCTCTCCGGGGACTTCCGGATACAGGCGCGCAACTTCGCCTCTCTCGCCGTCAACAACCAGCACGGGACGTTTGGCGACCTCAACGCCAGCCGCAAGCTTACCGATCGCCTCTATGCCAGCCTGGACCTGAACCAGTCGAATTACAATCTGCCCACGTTGAGCCAGAGCACATTCACCAGCAGCAGCCTGCTGAATTTCAAGTTGAACCGTTATTTTTCCGTAAATGGTGGCGGCGCATATGCCACTTTTCAATCCACCGTGCCCGCGAGTTCCCGCGTAACCACCGTGAATTTTCCCGCCGGAGTGGATTACTCCTCGCGCCACTTTGGCGCGGGCTTCCAATACCAGCGCACCATCAATATCGAAGGCGGTGGTGGCGGCAATGATTACGCCGTGAACGCCCGCGCCTCCGCCGGCAGCTTTCAGCTGAGCGGCTTCTGCCGGCATGACGTTCAGGTGCCCACGCTGGCAGCCATCTTTTCCCAGATTCCCGGCCTGCAGGATGCGCTGGACCGCGCCGGCATCGTGGCTTCTACGCCAGAACAACTGGCTGACCTGCTGCGCAATACCGCGCTGCTGCAGCTTCTCGGCTTCACCAATGCTTTCACCGTCAATCTGGCAGCTTCGCGCAATGACTTGAGCGCCGCCCTGAGTTGGATCTCGCCCAACCAGAGCCGCCGCAAAGTCGATGTCAGCTACTTCACCAGCAACACGGAGCTGCTGCAGGGCAGCAACTTCGTTCTGACCACCGCTTCTGTCAGCTATACGCAGCGGATTAAGACCAATAACAACATCGTCGCCTCGGCCGCGATGGTGCGCAACACCAACTTGGGCGTCACGGATACGCATCCGCTTTTCAGCGTCTCGGTACAACGCAAGTTTTTCTCGGTGCCATCGCTGCTCATGCCCGGGCGACATGGCATCATTCAGGGCCATATATTCCGCGACAACGATTCCACCGGTGTCTACAACGCGCAATCTCCCGCCATGGATGGCGTGGAAGTGCGGCTCGATGAAGATCACGTCACTCACACCGACGCCGGCGGATACTATTCGTTCCATCACGTGCCATTCGGCGTGCACAGGGTTGAAGCGCGTTTGCAGAGCGACGATCAGTTCTTTTACACCACGGACTCTCCCGCCACCGTGGACATGAATGCCACCGCGGATTTTGGCGTTAACTTCGCGCGCGGCCAGATCTATGGCCTCCTGCTCAATGACGCGGGGACCGGCATCGGCGGCATCACTGTGGAGTTGAAGGGTGAGAAATTCACCCGCCGCATCACCACGGCCGGCAACGGCAAGTTTGCTTTCACCGGCCTGGCGCCCGGCGCATATTCCGTCGCCTCGCTGCCGGATTCTTACCCGCCCGGCTACGCCTTGCAGGGCCTCGCCCCCCAGACTGTCGCCGTGGAATCAGGCAAACCTGCCAGCGCGGACCTGACGGTGCGGGCCCTGCGCTCAATCGCAGGCAGAGTCCTGGCTTATGACAAGACAACATTGCAGACCGTACCGCTTGCGGGAATTACAGTGCGTCTGAAAAGAGTTTCGCCGGAAAGGCAATCGTCGGATGTGAGTCCCCCAGAACCGGCTTTTCTGGAAACAAAAACCGGCCCCAACGGCGCATACATCTTCCGCAACCTGGGTGCTGGCACTTACACGATTGCTATTGAGCAGGATGGAAAAGAGATTTCGCAGACCGTAACTTTAACGGCAGCTCCGGCCAACGTCCGCGATATCGATCTGAACGCCGGAACAAAATAGAGCGAAAACGTTCCAAGAACTTCAGGAGCATGACGTGCCATTCCGAACCGAGCACAGGCAAATCATTTAAGATTTTCCTAAAGGTTTTTAAGTGCGAAGGTGAAAGCTCGGCTCCAATGCTGCCGCCAAACCTTCCTTTTTCATGCCGCTTCAGGGAGTTCTCACGTTGAGGCCAAAGATTATGCAGATTAGCTAAGTGTTAGACGAATTCAAGTTCACTGTTTCGTTTTGTTCTTTGCGCTCGCTGTCTTATCGTTTCTCGTCACAACTGGCGCCGGGATAAGCGTCATCGTCCGCACTGCCTGCAGCTGTGATACGTTGTCCCTCGGATCAGCCGCGTTCGCAAAGATCATCCGCTGCACGCCATCCGGCCCGACAATCAATCCCACAGAGCTCACCACGGTTGCCGTTACCGTGAGTTGGCCCTGGGCGCTGGGTTTTGCCCCAGCGGACGCGAAAACCTGCTGCGCAAAAGCGTTTATGCCCAAAAGCAGAATGCCAGCAACCATCGCACCGAATTTGAGCTTGCCGCGATACATCTAAATCCCAGCCTGAAATTTGAGATTGCTCAGCAGAAAAAGGAGTTTTCCAGGTCGCTTGCACAGAAAGATATCGGCGGATTTTGTCTGGCAATGTTTGTGGATTCGTGGCGCGTTATTTTTGTACTCACACCACTAACGCGAAGGATTCCGCTCGCATTCGATGGCGCTAACCGTATGATTCGATTGGTGTTAGAAAGAAGGTGAGTTTCGCGTGACCAAAACTGGGAAGGCCTTAGGCAGAGACTCTAAAGTAATCAGTCCCGGCCAATTAGCGGGCGTGCCACGAATTTATTTGGTATGGAATAGACGAATGCGTTTACCGCAAATCGAATGGCAGCCTGTTTCGCGCGCGCAGTTTTTCGGCTGGACGGCTTTCTATCTTCTGCTGCTCCTGTATCTTGCGCTGCATTTTGGCCGGATGACGCTGCTCGATAACGTTCATCTTCCCATCCATGAGGGCGGACATCTTTTATTCGGCTGGCTGGGCGAGACTCTTGGACTCTGGGGTGGAACGCTGCTGCAGTTGATCGTTCCCGCATTGCTGGCGGCCAGCTTTGCGGTGCGCTGCGATCTGCCCGGCACTACTTTCTGCGTGTTCGCGTTCTTTCACAGCCTCACCGGCGTTGCCGCTTACATGGCGGATGCGCTGCGCCTTGAGCTTCCACTCGTCACGGTCGGCGCCGTCGCCGACGAAGCGCAGCATGACTGGGTGCGCATCTTTAGCAGCCTCGGTGTACTTCCGCACGCAATCCAGATTGGCAACTTCACGCGGTTATTGGCCTGGGCAGGAATGGTGGGGACGGTCGTGTGGTTTGCCTGGCGACGCTACCATCAACGCGAAGACGCCGCCCTTCCGGCATCAGCGGCCTAGCAAGTCTAGGCTGATAAGCCAATTCAGCCGCGCGCCATTTTGCTGCCTGCCCAGGCACAGGGCAATGCCGGCACCACAAAGTGCCAGTTGCCCCTCTTCAGGGCGCTACCGTCTCCACCAGCTCCAGCGCGGTCCTGCGCAATGGCTTCATCAGCGGAAGCCCGGATAGGCGCAGCAGGCTTACCAGCAGTCCCAGGCTTTTCTCCATCAGCTTTTCCGTGCGCTGCTGTCCCGGTGATCGGTCATAAAGCCAGAAGAGAATCAGTCCCATCTGGTACAGCCAGAGCAGGTAGGGAAGCTGCGGCTTGAGGTCGGCGGGAACCTTCACGTCACCACCCTCCAGCGCGATCCGCAGATGCTCGATTGAGCGCTCGCGGATTGCCCGCGTCTCTTCGCTGAAAGGCGAGAGCGGGTCTTTGCTGTCCGGCGCGTGGCGAAAGAGAGCGTCACAGAACTTGCGGTTCGGCGCCAGCAGCTCAAAGCGTTTCTGCATCACGCAGCGCAGCCGGTCTTTCAGCTTCTTCTGTCCCGCCATGGCTTGCAGGATCGCTTCGTGGCTGCTTTCCTGCATCTCGTGGTAGAAGGCCAGCACGATTGCCTCTTTGGACGAGAAGTAGTAATACGCTCCGCCCAGCGCCACTCCTGCCTTGGCCGCGATATCGCGCATGGTGGTCTGCTCAAATCCCTTCTCGCGGAAAATCTCCATGGCAGCTTCATAGATCCGCCGGCGCGTATCTTCCGCGCGCGGTGTAGGACGCGTCTTCATCGCAGGTGTATTCATCGCAGATAGTCCGATACTGTTCCGTCCGGCACGGCACACGGCGCCAACGGAACTTTTCGCAGTTCGCCCGCTATCTCCTCCAGCCGGCCATCACTCAGCCAGCGTGAAATTGCATAGCGGTTCTTGGAAATCATCTCAAAGGCCTGCCGCACAAACGGCGCCAGCATGGGATGCGCCAGCCGGTAGGCCCATTCGCGATACTCTTCCAGGGCATAGAGCGCCATGATCCACGCCGAGTTGTTCAGGTAAACCTGCCCCTCATCGCTGATTACGACCAGGTCATTGCAGGTGGCTATCTTGTCCAACTCGGGAAACATCTTCTGCGCCCTCTCCGAGCCGGATGGGACCATGCAAAGCCCCAGCCACGTGCGCTGCACCAGCAGCCAGTCTTTCAGCCTTTCGCACAGCTCGCATTTTGGATCATATAGCACGTAAAGCTTTTCCATGATTCACCTCTTTTCAAACATCACAGGCACAACGCGACGGCGCGCAGCGCTTATCGCGGCACAGCCACTCGCAACACCGCATCTGGCGCCACCGGTGGACGGCGCGGGCCGCTGTTTTGTCCATGGGTGCGAATGCGGGAGAAGACAAACAGGTTGAAGAAGTGCATCCCGCCCAGCGTGAGCAGGACAAAGCCCAGCTTGTCGCTCAACATCTCAATCGCAGCGCGCGAATTGCCGATCGTCAGATTGCTCTTGAGCGCCAGCGAAACAAAGCCAATATTGATGAGATAAAAGCCCACCACCAGCAAATGGTTCACTGAGGCGGCCAGTTCGGCGTTGCCGTGGAAGGCGTCCACCAGGAAAATGGCGCCGCGTTTGTGCAGGGTGCGCGCCACCCAGACGGTAAGGGCGACGCTGATGAGCAGGTAGACAATATAAGAAACCACGATGGTTGTTTCATTGCTGTACATAGATTTAACTCCTTTCATGAGTTAGTTGAACACGTTCAAATACAAGATAAGCCCTGCGACGTCCGCTGTCAAGGGAATTTTGAACATGTTCATGGAGAGGAGATTGGGACCTGCTCTGCCGTCCCCGCCAAAACCCCTCGAATCCATTCTTTACAAGGGTTTTACCGGGTCTTTACGTCCGCCTGCCCCGGATTGTGCTCACATAAAGGGGGTCGTCAAATCCCATCAGTTAGGCCAGCCGGGGGGGATTTATAAGGAAACCAATGCCAGGTAGAACCGTCCTCCTCGTCCTTGCGTGTCTGCTGTTCGATGGTGGGTTGACGACAGGCCAGCAAACATCCGTCAATCCAGACGCCGGCCAGTCGTCAACTCTTTCTGTAACCGTGAAAGTTGTGAACGTGCCCGCCACGGTGCGCGACAAGCACGGACAAATCATCAGCAATCTGAGCAAAGATGATTTCATTCTGGAAGAGGACGGACGTCCGCAAACCATCCACTACTTCGCCCATGACACTGATCTTCCGCTCACGCTTGGCCTGCTGGTAGACACTAGCCTGAGCCAGCGGCGCGTTCTGGAATCGGAGCGCCACGCCAGCTATGTCTTTCTCGACCAGATGCTGCGACAGAGTAAGGACACGGCTTTCATAATCCACTTTGATCGCGAAGTCGAGCTTTTGCAGGACCTCACCTCAGCGCGTGACAAACTTGAATCGTCGCTCCAGTCTTTGCAGGTTGCGCAGGCAGATCCGGCCGGCGGACAAAGTGGTGGCGCAGGCGGGAACAATGGTCCCACAGGGGCAGGCTATCCAGGCGGGCGCGGGGGCGGGCACCGGCGCCATAGCGCTGGAGGCGGGGGCACTCTGCTTTATGACGCGGCTTACCTGGCTTCAGATGAGATCATGAAAAAACAGCAGGGCCGCAAAGCCGTGATCATTCTTTCTGACGGCGTGGATACCGGGAGCAAACTTACTCTGGCGACTGCGATCGAGGCCGCTCAGCGGGCTGACACTATCGTTTATTCCATCCTCTTTGCCGATGATGAAGCGTACGGCGAGGGATTCCGTGATCGTGGAGGCTTCGGTGGCATGGGTCGCCGCGGTGGATACCCCAGGCCTCAGCAGGAGCCGCGCCCTGATGGCAAGAAAATTCTCGAGCAGATTGCAAAGCAAACAGGCGGCCGTCTCTTTGAAGTTTCCAAAAAGCATCCCATCGATAAAATTTATGGTTCCATTGCAGAGGAGCTGCGCAATCAATACAGCCTGGGATACACACCAGACCGGGCCAACCAGGACGTCGGCTACCACAGGATCAGCCTGAAGACGAAACAGAAAGACCTGGCCGTGCAAGCCAGAGAGGGATATTACGCAGACCGCTAAAGCTGTCGCGCAAAAAACTCAGCGTGCGCTTCATGCCCTTTGACGCACCTGCGCACAAGGAAGATTCGCCTCGGCGACGATCGCTGGAATGCATTACTCTGCTAGCCGCGAAGGTATTTACCCACCACTGAAGAGATTACGCCTAAGGCAAGGATCGCAATGGGTCCATGATTCTCCTGCAATGCCGCCGCTCCGTCTCCCGTCGAGGTCACCAGATAAACTCCCCAGCAAATTCCACCCACGATAGCAATGGCGCCAAGAATGCGCAGCAGGGGACTGCCCGGTTCCTTCGCCCGCGCTCGCGGCGGACGAAACGTGCCACGGTCTTCATAGCCCTCGCGTGCGCCCGTTCCCCATTCGTCTTGAAATTTCTTTCCCGCCATGCGCCAAATTTGAACCATTTTCGTCGAAATTACAACCGGCAAACTCTCTTAGATAGATGCTCCCCAAGGTTCATGCCCTGCCGGGATGAAACGCTTTGCATACTCAAGTACTCTTTTCCTGCCCCGCTGCCCGCGAATACCTCCAAGTACAATAAAAAGTTTATGCCGCACCTATTCGAACCTCTCAAGATTCGTGGCGTAGAACTCGCCCACCGGATTGTGGTTTCGCCCATGTGCCAGTACTCCTGCAAGGACGGCTTCGCCACCGACTGGCATTTTGTCCACCTGGGAACTCGCGCGGTGGGACGAGCTGCTGCGGTCATTGCAGAAGCCACCGCCGTGACTGCCAACGGCCGAATCAGCCCTCAGGATCTGGGTATATGGGCTGACGCGCATGTCGAACCTCTGCGCCGGGCTTTTTCATTCGTCGCCGAACAGGGAGCCGTGCCGGGCATTCAACTGGCTCATGCAGGCCGGAAGGCGAGCACCAGCCCGCCATGGGTTGGCGGCAAGCCTATCTCGCCCGCAGAAGGTGGCTGGCTACCAATTTTTGCCCCCAGCGCATTGCCGTTTGCTGAAGGATATCAAGTTCCACATGCTCTTAGCGTGGCTGAGATTGTCGCAATCGTTGAAGCATTCGCCGCCGCAGCGCGCAGGGCACAGGCTGCGGGTGCACGCCTGATTGAGCTCCACGCCGCTCACGGATATCTCTTGCATTCATTTCTTTCTCCCCTGAGCAATCAGCGCACCGATCAATACGGGGGCTCTTTTGCCAATCGCATACGCATCACTTGTGAATTGGTAGCAGCCGTGAGACGAGTCTGGCCGGAGAAGTACCCGCTCTGGATGAGGATCTCTGCCACTGACTGGGTAGAAGGCGGTTGGACGGTGGAAGAATCGGTGGAACTGGCGCGAACACTCCAGCCCATGGGCGTTGATTTGTTTGATTGCTCTTCTGGCGGCAATGTGGCGCGGGCTCCCATTTCCGTAGGCCCTGGATATCAGGTGGTGTTTGCCGAGCAAGTTCGCCGTGAGGCCGGCGTTCTGACCGGCGCAGTAGGAATGATCACAGATCCCGCGCAGGCTGATCAGATTGTTCGTTGTGGCCAAGCTGATGTTGTGATTCTGGCCCGCCAATTCCTTCGCGAACCGTATTGGCCTTTGCTAGCGGCACGCGCTCTGGGTCACGACATCCAATGGCCGGTGCAATATGAACGAGCCAAGATGAAATGAGAGCCGCCACCGTCCTCGCCTGCGGCTTTGAGTTTCTACTTATTTTCTCGGTCCTGCCTGTGCGCCCTGTGCCGCGTGCTGCGCCTCTTCCGTCCGATTGATGGCGCGCTTCTCCACAGGGGACGACAAAACAATCGATGTTGACGTGGTGCCGAACGGAGTGAGCCGGTCAATCAGCGATTCCAGATGCTCCACCGAGCGCACATGCACTTTCATGATGAAAGAATCAGCGCCAGTACCGCGGTGGCATTCAACTACTTCCGGAGAATTCTTAACCACGGCGGTAATGCGAGTGAATACATCGCCAACCACTGACATGCGTATGAACGCGGTGATGGGCATGCCAACTTTCATCGGATCGATATCGGCGTGGTAGCCGACGATGATTCCGGCTTCTTCCATTCGCTTCACGCGCTCCACAACTGCTGGAGTGGTTAAGCCCACACGGCGGCCAAGTTCAGCATACGAAAGACGCCCATTGATCTGAAGCTCATGCAGCAGCTTCCAGCCAATCTGATCCAGGAGCTTATCGGTTCTTAAATTTGTTTCCATTTTTTGCCTGACATTATAAGACGGATTGCCTCTTTAAGAGCTGAGCAACGAGTAAAGTTACCGTAAAATCGACCATGCTGCCAATAATTAATAAATTCTAATACTCTCAGGGGAGCCGTAAGCTCAATTCTGGCCAGAAAAAAAGACGCTGCAAAGAACATTCTAACCTCCACCGATGCACATCCTGTGAATCGTCCAGCGCGTGTTAATTCTCAAAGTCACGCTCCTGCGATGATCGAAGAATTTACCGAGGGCAGCGCGAAAGTCCGAAAGAAACCAAGCTAGATTCAGCCGCGGGGAGGTTTGCTAAGGCATTTAGCCGGGATACTTCCGTGCACAACCGGCGTTACACTAAATGCTCTGCATACTGATGGTTTTCCTTGATTTAGGCTTGGAGCCATTATAAAAATGAGCAAACCAAATTAATTGTGCATGGTTCACTGCCGCATTCACCCCCCAGATGTGAACTAGCGATTTATTCATGGAACCTATTGTTATAACTACTCAAGAAGTTGCCAAGGCGCAAATGCCCGTGCAGGGTGCGCTGGAAGTGCGGCCTAAACTACCCAACCCCGTGCCGCTATGGGCCCGCTTGCTCCTGGTCCCTTTGGTGCTGGTGCTGCCGTTGTTGTGTCTTGTGGCGTTGATTTTGCGTTTGTCGGTGCGTGGACAGGCGCCGCGGGTGCGGCAGAGCTGGGCTTCCTACCTTCTGACGTTGCTGATCATCGGCGGTTTTCTCGGGACAATGTTTTCCGTCCTGGCCATGTCTTTCTCCTGGGCGCCGGCGCCGGATGCGATCAGTTCATCTCTTTCTGACCTGGATGAGCGCGGAAATTTTCCCGCGCTCCCTACCGGCAAGATAATGTCCGGGGTACAACTGAGTTCGACTCTGAAGCCATTGGTGCTGATGGCGTCGCCAGCCGCCAAACGCTGGTTTCGGCAATCCTATGGGACCTCCGGCCTGCTGGGTGCGGCGATGATCCTGCACTCCGACTCGCATGGCTATTTGCTGGCCACTGCCCGGCATGTGGCCGACGGCGAAGGCTGGCAGTCCCGCAGCGGCCCGCAAAAGGTCATGGTTTCATTGGGAATGAACGGCTGGGCTTCGGCCCAGGTAGTGGGCCGGCATAAGCGGCTGGACGTGGCCCTGCTCTGGCTGGATCGTCAGTCGGGCAATGCCGAATTCACCCAGCCCGTGGCCACTTATAACAGTTTGCAGACAGGCGAAAAGATTTTTGTGATCGGCCATCCTGAAGGCCTGAATTTTTCCGTTAGCAATGGCATTATCTCCCGCACTCCGGGTAATGAGGTGCTGCAGGTCTCGGCGCCCGTAAGTCCCGGCAACAGTGGCGGCCCAGTCTACGATGAGTACGGCAATCTGCTTGGCATTGTTACCTCGAAGGTGGCGCGGTCCATGGAGCCCGATGCGGAAAACCTGAACTTTGCCATCAGCACAGACGCCCTGCTGCATGAGTCGGATTGGGAGATTGTGAGCGGAGGCAGCGCGCCGCGAAACCTGCTGTCAGACTTTGTTCATCAGGCAAAGGTACGGAAGGGTGTCGCGGAGACAGCGTCAGCGCGCTAGAGAATTTCAAAATATGGCAAACATTACCGTAACCGTCTACGACTCAACTGAAAACAAGCGCGTGCCCGTGGAACTGCCGGATGACGCGCCGGCCAACCGTATCATCGCCGTGCTGGTGGACAAGCTGCAACTGCCCCAGAACGGCCCGGACGGCGCTCCTTTGAGTTACAAATTTCACCACAAGAATTCGGGCCGCCAGATTCAGGATGTCCAGACGCTCGCCGATGCCGCCGTAAAAGACGGCGACATTCTTCGCCTCCAGCCGGAAATCACGGCAGGAGCGCGATGACCAGATCCGCGCCATCGCCGGCTTCCCCAGCGCTTGAGAATGACGACCGGTTCAGCCGGTTTCGTCTCATCGGGTGGTGGGACCAGGAAAAACTCCGTTCCGCGCGTGTATTAGTCATCGGCGCAGGAGCGTTAGGAAATGAGATTCTCAAGAACCTGGCGCTGCTCGGCTTTGCCAACATCGTAGTTGTCGATCTCGATTCCATCGAGTCCTCCAATCTTTCTCGCAGCATTCTTTTTCGTGCCTCTGACGTGGGCCGGCACAAAGCCGATGTTGCCGCCGAAGCGGTAAAAAATATCTTTCCGGAAGCGCACGTTCGTCCCATCACCACGAATGTGGTACACGGCCTTGGACTAGGTCTGTTCGGCTGGGCGGACATTATTCTGGCCGGCCTGGATAATCGGGAAGCACGGCTCTGGATCAATCGCGCCTGCTGGAAGATGAACAAGCCTTGGATCGATGGCGCCATAGAGGGCATCAACGGCGTCGCTCGCGCTTTTCTGCCTGGAACTCCACCCTGCTACGAATGCACGCTGGGAGAGACTGACTGGGCCATTCTCAACAAGCGAATGTCCTGTAACCTGCTGGCGCTGGAGAATGACGTAGCAGGCAAGGTGGCCACCACGCCGACGATTTCCTCCATCATTGCCGGGCTGCAAGTGCAAGAGGCGGTGAAGCTGCTTCACGGCCTTCCCGTGCTCGCGGGCAAGGGCTTCATCTTTGAGGGACTCAATCACACTTCTTACAAGGTGGAGTACACGGAAAGCGCGGACTGCATGAGCCATTACACTTTTTCCGAGATGGTTTCTCTTGAAGAAACATCGCATGGGCTCACGCTGGCGCAGTTGCTCGATCGCGCCCGGCGGCAACTTGGCGCTGAGGATGTGATCGTTGAGTTCAGCCGCGACATTATTCACAAACTGGTTTGCCCGGGCTGCGGAGCGGAAGGAGAGTTGTTCGCCGCCGTCGGAACAGTGCCTTATGCCCAAGGAAAGTGTCCGGCGTGCGCTCAAATGCGGGCCGTGATCACCGCGCACAGCTACGCCGGCAGGGAATTGTTTGGCGGGCGCACACTGGACCAATTAGGGCTTCCGATTTTTGATGTCTTTACCGCCCGCTCAGCCGAGCGTGAAATTGCCTTCTTGATAGCCGGCGACAAAAAAGAAGTGCTGGGGCAAATGGCGATGGGAGCGTCACACTGATGGCAAAGGCGGCCAAGGTTCAAGTGAGAGTTTCCACCCAGCCCGTTGTGGTGATGGAAGCGGAGGTCGCGCGCAAGATCCGCCAGCACGCCCGCACATCCATGAAGGCCGAAGTTTGCGGTGTGCTGATCGGCAATACCCAGCATGAGCGCATGACGGTGGAAGCCTGCATCCAGGGCAACAATGCGGCGCAGGGCGGCGCTCACGTCACTTTTACCCAGGATACATGGGAGCACATTTACAAGATCAAGGACAAAGAATATCCCGACCAAAAAATCGTGGGCTGGTACCATTCCCATCCTGGATTTGGCGTGTTCCTCTCCGAACACGATCTCTTTATTCAGCAGAATTTTTTCTCCAACCCGCAGCAAGTTGCGTGGGTTTACGATCCGCACACTGACGAAGAAGGCTGCTTTGGCTGGATTGGGGACAAGATTGAGAAGCTCAGTGCAATCCGCGTCGGCTATACCCAGGAGGTGGAGATATCCCAGGCCGGTTCCAGCGACTATGAAGAAGAACAAGATGGCGATGCAATCGTGGATTCGATGGTCAGAATTCATCGCGAGAAAGAATCATCAGAACCAGCGTGGATGCGGTGGACCAGCATGGCCCTGGGTTATTTCGCTGTCGTGGTACTCGGCGTCGCGATGGGCTATTTTTTCCGCGATTGGCAGACGGCCCCGCTTCTGGGAGCCTGCCAGCAGGTAGCGGACCATCCCGTAGAGGCCTGTCAGCAGATATTGCAGCGCTATTTGCCGCTGCCCTCAGAATCTGGCGTAGCTCCTGCATCGCCTGGAACACAAACTGCGCCCGCCCCTGAGGGCCAAAAATCCGCGCCCCAGTCGCCACAGCAATCATCTCCGGCGCAAAAAGGAAACAATGGCAAACACTGAGGACAAACCGGCCTTGAAAATAACCCTCGAAGACCTGGCTAAAATCGAGGTGCGAACTGAAGCCCATAGCGGCGGCACGGCGGCAGTGATGGGAGCGAAGCAATACGGCAATATCGCCGCGTCTCCCGATGGTCCCGCCGAGGTTACGGAAGAAAAGGGCCACATTTTTCTGCAGGGATGGTTTTATCTGGGCGCCGCCGGAATGGTGGGTTCGCTTGTGGGATGGGGAATTTGCGAACCTTTCTTTTCTGAACATGGAGTAACCCGAAGCTGGTTCGTCCTGCTAACCCTGCCTGTAATCGTGATGCTGACTTGTCTGGGGCTTGGCGTTGCCGAAAGTATTGTGGAGCGTTCTGGAAAGAAAGCCGTGATTCGCGGGCTTCTGGCGTTGGCACTGGGCGCCGTTTTTGGCATTATCTTTGATTTCGCCGCCGAACTTGTCTTTGCCGTGTTGAGACAGGTGATTTTTGCCCTCGGCGTGCAAACAGCAAAAAATCCAGCATTCTGGCTGGTTCGCGGCATAGCGTGGGCCGTGTTCGGCGTTGCCGGAGGGCTCGTGTATGGCCTGGTTGATCGCTCCGGGACGAAAATCAAGTATGGAATTTTCGGCGGTCTCATCGGAGCCGGTCTGGGAGGCACGATATTCGATCCCATCAGTTTTGCTACCAAGACTGGAAGCGTGAGCCGCGCGGTGGGTTTCGCGCTGCTTGGGCTGGCTACGGGCGCCGCCATCGGGATTGTAGAAAGCGCGCTCAAAGATCGCTGGTTCTATGTGGCGGCTGGTCCGCTGGCGGGTAAACAGTTCATTCTTTATAAGCAGCTCACCACCATCGGCAGCAGCCAGAAATCCGACATCTACCTGTTCAAAGACAATTCTATTCTTCCCCAGCACGGGACCATCGAGATGCGTGGCGCTCAGACGTTCCTACGTGCTGATGGACCGATCTTTGTTTCTGGTCAGCCAGCCCGCATGCGCGCATTGCAGAGTGGCGATCTCATCCAGATTGGCCGTTACGCGTTTCACTTCCGCGAAAGGCAGAGAAACTGATGGCTGAGCCTGTTTGCCCTTATTGCCGCATGCCTTTTGACGAGGCCAGTCCCCCCAGGATTTTTTGTACTGCCTGCGGCACGCCCCATCATCAGGATTGTTATCAGGAAAATGGTGGATGCACTGTGTTCGGTTGCTCGCGCGCGCCCGCCGATGATCCAAAACTTCAGGTATCGCAGAATGATTTGCGCGCGGTCAATATTCCCCAGGCCTATCCTGCGGCGCAACCCTATACGCCAGTTCAAAGCGTGGGCACAGTACAGTATCCACCATCCCCTTACGGCGGCCCTCTGGGATTGTCACAGGCGGCAGCTGCTCCAGCCGCTGGTTCTCCAGCGCAAGCGTCGTCCCTGCCGCAGGCTGCAAGCTATCCCTATGTGCAGACGGCTTCGCCCGGCTATCAGTATGCTGCGCCTCCTATTGCTTATGGGCGATCGTCGAAAAGCAGGACCACTTACATTGTGCTGGGGATATTTCTGGGCGGGCTAGGAGTCCATAATTTTTATGCTGGTTATACCGGAAGAGCAGTGGGCCAGCTGTGTCTGTCAGTGCTGACGCTGGGTTATCTGGCAATCGTTTCCTGGATCTGGGCCATCGTCGAGATTTGTATAGTGACCAAGGACAACATGGGGCTGGAGTTCAATTAACCCCAGAGGCGAGGAATGAAATATTACATCCAGCGGCAGCTGAATGAGTACGGCCCTTACACTCTGGCCGATTTGCAACGTTATTTGGCGCAAGGCAGCATTCTAACTACCGATTTGACGCGCAGTGAAGGCATGACCGAGTGGGTGCCCGTCTCGCAGGTCATCGGCAATATACCTATCCCCGTGGCGATGCCAGCCGTGCAGGCGCCAGTTTACGGTGGCGTGGCCGGGTATCCCGGCAGCGCAGCCACGGTTTACGGCGGTGGAGGCACAGTCTATTCCGGCGGGCAGACGCCGGCCGCGGCCAGCGGCCCCTTTCCGCCCGACTTTCACTGGGCCCTGGTGTTGTTGATCACCCTATTTTGCGGTGTTTTCCAGCTTATCTGGCTATTCATTGAGGCGGGATTCGTCAAAAAAATAGATCCTGAAAATAAGAGCATAGGCTTTCTGGTTGGCGGTATTGGTCTCCAGGTATTGGCTTTCATCGTGCTGTTCTCCTCCGGAGCGGCTCCGGGCAATCGCAATGACCCGCTTGCTTTTGCCGGTCCATTTCTATTGTTCCTACTGGGAGCAGTTGTTTTGCATTTCATCGGAATCTTTAAGATGCGCAGCTCTCTGGAGGACTATTACAACAGGGTTGAGCCCATCAACTTGCGGTTAAGCGGAGTGATGACTTTCTTTTTCGCGGTTTATTATTTCCAGTATCATTTTTCACGCATCGCGGCCTGGAAGAAGACAGGTTATCTGCAACCGCAATGAGTAGACACGCCCCATATCGTGCCCATGCTATGGCCGCTGCCTTGCTGCTAGGCGGCGCTGTGCTCTACATTTTTTCGCCTGCTGAACATTCGTTCTACCCGCGCTGCATTTTTCATGCGTTGACCGGATGGCAATGTCCAGGATGCGGCGGAACCCGCGCCCTCCACCATTTGTTGCATTTTCATCTGTCTGAAGCCATGCATTACAACGCATTGGTTACGCTCTTTGCGCCGCTGGCTCTTGGATGGTTCATGATCTGGTACGGCGCGGTCCTGCTTCGGGGCCGCGGACCCAACTTCCGCCTTTCACCCCCGCTCGTGGTGTGCTTATACTTCGTTGTGCTGTTGTTTGGATTGGCTAGAAATGTGCCTTTTTCTTTTTTAAGTTGATCGCATGTTGTCACCCAGAATTCGCCGGCTCAAACTCGATCATGATTCGCTTACCTGGCGTTTTGCCTGCTGGCCGTTGATTCGCATCGTCGGCACGGCTGGATTGCCGCCGGAGTTGTATCGTTTCCAGTACCTGATTCGCGGCCTTTACGTCGCAGCCAATGGCGCCATTCTGGAGCGCAACGACCATCTTCTGGAAGTCAATCTATCTCTGGGCTACCCGCGGCGCGCGCCGCAGTGCCGCATGCTGACTCCGGTCTTCCATCCCAATTTCGATGACAGCTCAGTTTGTATCGGCGACTTCTGGGCGGCCTCTGAAGGCCTGGACGACCTCATCATTCGTATCGGGCGCATGATCTCTTACCAGGAATACAACACCAAGAGTCCGTTGAACGGCCTGGCGGCCAAGTGGGCCGCGCAAAACAGCCAGCTTTTGCCGGTCGATCCACGCCCCATCGCTCCGCCGCTTGAACCAACCGCTGCGGAACCAACTTCGACAACATTCACGCCAGCCCAAGTCCCGCCTGCGCTAATTCCTCCGCCGGCAGCTGTATCTGTATCCGCGCCCGCGCCTTCAGCCCCTGCTGACAGAGATCCATGGGAGCAGAAGATCGTGATTTCTTAGGCGAACGCGTGTTTCTCCTTGATGTAAAAAACCACTCAAGATCGTTTGCCTGAGAATTGCATTGCAGATGCACTTGATTGACAGCAACTCACGTTGCACGGGAGCGCGATGAGGTTGCCTTGCGCACAACTATTTTTCGATCGTTTTCCCATTTTCCACATTCAGGAAAATTCTGGCACGGCTCTTTTCCGCTCGGCTTCCGCATAGTACACTCCAGCAACACTGAGCCTCCTTCCGGGTCTTCGTGCTGCGCTGGAAAGACGAACGACCAAATTCATAGAACTGGAAAAAATTTAAACCGTGCAAGATTTCATATCTGGCTTCTTCTGTTTATTTTAATCAACAGACGCAGCACAATCCACAGACAACGAGGTCGTAGAAATGAAACTTCCCCAAGGCAAGACCAGAGTTGCATCAGCTTTTCTCTTTGTAATCCTGGCTGTGAACTTCATGGCCGCGCAAAAGCCCCTGCACAACGCTGGCGACGGCGATGACACTCCGGACGGCAAGCATGGTAAGTCTGGCCAGGTTAGTGCGGTAGTGCCCGGTCCGGTTGGTCAAACGGTAGTTACCGGCAACGGCATCAACTACCACGGTGGCCCGGTACTGAAGGGTAATCCGGTCAAGTACTACATCATTTGGTACGGCAACTGGGCAGGCACGGGGTCCAATACCGCAGCGACGGTCAGCCTGGTGGAGCATTTCATCAGTACTCTGGGTGGCACAGCCATTGAGAAAGTTGCCACCACGTATGGTGACACTACCGGCAATGTAAGCGGCAACGTGAGCTTTGGCGGCCATACTTTCGTGAATACCACAACCAACCTGACCGACACCCGCCTGCGGACAACTGTCAGCAACGCGCTCACCAGCGGCGCCCTGCCGACCGACGCCAATGGCGTGTATTTCGTGCTGAGTTCCTCGAACATCAATGAGACCTCTGGATTCTGCACTCAGTATTGTGGTTTCCATACCCGCTCCACGCTCAACGGCGTTGACATTAAGTACTCATTCGTCGGTAACCCTGATCGCTGCCCCAGCGGCTGTGAAATCCAATCCACCGGGCCCAACAGCCCTTCCACAGGCGTGGGCGGCGCGGACGGCCTGATCAACGTTTTCTCGCACGAACAGTTTGAATCCATCACAGATCCTGACCTGAACGCCTGGTTTGATGCCAGCGGCCAGGAAGACTCCGACAAATGCAACTTCAACTTTGGCGCAACCTCCACTTGCAACGCTAACGGTCTGTGCAGCTCTGCGGGCACGTCGGCCAGAGCCAAGTACAACCAGACTTTTGGCAACAACAACTGGATGATCCAGCAGCAGTGGGAAAACGCCAATGGCGGCGCTTGCGTGCAGCATCTCTAATCCTCGAACTCAGGAGGCCGTCCATTTGCGGCGGCCTTCTTGATCAACCCCCGTCCGGTTTATGGGCGGGTTTTTCTTTTGGATAAAATTAATCCAACACATCAGGAGAGGTTCCAAAATGCCCTTTGGCTTTGCAAAGAGTTCAGTGCTGCTCCTCATTGCCGTCGTTGTCTCTGCCGCAACCCAGGAGCCAGTCAAGCCCCCGCTCAATCCCCGGATCATGACCGCTACGAAGCAGGTCACAATGTTTACAGGTCTGGAAATACAAATGCTCCAGGCAGTTCAAAAAAAGGACAGAGCGGGATTACAGGGAATACTGAGCGAGGAGTTCGTCATCGATATGCCCAATGCAGACCGCATAGCAGGGGAAGACTGGATTGACTCGGTGATGGCCAAAAACTACGCCCTGAAAAAGTTCGGCGTCCGCCAGGTTTCAGTTGCGGACCTTGGC
>JBARMK010000312.1:0-9699 GCA_049802395.1 Candidatus Angelobacter sp.
TTGGTTGCAATTCCTCATCTGCTACCTGCTAAGGCTTGTCCGCTTCCCTGCATACTAAGAGATCTTCAACAGCTCTCTTAATAACGAAACCCCACCTGAAATCGGTGGGGTTCGTCAACAATCTGAGACGTGGGTTCACCACGTCTCTTTTTTCGGTCCAACGCTTTTCGGTCTTTTACTCGTAACGTAGCACAATCATCGGGTCCACTTTAACTGCGCGGCGCAGCGGAACGATGCTGGCCAGCAGAACAACGGCGCACATCAGCGCCATTGCGCTCGCATAAGTAGCGGGATCATAGGCCTTCACGCGGTATAACAGTCTTTGCAACAACTGTGCCACGATCACTGCCAGTACAAGACCTATCGACAATCCTGTTGCAACCAACCTCAAATTCCCGCTCAACACTAACCACAAAATCGTTTGCGGACGCGCGCCACACGCCATTCGAATTCCTATTTCACGCGACCGGTTCTCCACCAGGTAAGCCATGACGCCATAAAGGCCAACCGCCGCAAGAAACAAAGCCATCACGCCGAACCCTCCGGTGAACTGGGCAAAAATCAGATATGGCGCCTCTTGATCGCTGATTCGCTGCGACATTGGCAAAATATCGGAGACAGGTTGGTCTTGATCGATCGTCTTCAATCTCTCGCGCAAGCTTGTTACTAGTGAAAGCGGTTCCGCCATGGTGCGCATCACAACTGATATCGATCGGCTTGGCGACTGCGCCATGGAAATATAACTCTGGTTCGTCGGCTCTTCATCCATGCCTGAAGTTTTTATGTCCTTTACGATTCCCACCACAGTGCGTGGGACCGTATCGTTGCGACTCAAGTGAATGATGTGCCCCAGAGGATCCGCATTAGAGAAGTAGCGTTGAGCCAGCGTTTGATTAATTACAATCACTGCCGGGTTCGCGGCGCTGTCCGTATCGTTGATAAATCTCCCTCGCACCAGGTGTAAGCTCATTGCGGACATATATCCTGGCGTCACGGAAGTGATGGCCATGCCTGGCACCTCTCCAGCTTTGGGAGCAGGACGGCCCTCGATCCATAATTCAGATGCTCCATAGGAATGCCCAAATGGGATGGAAACGCTGAGCCCTGCTGCCTGCACTTGCGGCAAAGCCTGGAGTTGATCTAGCAAACGCTGATCAAAAGTCCATAGCTGCGCCGGGTCCCGATATTTCGCCACAGGCAAATTCATTTTTGCTGTAAGCACATGGTCAGGTTGGAATCCCGGATCTTCCTTGAAACGGTTTGTCAATGACTTTGACAACAATCCGGCCGGAACCAGGACCACCAGTGCCAGAACAATTTCGGCCACAACCAGCGCTCTACGCATTTTGCGGCCAGCTAGACTGGTTGAACTTGAACCAGACATTTCCTTAAGCGATCCCGTTAGGTCCAGTTTGTTCGCTTCCATCATGGGCGCAAGCGTAAACAACAAGACACTCACCAGCGCCACCGCCGTGGCGTAAATGAAAGTGGCCCAATCCATATGGATTTCTCCATAATTGGGCAAATAGCCCCTATTGTCGTAGGGGATGGCCGCTGTTGCCCAATTGGCGCCGAGCACAGAAATTCCAAGCCCGAGCCCCACTGCTGCTGGAACAAGCAATAGGCTTTCTGCCAGCAGTTGTCGCGCCAGCCTGAACCTTCGCGCCCCCAGCGCCATGCGCACAGTCATTTCTTTCCGCCGCAGAAGTGCGCGTGCCAGGTAAACGCTGGCAATGTTGGTGCAAACAATCAGGAGAATGCAGATGCCTATGACAAAACCTGAATAGATTCCTTGCTTGCCAGTGTTTTGTCCAATCTCGTCGGAAAGACTCCGCAGCAGGACGCCAGAATGGGTATTCGAATCGGGATATTGTTTCTCCAACTGCTGTGCAATCGCACTTATGGATTGCTGTGTCGTATTGAGCGTGATCGGCGGTTTCAAGCGGCCTATCACGTTGAGCCACCCGGCAGCTCGATTTGTTCGTTCCTTCTCTGTAAGCACCAGCGGCACCCAGATGCTGGTTCGTCCCATCAGCGTGAAATGGAAATTTTCAGGCATGACTCCAATTACGGTATAGCGCTCGCCATCCAGCAGAATCGTCTTGCCGCTGAGAGTCGGGTCACTATTGAGCCGCTCATGCCAGAACCCGTAGCTAATGAGCGCCACTTGGCCTTTTCCCACCTGGTCTTCTTCCAGGCGGAAGTCTCGGCCAATCATCGGCACCACTTGCAGTGTGCTGAAAAACTCCGGGCTTACTCTGGCCCCTGCAATTCGCTCGGGCACATCCATTCCCGTTAAATTGAATTGCCGGGTCGACCATGCAGCCAGTCGGTCAAACTCATGGTTTTGTTCTCGCCAGTCAAGGTAATCGGGCGCAGAGGCTTGCCCTGTCCATCCTTTCTTTGTGTCGATTTCCCAGGCAACCAGCAATCGCTCAGAATGAGGATAGGTGACCGCCTGCAACACCCACTGACGAACCAGGTTAAAGCACCATGTGCTGGTGCCAATGCCTAATGCCAAAGTCGCAACCGCGACCATGGCAAATCCGGGAGTTTTGCGCAGCCCACGCAATCCAAAACGCAGGTCTTGCCAGAAAGATTCAAAAGACGCGAATGTCCTCATTTCTCTGCAAGCCTCCTTCAACCGGGCTATATTCCCAAAATCTCTGTGCGCACTGTCGTGTGCTTCCTGGGCCGGCTTGCCTTCCGAGCTCTGCTTCTCTTCCCGCATGGCTAAATGGAATGCGAATTCATCTTCCAAATCGCGGTCAAATTTGCGGCGGAGCGCCAGTGCTTTTAGCCGCAGCCAGAATGATGTGAGCCATTGCATAAACTCTCCTCACGCCGTCTCCAGAATCCGGCGGATGGCCATGGACATACGGCCCCAGTGCTCTGTTTCCGCAAGCAACTGTTTCTTCCCCGCCGCCGTAAGCCGGTAATATTTGGCACGACGGTTGTTCTCTGATACGCCCCATTCAGAGACCAGCAGCCCCCGCAGTTCAAGGCGATGGAGGGCAGGATAAAGCGCCCCTTCTTCCACACGCAGAACATCTTCTGAAGTTTCATGTATGAATTCGGCAATGGAGTAGCCGTGCATGCTGCCGCGGGCCAGTGTCTTTAACACCAGAAGGTCCAGAGTGCCTTGCAGTAGATCGCCGGGTTTTGTTTCTCGATCTCCCATAAATTGCTTATGGGAGTATGCCACCAGATACGGGGGATTGCAAGTAAGTTCATTCCTGCCCATATTTTAGAACTGTCAAAAGATCAATTCACAAAAAAAGCCATGCGCTGCCGCATGGCTTCCTGCCTTTCCCGGGAGAGTTAGTACCGGCGATAACCGCCGCTGTTATACCCCTGTTGATATCCGTTCTCGTACGCTTGGCGGTAACCCTGTTTGTAATAATTCTTGTCGCCATAAGTTGAGCTGTAACCGTGATCGGCGTGCTTGTAATTGCTATCCTGCGTTGGCCGATTACTATGGCCGCTGCGACGGTCACGCGCGCCATCATTGAGTCCGTCCTGATAGCCATTCTGGCGTGCAGCATTCGCGCCATAACCACCGCTGCCGTATCCGCCACGACCGTAGCCGCGATCCCGATCCCGGTCGTCATCGCGATCTCGATCATTGCTATAGCCGCCGTATTGCTGGAATCCTCTCTCATAGCCTGAGCGGTAAGCCTCGCGATCATCGCGCTCACGCCAGCGGCTGTTATTTGGATTGAATCGTCGATTGTGCCGCGCATCTGACTGGCCCTGGTTTAGACCATCCCTGTACGCTTGCCGGTCATCATTGTCACGCTGTCCCCATCCCCATTGCACCGGGACCACCCTCTGTGCCACTGCCAAAGTAGTGGTTCCCGCCGTTAACGCTGCTCCCAGCAGCATCGCCTTCATGTACTTCATGTACCCTCCCGTTAAGGCCCCTCTCAATTTTTCCGGCATTAACGTTCAAAATGGACTTCTCTTGAAAAGTGCAAACACTTGCGGCCAAGCAATCTCTCTTCAACTCAGTTAAGTTGTGTTAGCCGAAGGTAAGGAATAGTTGGGGAATGACGCTTGCAAATTGCCCACAAAAAAGGGTTACGACATTGCTTTTAATACAACCCTCACGTTGCTGAACGCGGCATTTTGCGAAGAACAGCTATTTCGATTTCGCGAATTCCACTTCTCGCGCTCGGTGCTGATAACCCTCGACTGTATGCGGACGCACAGCCTGAAAATAGCTGACCAGCTTTTTCACGTATGCCGCGACCGGCGTGTACTGCATGCCCAGCTCTGTCTTGCTGCGGGTATTCTCCAGTGACGACATCCATTTGCCGCTGAATGGAGAGCAATGCAGCAACAAGCCTTCGCGATCAAGTTCTTCGCGCGGCACACGAACGATCTTCAACGGACAATGCATCGTCGCCGCCAGCAACTCCAGGAACTCGACTAGAGACAAAGTCTCATCCTGCCCAATGTTATAAGCGGAGCCTTTACCTTTTCCACTCTCCGTCAGCCGGACAATCGCCTGCACCACGTCTTCACCATACACATGCCGCACCGGCGCGCCGTCTTCGGCGGGGATCAATATTGGCCCTTCATCTTGAATGCGGAGAAAATATCCATAGATCCGGTCATAGTGGTCGCGTTCGCTGTTCACCATCGGCAGGCGCAGGCTGGTAAAAGGAAATTTGTGCTCGGCTGACGCACGCGCAAACACGTCTTCCGCAGCGCGTTTGTCGACACCGTAACGCCAGTTCTCGCATTCTGAAATATTCGACTTTGGCGGCTCGGCCATCACCGGACCGGCGTAATCATCTTCTTTATAAGGCCTTTCCGCGCCCACTCGCACCAGGTAGACCTGCCCCGTGCTCAGGAAGATGTATCGACTAACGCGACCTGTAAACAACTCGACCGCAGCCTCGGCTTCAGCACCTGTATAAAGCGTGGTATCAACCACCAAATCGAATTCCCCGCCGCTTAGGACTCCTTTGAACTGCTCCGGATCTGTACGATCGCCGCGCAAGCGTTCAACTTCTTCCGGCAGATCGTCGCGCGTCTGGCCGCGATTGAACACCGCAACTTCGTATTCACGTTGCAGCAGGGCGTGAACAATGGAAGGGCCCAGATTTCGCGTGCCGCCGATGATGTGTGAACGCATGTCGGGTATTGTAATTGTTGTTCTTCACCACGCCACATTTGCGTAAAATGCGTTGTTCCCTGTTCGTAGATCTTTTCCGTAAAGCAGCACCACGCCCACTCCCAGCACGTTCAATTTTGCTTGTAGGCCGATATCAAACAACCATTTGTGCGGACCAAGCGTTGCCGATGAATCCAAAATCTTGCCGGTATCCAGAAATGGCCCCAGCTTCACCGTAAGAATTCCGTTGGAGTACACGTGCTTATCGCTTTCCCAGTTGGAAAGAAAATAATTCCGCCCCAGCGGCGCGCTTCCCTTCTGTCCATGGCGCGTGCCAATGTGTGCCCGTAAAGGCAAATCATTGTCGCGGTCCACGCCGAGCATGAACAGTTCATCGAAAGGTATCTGGCCAAACGTTTTGCCCGCATGGACGCGCCATTGCGTTTCGTAATCATCACCCCGCTCGCGAGGAAACCAGTGCATGGCGACCGTGCCTTGCAGTTTTTCAAAAGACTGCCCAGGTTGCGACCATACGCGTCCCGCCTGGGAATTGCCGCTGCCGGCGATTATCAGGCGCTTTTCTGGCGACCGCCACAGTTCATAGGTGAACTGCACCTTTTGCTTGATCTGATAGCCCTTCGCCGCCAATTCTGGCGTCAGAGCGACGCCGGGAATAACATTGCGAAAATCTCTGTGCGAAAGCTCCACGCCGGTCGTCCAACTCCAGCGTGCGCCAACAAAGCGCGAAATTTCCGCGGCCACGCTTTCGCGGCGAAGGTTGGTCGCTCCCAGCACAGTGCTTGGGCCGGTGAAAGAAGTCTGTATAGTCCAGTTTTCATTGCGGAAATCAGCGCCTACGCGGTACCGCCATTGTGGATTTCCGGCCAAGGTGCCATTGATCGCGGCCACCGCCCGGCGCTTGTCGGTATCAAAGCGTGCCAATGAAATAATGTTCGTGGCTGAGCCGCGCACGTTGTAATACTCCGGCGTGATTTCTTCAAATAGTGCTCCGCTGAACAATCGGACTAGCGCCTGAAGCTTGCTGCTGCCAAAGCCGTTCAATTCCTGTGCGCGAAAGATGGCATCAAACTTTCCGTCAGGTTGTGCTTCCAGGTTGATCTTGTAAGAGGGGAATATTTCCAGGCCGCGCAGCCGAACATTGCAGGTCAGCAACTCATCCAGCGTTAACGTGCTGGCAGGCGCGAAAGCAAATGCATGGTCCAGCAGTGCCGGACGCACTTTTAATGCCGGTTCGCTGCGCACGCCAGCAATCTCCGGCCTGCCCACACGGTTCCAGTATTTCAGCGCCGCTTCAAGGTTTCCTTGCAAAAAATAAATCGTGGCTAGAAATTCGTTGGCATACTCATCTTTGGGGTCGAGATGCAGTGCGCGCCTCAGATCGCGTTTAGCTTCGCGAAATCTCTTTTGTTTGAAAGCGACTCCCGCCATCTCGCTAGGAAAGCGTTTGTCGTGTGGCGCAATCCGCTCTCCTGCCTGCAGGGCTGCGCGAGCATCATCCCACCGCGCCAGATGCGCCAGCGCGATGCCATAGTAGTAATTGAGGTCGGCGGAAGCCCGCGCAGATTTTTCCAGTAGCTGTGTGAGCTCAAGCCAGCGTTCGCTATCGAAGAGCTGCTTGGCCGTGCCGGCATCCGTTTGAGCGTACGTCCGCGCCCAGCAACACACTGTCACTAGAATCAGCAGCACGCAAAAATGTTGTGCCCGGATTTTCTACCTCACGGGGCTCAGGAGTCAAAATTAAAATGCGATTGTAACGGCCCGAATGAAAGCTGTCATTTCGGCAGCGCCAGCAGCGTCCATCGCCCAACGGCGCTCCATTGTTTTTCAAAACCAGCCCGTTCCTGCTTGAGCAGCTTGCGCTGCGCGGCATCATTCAGCAATACCAGGTCCTGTTCCGGATCAACTCCCACCACAACCACGTAATGCAATGACGTCTCCAGCGCCGAGGGCTTCAGGACCACGATGAGTGGACGCCCCTTCCCCAGATGTTGCTTCAAGTCTTCCCATTTCCCAGCGAAGGCAAATGTTTGAAAGCCATGCTGCTGAAAATAACGCTCCATGTCAAAAGCGCGAATCCCATGGTATTTATTGGAATAAAGTGTGCGCTGGATCGCGGCGGCATCGGCGCTCGCGTCGGCAGTACGGGCCTGTTGTTTGCTCCAGTACTGCATCACCATAGCGATACTGGCAGCGCCGCAGCCGTCCTTCTCCTGCTTAATGAATGGAACGTCAAGCCATATACCCGGTGTTGCGGCAAAAACGAAGCCGCAAAGAATCATTGTAGCGATGAGTCTCTGCGGCAGATTTCGAACCATGGAAATACTTTAGCGGACGGCCACAATGATCAGTATCAGTACCGCGATAGCCAGAATAATCAGGATCAAGTCACGTTGGCTGAGAGTGCCGGCGGCGAAATCAGCCTGCGCTTTGTCCGCCCGTGCCGCCAGTTGGGCCAGGTCCTGGTCGTTGAGCGTGGAAACCGCGGTCTTGACCTGCTGCGGGTCCATTTTCGCCGACTTCATGGCCTTTTCTGCCGTGGCGGTGGACAACAAGTGTTGCACAGTTTCTATGTTGTGCTGTCTGGCCTGCGACGCTGCAACGGCTTGCTGTTGCAGGTCGGCGGGGCTGACCACGTGGCTCTGAGCAAGCGCGTCCGTGGGAACAATGAAGAGTGCAGCCAAAACTGTGGCAATCGCCATGCGGAGAGATTGCCGCAAATTAAATTGCATATTGAACTCCTCCAACGAATGTTCCGGCCAGATCAAAAGTATACATGAACAATGAAACACGATTTGGTCTCGGAACTATCGTTCTCTTGCGGAGTTGGAAATGAAAAAGAGAGGAGCAGTTGCCCGCTCCCCCATGAATCTTCCAATTTGGACGGATGTTTAATCTGTATCTGAATTGTTCTGTGCTTTGGCAGTTTCGGTCCCTAGCGACAGTGAGTAAGTCTTGCCGGCGAATCGCACGGCAGTGAGCACGCGGCCGCCGTCCGCGCCGCTCTTGATTTCCGCTGCATTTTGACTTGAGGCCTGGCCCAGTTCCACAATCTGCGCGGGAACGGTAGCAACGACTTTCTTGCCTTGCAGGAAGCTTACGTCTACGTTCGGCCCTGAGCCTTCCCACCGCAGTTCATAGATGCCTGCGGGCAACTGCTTTCCATTCACCTGGGCGGGAGCTGAGATCTGAAAGCTGCCCTTGTGTGATGCGTCAACCGCGAACGCACTGCCAGCGAGCAGCAATGCCAGCGACGCGAGAATGATTTTGGAAAATAACGAGGACTTCATTTACCGCTCCTTCTTCTTTCCCGATAGCGTCGGGAAACGGTTAAGGGCGGCCCAATAAATCTCCGGCGTGCTTGCAATTTTTCGCCGATGGCCTACAATGCTGCGCCTGGGGTGAATGAGCAGGCTGCGCGCGAACGCATTCCGCTCTAGAGGGACTGTTCTAGCCTGGGCCGCCAAACCGTAGGCATGAACAATCCCTTGGCCCCGTGGATATTTCACAGCAACCGCGCAATCTCTTTGTCCGCTACGTCTATCTTCAATAGCAAATACGCTGCCAACCTAAGAAACGTTCCAATCTCATTTCTTGCGGTTCGCTTTCTTTAGTTCCAGCGATTGATACTTGCTGTCTTAGACGCTGGTAGAACGCGTGAGTTAGCATCTACGAGCGTGCATGCGCCGAACTTTTACAGCGGCTTAACCGAATCGCCACGCTGCTTAACAGAACGCAACGCTGCTCTGTGCGAAATCGGAAATCGTCCGTTCGAAAATGAACAGCTCTGCGTTGCAACCCGAAGTTCAGACACTTCGTCCCATAGCTGCTTGATCGAAAAAGATAGGGACCTGGACTTTTAGCGGAATTTAATTTGTGTAATGGCCGACGAACGAAAAAGTGAGCGTGGGTGACGAAGTCAGGCGGGTTTCGAATGGCGCAACGCCGGCTCAATCGTTACCAAAAAGGAATTCATCACGTGCAGGAAAAGTTTGCGGATGTCTTCGGCGTCAAAGTTAGCGGAATAAGGGATGCGGTGGGCAAGCAACCGATCGCGTAATAATCCTTCCAACATGCCGATCAGCGCGGAGCGTATTCCTTCAATGTGCAGATCGGAACGGAGCTGGCCAAGATCGCGCATTTCTTTCAGCAACCGGTCCGCGGTTTGCACCAGTGACTGAAAGCCGCGGGTCATCAAGACCATGTGGCCTTCCTTCCGGATCCTGCGCCCTTCCAGCAGGAACAATATCTTGAGTTGTTCGTCTTCCTCAAGTTTGGCCAGAATCAAACCCACCAGGGCCTGCAATTTCGAACTGGGCGACGGCAAATATTCAAGCGCTCCAAAAGCCTCGCCAATGTGCTTCCATCCCTGTTCGAATATTGCCTCCAACAACCCCTCTTTGTTGCCGAAGTGCTTAATGATCTGCGATTCACTGGTTTGAGCCAGCCGCGCAATAGAGATGGTGCTGGTGTTTTCAAAGCCGCCCTGCGCAAAAAGCACCTTGGCTGCATGCAGGATTCTATCTGCCGCAGAGGCTTTGGGATTCACAGGATTGGAC
>JBARMK010000313.1:0-4666 GCA_049802395.1 Candidatus Angelobacter sp.
GTGGTTGATGCCGGAATTGTTTTCATCGGCTGCGGGATCTTTGCCGCGACCTTCATGAAACTGGCAGAGGAGATACCCCAATCACGGCTCATAGGTGTATGCACACTGGCGGTGGGTGGAGCGTTCTGGCTGATATTTCAATATCTATTCCTAGTCTACGGACGGGCAACGCCGGGCATGCGCATGGTCCAGCTTGAGCTGTGCAATTTTGAAGGCAAGCGGGCCACTTTGTTTGAGCGGCAGTGCCGGGCGCTGGCCAGTACACTCTCCGGCTTCTCCGCCGGCCTGGGCTATGCGTGGGCGCTGGTGGATGAAGACCGGCTGGGATGGCACGACCGGATCAGCCAGACGCATCTGAAGTCTCTTCCTGCAATCCCGAGCGGAGCGAAGGAACCCTATTACTACGACGACCTGAAGGGTTGAAAAGAAATTTCAGAAAAACTTACCTCCGGAGTGTTAAAAAAAGCTTACGCGATCAACTGCTCCTGCAGTTTTTCTTTTTCGACCGTCGCAGCGGCGGGAGTAGCATTGTCACACGAGAGTAGCGGCCATCCTTTGCGCAGAACAAATTCAAGCCAGGCACCCGCAGCCTGCGAGGTAAGCACGGCGACAAGAACCAGTGTCGTATAGAAAGCGGCGCTGATGATGCCTGCTTCATAAGCCACGCTGGCAAGGACGATGCCAGGGCCGCCGCGGGCGTTCGTAGCTACGGCAAGGTTGACTACATCCAGGCCACGGAAGCCGGCGAGTCGCGCACCCAAGACGACAGAAACTAATTTCAACACACAGGCTCCCGCAAGGAAGGCGAGAAGCATGGCCAGCGAAAATGATTTGTCAAAGATAAGCCGGTAACCCACCAAAGCGAAATAGACAGGAATGAAGAGCGCGAAGGAGAAGCCGGAGATGTTTTCCAGGGCGTCGCCCAGGCGCTTGCGCGATACGGCAAAGCCGGCGAGAAAGGCGGCGAAGACCAGGTTCACGTTTAGCAGTCCGGCCACGGCGACATAGGAAAAGACGATCAGCAGAGTGAAGGTCACCGGCGAGTTGTTGGCCAGCATGTTGAAACGGGATTTGGAGATGCGCTTCATGGCGCGCGGAGCCAGCGTAAGGCCCAGAGCGAAATATATCAGCGTGACCCCGATGTGAATGGCGATCTGCTGTTTCGGCGTGCCTGCGGAACTAGCCAACGCGGTGGCCACGGCCAGCACCGCCCAGAGACCAATGTCTTCGAGGACGGCGATACCCAGAACCAGCCGGGCAAAGCGCGTGTGCAGAATTTTGAGATCGAAAAAGATGCGCGAGATCACGGGAATGGAGGTCACCGCGACGGCGATGCCCATTATTAGAAGCAGCGATGTGCGGTTTTGCCTGTCACCCATGAACCAGCCCAGCGGAATCAATGACGCCAGGCCCAGCATGATGAAAAAAGGCAATGCGGTGCCGACCGAGGCCAGCCACGCAATCTGCTTGCGCTCGTGTTTCTGGAAGAGCGCCTTGGTTTCCGCGCCGGAGAGAAACATCAGCAGCAGCAGCCCTAACTGGTAGAGCAATTCGAGGGCGGCCTTTTTGGGCGCGGCGTCAACGTTCAGCTGGAGGATATTCGTATAGAGGGAGAGCTTGCCCAGCACAAACGGTCCCAGCAGGATACCGGCCAGGATTTCGCCAATCACCCGAGGCTGACGCAACCGCGCGAACAGATAGCCCAGAAGATGGGCTGAGGTCAGCAGGATGGCGAGGAATAAAATGAGAGGCCCTACATCTGTGGCTGGCATTGTTGAATCTCGAATCGACTTCCCAAATGGCTATCCTGCATTGAGATGAAAGGTGAGCTGCAGACGTTGCTAGCGGGGTGGATTGCATCGCTGACGCGATGAACGTCTGCTATTCGCTTCGCTCACCCAGGACTGACCCACTGTCTATGATTTGTTACCATCAGGATATGGCGGGAAACGATAAGGTCCGCGTCCGGTTTGCTCCGTCGCCGACGGGGCAATTGCACATCGGGAACGTGCGCACGGCGCTGTTTAACTGGCTTTTTGCGAGGCAAAAGGGCGGCAAATTCATTCTAAGGATCGAAGACACGGACGTTGAGCGCAGCGAGGCCCGCTACGAAACCCAGCTCATGGAAGACCTGAAATGGCTGGGCTTGGATTGGGACGAAGGGCCCGACGTGGGCGGCCCGTATCCACCGTACCGGCAGTCGGACAAAATGGATGTCTATCTTGGCTACGCGGAGCGGCTCATTCGGGAAGGCAAAGCGTACTACTGCTTCTGCTCGGCGGAAGAACTGGAGCGCGAGCGGGAGCAGGCGATGGCGGAGCAAAAGCAGCCGATTTATTCGGGCAAGTGCCGGAACATCGATCCAGCGGAGGCCGAGCGAAGGCGCGCGGCGGGCGAAGGCGCGGCTATCCGGCTGAAGATTCCCGAGCACCCTATCCGCTTCCATGACATGGTCCGCGGCGACGTTGAGTTTTCTCACGAGGTGGTAGGCGATCCCATCATTGTCCGGTCGAGCGGCATGCCGATTTACAACTACGTGGTTGTGATTGACGACGCTGATATGAAGATCACGCATGTGGTCCGCGGCGATGACCACATCTCCAACACGCCCAAGCAGGTGGCGGTGTATGAAGCGCTGGAGTTGCCGGCGCCGGAGTTTGCGCACCTTTCAACGATTCTTGGCCCCGACCGCGAGAGATTGTCGAAGCGACACGGAGCAACGTCGGTGGCGAACTTTCGCGAGATGGGAATCCTGCCGGAGGCACTGATGAATTACCTGGCGCTACTGGGCTGGGCCCCCAGCGGTGGCGACCGGGAAATATTCCCTAAAGAAGAGTTGATCAAGGAATTTTCACTGGAGCGGGTGACGCCTTCGCCCGCGGTTTTTGACACGGAAAAACTGCATTGGCTGAACCGGCACTACATCAAGCAGAGCCCGCCGGAACGAATACATCAGTTAAGTAGTGAGTTCCTGCAGCGTGCGGGGCTGCTGCCGGCCAATGCGAAGGGCAGCGTGAGTGGATGGGCGCAAGGCATGATCGATCTGTTGGTCCCGTATGTGGACAAGCTGGACCAGTTGCCGGAGAAGGCGAAGATCGTTTTCAATGACGATGCTAAGGCCGCGTTGGCGCTGCCGGAGAATAGCGAGGCGCTGGCCAACGAAAAAGCAAAAGCAGTGGTGCAGGCGTTCGCTAAGCGAACGGAGAAGGAACCACCGCTTACCGCGGAGCGCTTCAAAGCCATCATGGATGAGATCAAAACCGAGACTGGAGCGAAGGGTAAAGATTTGTTTCATCCGGTAAGGATCATGCTGATCGGGTCGCATTCAGGGCCGGACTTCAATCGGCTGATTCCTTTGATTGAAGAGGGCAGCCGGCTGGAGCTGCCGGTCCACGTGAAGAGCGTGCGCGAGCGGGTGGAGGAGTTTTTGAAAGCGCAAGAGCATCGGGCATGAAGCCGCACTTCCGTTTTGACTTCACATTTCCTCGTAATTATGAAGTCAGAATGCTGGAGGCCGCTCCGCCGATCCATCCCATTGAAAAGGTCTGTCACTATCCGGTTGAACTGGAAGAAGGCGACCGGAATGGCGTTTATCTACGGGTGACACCCGCGAGCGGCCCGGCGTGGGTTGGTTTTTTTGCCCAAGGCTTTGATTCTGACCAAGTGGTAAGCGCGGTGTGCTCGTTGCCCGATCCGGATTCTTTCTGCGTGGTGGTGGGCGGATATGCGTACCTGATGCAAGCCGGAAATCCCACGCAATGGCAGCGTGTTGAGCAGCGTCCGGTGGTGGACCTGCGCGTGCTCTCGCAACATGGGCTACTTTTGTTTGCGGGCTTTACCTCCATCACCGCGGTGGGAAGCGCCGGCATTGCGTGGACCACGGAACGGCTCACATGGGAAGGGCTGACGATTAGAGAGATCGATGGAGACAAACTGCAAGGCCATGGTTGGGACGCGCTGGCCGATAAAGAAGTGCCCTTTGAAGTGGATTTGAAGACGGGGAAGCATACGGGGGGAGCGAGGCCGTGAGCAGCTTTGTCCCACTTGGCCGCTAGTGAATCTTACCAATCGCCGCCCAAAACGTATTCCACACAGGAAGCGCCCAAGTAAGCAGAACCAGGGCAATTGATTGCAAGAGCGCCGGTTTTCGAACAATACTGTGGCGAGCTACTGCATAGATGGGCCTTTCAACAAAAGGCCATAATACCCGGTGAACCAAAGCAATAAGCATCACGATCACGATTGACAAAGCCGAAAGCGAGGTAAACAGACTTGCCCCAGAGGCCCAGAATGAAAAGGTAAAGAGCGGAAGCCACGGCGAACGCGAATCATTGTGATGGTAAACACCCCAGAGATCGTAAACACCCCAGAGAATTGGAGCAATACAAAGAAAGCCGAGAAAAACGTTTATTAAGAGCGTCAGAATGAGTTTAGGAAGATCGCTCATGCGAGAACTGAAACGGATCATCGCTCTATTGGTGGCTACGAAAACAATGCTGCAAAATAATCCAAGCAGAATTATCCCCATGAATCCTGAGTACTCTTTCCATGAAAAGCCATGGGAGCTTCTGCCACGGACGAACCAAAGGCTTCCGCTGATCACAATGGCAACAGTACCGACTCCCCAAATTTGTAAACTTCGCCTCTCTTTTAGCGCGACCGACAG
>JBARMK010000314.1:0-4010 GCA_049802395.1 Candidatus Angelobacter sp.
GTGGTTGACGTAGCAATCGCTGATGCAGCTTCAGGAGAAACTTAGAGCGGCATCAAACCGATATGAAACTGGTCAGCGCGATCTATGAGCCCGGCGGGTGGCCCATCTTTCGCTTCTTAGTCTATTCCTCACGATGAAGTGGGTGCCCCACACCTTTGCGCAGCAAAGGGTGGGCGCGTCACACCCACAGTCGTACAGTCCCTGCGCTCGCTGCCGGCCGCTCGAATCAAAGTGGCGCAAACCTGTGAGCATGGCCGGTTATTGTAAACCCGCCCTTTGGTCCGCGCAAAAGAAAACGCGCGCTCTCCCTGCCCCAGAATGCGCAAAAACGGCTCGTTCAGGGGGCCCCGTTCGCAAAGGACGGCCCCCCACGGCATCGTGATAAATAAAAAGAGCGGGGAAGGGTGCGCACCCAACAGAAAACGATGCTCACGCATCGCGGGATAGTCTTTGCCCCTCGCTTTGCCAGCCCGATTGTGCAATCATCGGGGCATGACAAAGAAAACAACTACTCAGCAAAAACGCGGGCAAAAGAAAGTCAAGGCAAAGCGTAAAGCCGCCAAGATGAACCAGGGCCGCCGGGAGGATGTGAACCAATCCGGTGCGCGGACCGTCAGAGAAGCGACCCAACGTTAACCAACGCTAACCCCAGCGTTAACCAATCTTAACCAAAGACGGCGGGTGGCCCATCCCTTCGCCGGATTTGTTTATCGTCTCCAAACTATACCGCGTGTGCCCCACTCTTATCCCTCAACCGCCGGGCTCGCGCGCAGCCCGATCAAACGCAGGTTTCGCTGCGGCCAGGCAGTACAGCAATACCACAGAGAAAACGATGCCGCCGATGGCGCCGATGATAAGAAAAGGCGTCGGGTCAGAAAACTGGGAGTTGGCCTGAGCGTACCGCATCCAGGGAAACATGGATTGCTGTAAATCCAGGAACCTTGCCAGTCGAGCGCTTCCGCCCGGAGCAAAGTAAAAGACAGCAGCATTCAAGCCGCCAAAGATAAAGTATCCCATGGCGACCAGCCGCGCAGGGGGTTTCATTTGCAGCAGGCCAATCCCAAGATAAACACTTATCGCGGCGGAGATCAGTATGAACACAGCCGCTGGCCAGCCAATCAATACAGTGAGAAAAAGAGCAACTGGAGGATGCAAAAAAAGGCTGACGGGAAAAAAGATACAACAGACCAGCAGGAACCACGCGATGATGGAAATGCTCAGCGGCCGGGCTGGGCGATTCCGGGCGGCAGCCGGCGAAGTCGGCGGAGGCGCCAGATCGGTTGCAGAAGGAAAGCCCGGCGGAGGCGGTGTTGCGGATGAAGGCATGTCGGCGTAGGGCGCAAATCCTTGCCCTGGGTGCGGGAATGGAAGCGGCTGGGGCTGGAACTGAGCTTTTACCCTGGCGCGATTGAAAAATACCATCCACCAGATACCGATGCCGATTTGAGCCAGCGCACATACGGCCATGAACACGCCCACCCAGGCAAACATTGCGGGATCCAGACCCTTACCGGGAGGCGGTTTGAGAAAGAAGACCATCGAGGTGAGGATTCCAAACGCGCCAAAGAAAAGGAGCAGGGCGGAAAAAACAATGGTCGAAATGCGCGCCCAGTTTTTGACTTGGAGCAGACCCACGGCGGTAATGATTCCCCAGACCGCGGGCAGCGCATAGATGAGCGGGGCAATGATCCTGATCATCTTGAAGAACATGGGCGGGAGCTGCGCGTCGTTTGGGGTTGGCGGCGCTGCGATCATGGCAACCGCTAACAATCCGGACATCGCCAGCACCAGTGCAGAGCCAATGAGCTGCAAAATTGCGATGACTGTGACCGCAGCAGAGCGATTCTTTTCCGGCACAAGGTCCTCTTTAAGAGTGTAGAAAAATCAAGAGTATGAAAATTCGGTAACGATTGTACCTTTAAATGCTTTCCATGCTGTCTAGAATGCGGGTACCCCACACCTTTGCGCAGCAAAGAGTGGGCACGATAAGCGCAGGGGCTGAAGCCGAGATCAAAAGAACGCCCTGACGGCACGGCTGAAGCCCGTGCCCTGATACGAAACTGATCAGCTCGATCTATGAGCCCGCCCTTGCTCCGAGCGGCCGAGGTTGGAACAACAGCTGCCACGGAGAAGCGGAGAAGAGCGAGTGATCGGAAGACCAACACAGCCGAGGACGACGGTGGCGCAAAGGTATCGACTACCCCTGCAAAAACTCCCCTGTCTCCTTCAAGAACAGCTCCAGCTGGTCATGATGCACCCAGTGTCCGGCTTTGGGAACTTTGATCAGCCGGCAATTCTTGATGGCCTGCACGCGCGGATCGTTGTCCGGCAGCGGCGCAAAGCTTTCCAGTCCCCAGAAGAGCAGCGTGGGCGAGGTGATCTGGCCGAAAACCTGGGCGCTCTCCGCCACGTTCAGGATCAGCGGCGAGAGCGCGCGCACGTAGTTATCGAACTTCCACACCAGCGCGCCGTCCGGTCCCCAGTTGGTGCCGTGCAGCGTGAGGTTCAGCGCGACTTCATCGGAGAGGCGCGAGTTGGCCTCTTTCATGCGCGCCACCGCCGCCTCCAGGCTGGGATATGTCTTGGGGGTACGTTTCTCAATGCCGCGGACCGCCTCAATCCAGTAACGCATCCGCTCAGAAGCCGGGCCGTAAATACGATGACCGGGTGGGAAGCCGATGCCTTCAATAGACACCGCTTTGGCCACGCGCTCAGGATAGGTGCCCGCATAATGCAGCACGATGATTCCGCCCAGCGAATGTCCGACCAGGCGGATGGGAAACTCGTCGATGATATCGAGCAGCGCGGAGAGATCGAGCACATATTCCGCCACGCTGTACATGGCGCCGGGCGCCCAGGCGCTATTGCCGTGTCCGCGCAGGTCGAGGGCATAGACGTGGTAATGCCGGCACAGGGTTTGCGCCACCCAGTCCCAGTTGCGCGCGTGGTCCAGTCCGCCGTGGACCAGCACCAGTGACGGCTTGCCGTCCTGCCCGTAATCCCACAACTGCAGCTTCAGCCGGTCAGAATAGAAGAAATGCGAAATTGGTTCCATGTTTTAGAGAAAGCGTTTCTAAAGTAGGCCGCTAATTAAAGTCACAAGCATTCGGTGTGCAAACATTCTTGTCGTAAACATTTCTGTCGTCCATTCTCTCTCAGCCATTTTAACGTGCAGCCCTGTTTTTTATCTTGTTTTCAGAAAGGCGGATAATCTCGTGGACCCAAGGAGGATGCATTGCGCGCGGTCTTGACACGCACCGGCGAGCGACTTAGACTCCCATCTCTCGCCACTTTGCCGTTCCCGGCGAGCAACTGCGGCGTTGCCCCGCGTGCAGTTAGCATCAACAGACTTTCGAACGTTATTTCGAACCATTACTTGCGAACACACGATTTTCCAACCCCTCATTCTGGAGTCTTGCAAATGAAATTCCTTACGCAGTTTCGCACCCATGCAGGAAGAAAAGGAGCCTGTCACGATGTCATCGCGCATATTCAAGAGATCGGTTGCGCTAGCGCTGGCATTTTGCGCCCTGAATTTGGGGGGCCAGATGCTGCCTAACCCTTATGGACCGCCCATCAGCGTTGAAAGCGCCAAAAAAGCTGCCGCAGCGGCGCTGGCGGAAGCCGTCAAAAACCACTGGATCATGGCTGTGGCCGTGGTCGATCCCACCGGTACGCTGGTCTATTACGAGAAGACGGACAACACGCAGATTGGCAGCGCCAACGTTTCCATCAACAAAGCCCGTTCGGCCGCTTTGTATAAGCGCCCGACCAAGGCGTTCCAGGATGCGCTGGCCAGCGGCGGCGCGGGCATGCGCGTTCTCGGACTAGAAGGCGCGGTTCCGGTGGAGGGCGGCGTGCCCATTATCGCCGACGGCAAGATCATCGGGGCGATCGGCGTCTCCGGCGCCAACAGCGACCAGGACGGCCAATGCGCGAATGCCGGTGCGGCAGTCATCAAGTAAAGAGCTAAATGAGCGGCGACCATGGCCTGCCCGCGGCAAGGGCAG
>JBARMK010000315.1:0-18779 GCA_049802395.1 Candidatus Angelobacter sp.
GATCTGGCTTTGTTGATACCTGGAACAGTTACCCCACCGCAGAACGGATTCCTGACTGCTCCGTTGCGTGGACAAGGGTCTTTTTCGTTCAATACCGCCGGGAACCGCGAAGACACGGTGAACTTCATGGTAAACGGCATTAACCTCAATGACATGGTGCAGAATCAGATCACCTTCCAGCCGTCGATTAACACAGTATCAGAATTTAAGGTTGATAATTCTACCTACAGTGCCGAGTACGGCCGAAATTCCGGCGCCATTGTCAACATTGCAACTCGCTCGGGAACAAATCAATATCATGGCGAACTTTTTGAGTTCATCCGCAACCATGATCTCGATGCCCGCAACTTTTTCAACACTCGCTTTATTACGGCGAATGGCGTTCAAACGCCTAACCCGCAGGCCACTTTCAAACGTAATAACTTTGGAGCCAACTTTGGCGGTCCGATCGTTAAGGACAAGACCTTTTTCTTCCTAAGCTATGAAGCACTGCGGCAGCGCCAAGGCATTCCGCTGAGCACTGCAGTGTTGACCGATGCTCAGCGCGCCCAGGTACAAGCTGGAGGGAATCCCACGAGCTTACAGCTGCTTAGTCTGATTCCAGCCGCCAACTCGGGAAACAATTTTGTTGGATCGGCAACGGCCCCCGTGAACATTGACCAGGGCACCGCAGATATCAGCCACAACTTTTCCAGTAATCTGCGCCTCCACGGTTACTTCGCCATTCAAGAAGACCTGCGCCAGGAGCCGACCCTGCAAGGCGATACATTGCCCAATTTCGGAGACACGCGCCAGTCGAGGCGCCAAATCGCAACCGTCAATTTGGACCATACACTCAGCGCCAATACTGTCAATGAGGTGAGGCTGGGCTTTAACCGTATTCACATTGTATTCTCGCCAAATGCCCTGCAAAACCCATCCAGCTTTGGCATCCAAGACGGCATCAGCACAAGTGCCGGGCTTCCTTTTATCACAATTGGAACAACAAGCATTGCCATGGGAGGTCCGAATGGGTTTCCTCAGGGGCGTGGCGACACCACAGGAGTGCTATCTGACACCTTGAACTACGTGCGCGGGAGACATTCGCTTAAATTTGGCGGAGAGTTCCGGCGCGTATATAACAATAACTTCACTTCCGACACCGGCACGCTGGCATTTACAAATGTGGCAGGTTTTACAGCCGGAACCCCTTCAGGATTCACGCTCTCACCTGGAAACAACCCCAGCCGCATAGTGGTAAACAATCTGGGCCTGTTTGCGCAAGATAGCTGGAAGATGACGAACCGCCTGAATGTTGAACTTGGTTTGCGCTACGACTGGAATGCGACACCGACCGAAGCGCTTAATCGTTTCGTAAACTTCGATCCAGCGACAGATTCTTTGGTGCGGGTAAGTTCTCCTTATCAACAAAACAACAAGAACTTCCAGCCGCGGCTTGGCTTTGCATATGATGTATTCGGATCTGGCAGAACAGTTGTGCGCGCGGCGTACGCTGTTCTTGTAGATCAGCCGATCACCGGCCTTGTCACAGGTTTAACAAATAATCCGCCTTTGGGTAATCCCTTGAGCTTTGTTGGAACTACAACGAAACCCACCACCACATATGCCAATCTGCTCGCTGATGCGAAGGGGAATGGTCTTGCGCCTATCGTAGTGGATCCAAATTACAAAAACTCGTACATTGAATCGTTCAACCTCAATATCCAGCAACAGCTCACAAGCAAGTGGAGCGTGATGACTGGCTACTTTGGTTCACTAGGAAGAGATTTGCGCACTCGCGTGAATGAAAACCAGCTCGTCAACGGAGTCCGCCCATTTCCGACACTCTCCGCCAATAGCATCGATGCCGGGGCAGCCGTCGGCAACATCTCCGATAACGTGAGTAATGGCAACTCAAGCTACAACGCATTGTGGGTTTCATCTACGATGAAGGCGTTTCGTGGGTTCCAGTTCAATGCATCCTACACTTACTCCAAGTCATTGGACTACACATCGCAGAACGGACAGGCCATCGTAATTCAGAATAGCCTCAATCCGGCTGGAGATAGGGGTCTTTCTGACTTTGATGCTCGCAATCGCTTTGTCATGAACTTCATCTATGAGTTGCCCTTTAAAGGCAATCGCTTTACCGAGGGCTGGCAAATCGGGAGCATCATTTCCGACCAGAGCGGCAACCCGGTCAACCTGCTCGCTAATGCGACAGGAATCGGGGGACTCACCGGCGCCGCAACGTTACGGCCAGATCTCATTGGCCCCATTCAAATTGTTAATACCCCCCTGGCCAGTGGCAACATTCAATACTTTGCGAACTCGGTTTGTGATCCGGCAAAAGGGGTATGTGCACCTGGCACATCGTTTGCTATTCCCGATGCTCTGGTGGGAGCGAACACGGTGTTCCATTTCGGTAATTTCGGAAGAAACGTGATCACAGGTCCGGGTTTCAATAACGTTGATGCTTCATTGATAAAGCGTACTAAAATCAATGAACGTTTCAGCACGGAAATGAGGTTTGAAGCTTTTGATTTGCTCAATCACGCAAATCTTGGCCAACCCGCACGCACGGCCCAAGTTGGCAGCACCACTTTCGGCGTAATCAGCAGCACGCGCTTCCCAACCGGCGACTCCGGCTCTTCGCGGCAGTTGCAATTTGCGATGAAGTTGGTCTTCTAAGTTAAGAGCTCGTTCCAAACTCCGAGCGCACCGGTTTTAGCCGGTGCGCTTTTTTGGGCCCCAGCGGTATTTGTGAATAATCGACGCTGCAATGCTGCAGGCAAAAAAGCCCCGCATTTCTGCGGGACTTTTGGCTAGGAGCGTACAGCTTCTCAAATTACATTCCCGGATATCCGCCGCCGTGCTCGCCACCGCCGACCGGAGCTTTCTTTTCTTCCGGAGCGTCAGAGACCAGGGCTTCAGTGGTCAGCATAAGCGCAGCGATGGAAGCCGCGTTCTGCAGGGCCGTACGGGTCACCTTGGTAGGATCAATTACTCCGGCCTTGACCAGATCCTCAAACTTGTCAGTCTGAGCGTTGTAGCCGTAGTTATTGTCTTTGGAGTCGCGGATCTTGCCCACAACGATTGCACCCTCTTCGCCGGAGTTGGCAACGATCTGGCGCAAAGGCTCTTCCAGCGCGCGCTTTACGATCTCCGCACCGGTTTCCTCATCGTCATTCTTGAACTTGAGGCCATCGAGCGCGCTCTGGCAACGGACCAGGGCAACACCACCACCGGGGACAATGCCTTCTTCCACGGCAGCGCGGGTCGCGTGCATGGCGTCTTCCACGCGGGCTTTCTTTTCCTTCATTTCGGTTTCGGTCGCGGCGCCAACTTTGATCACGGCAACGCCACCCACCAGTTTCGCCAACCGCTCCTGCAGTTTTTCGCGATCATAGTCGCTGGTTGCTTTTTCTGACTGGCTGCGGATTTCGCGCACTCGGCCTTCAATCTCACCGCCCTTGCCTTTGCCTTCGACGATCGTGGTGTTATCTTTGTCTACCGTGATCTTCTTGGCGCGGCCCAGATCGGTGATCTCGATGTTTTCCATCTTGATGCCCAAATCTTCCGTGATGGCCTTGCCGCCGGTCAGGATTGCGATGTCCTGCAGCATGGCTTTGCGACGATCGCCAAAGCCAGGGGCCTTAACCGCGCAAACCTGCAGCGTACCGCGCAGCTTATTGACTACCAGAGTCGCCAGCGCTTCGCCATCGACATCTTCAGCGATGATGAGCAGCGGACGGCCTTGCTTGGCCACCTGTTCCAGAATCGGAAGCAGGTCCTTCATGGTGCTGATTTTCTTTTCATTGATGAGGATGAACGCATCGTCAAGGATGGTTTCCATGCGCTCGGGATCGGTGACGAAGTAAGGTGAGAGGTAGCCGCGGTCAAACTGCATGCCTTCCACCACTTCCAGGCTGGTTTCCATGGTGCGAGATTCTTCCACCGTGATTACGCCGTCTTTGCCGACTTTCTTCATAGCTTCAGCAATGATGCGGCCGATGGTATCGTCATTGTTGGCGGAGATGGTGCCCACCTGGGCAATCATGTCGCCGCTCACTGGCTTGGAGAGCGAATCCAGGAAGCCTTTTGTGCGCTCACCGTCTTTATTCAGCGTGCCGCAAATGGTGGCGACAGCACGCTCAATGCCGCGCTTCAGGGCCATGGGGTTTGCGCCGGCGGCAACGGTCTTTACGCCGTCGCGATAGATGGCCTGCGCCAGAACGGTAGCGGTGGTGGTGCCGTCTCCGGCCACGTCGCTGGTTTTGCTGGCGACTTCACGCACCATCTGCGCGCCCATGTTTTCCAGGGTATCGCCCAGTTCAATTTCTTTGGCTACGGTCACGCCGTCTTTGGTTATGACAGGTGAGCCGAACTTCTTGTTGATGACGACGTTGCGGCCGCGCGGGCCCAGCGTCACTTTCACTGCGTCTGCCAGTACGTACACTCCGCGCAGGATCGCCTGCCGGGATTCCGAACCGTGAACAATAATCTTTGCCATTGTTGCTGTCTCCTATCGAATCTTTTTCCGCTGCTAGCGGTAATTTCATTGTGAAGCTGTCTTTCCGGCTGGAAGGCAGATAGCAGCTATCTTCTGGCTGCTCCGGCTTTTTCAGGCTTCTCTGCGCTCTTGGCTGAACCGCTCAGGATGCCAAGGATTTCGTCTTCCTTCATGATGAGCAGCTCTTCGCCGTCAATCTTGATTTCTGATCCGGAATATTTGCCAAACAGGACGCGGTCACCCTCTTTTACCGCCAAGGGAACGGTTTGGCCTTTGTCAAATTTGCCGGTCCCAGCAGCGATTACGATGCCTTCCTGCGGTTTCTCTTTTGCTGTGTCGGGGATGATGATGCCACCACGAATGGTCTCCGCTTCCTGAATCCGGCGGATCACGACGCGGTCGTGTAACGGGGTCAACTTCTGTGCCATGCGACTGCTCCTTTCAAGATGTGTAGAAAATTTGGTTTGAGTAGGGCTTTGTTGCGACTGACAGGAGAGCTGCTAGCACTCATTCCTATCGAGTGCTAATTATAGGAAGTACGCCTTACCATTGTCAAGCGGCAAGTTGAGTGTTTCTCACTCAAGTGATATTCAAGTGTCTATTGTATTTTCAATAAAACTCATAAAATCAATGATTTGGAGTTAATATATGTTGAGCTGGGTTCTCACCCTTCTGTGAGACGGAGCCATAAACCTAGATTGGTCGAGCTGTCAATATAGACACAGAACCCAGATTTGTATTCATTGCAGTAGCTTTCGAGCTCCTTGGAATCAGATTCAAACAAAGTGAGCCTGAATTCCTTGGTAAATCTTGCCTGCTTGGGTTCTGTTTCTATTTCCAGCCGGAATTTATATTCCCCAGGCTGCCAACGGAACTTGTTCTTGAAGAAATCCATAATCGGCCGTACATTCTGCTCCTCAGCAACAGCAAGCTCATTGCGGTTGATCTTAAGCTTTCCATTTATATCGTTCCGCAGATTGGACTGGATCTCTCGGAATGCTTTCTCCTCTTGACGCGAGAATACGGTAAAAAAATTGACGGTATAGGCCCATTGCTCTCCAGGTTTAAGCCTAAAGGGTGTCAGCAACAGTCCCGCCTTATCTTCTGGGGATCGGAAATAGGAGTTTCCGGTCAGGACAAATTCGTCCTTAGTTCCCGGGTGGACACGCAGAGCCATTTCCTTGATTCTTATTTCCCGTCCACCAACATTGTTGATGATGATATGTAGAGCGCCGTTCGGATTGCCAATTTTGTGCGTAATCAGCATGCGAGAATAGAGTTCCACTTCTAACTTTGCTCGACGCAACATCACATGTAAGGGGGGAAGTTGCGAAAGCACAATGGCGATGCTTGCGACAATGACTGACCAGAACATCCAATCTAAATAGAACGGAGCAGCCACCTCTAATATGATCATAAGCTATTCAGAATGCGACAGAATTGTAGTCATATTCACGTAATCAATACAATGCCAAAGGGAGGCCTCGGTACGCTGATTTAGGTGACAAATGTAAGGCCCGAAATATCGGGCCTTGATAGTATTTATTTTAAGGTTAGCTCTTACGCCCTTGCCGGATCCATCTTGTCCGTATTTACGCCCAGATCAGCAAACGCTTTCACAGCTTTCTTGGTGTCGAATTTGCCATCCCGCGCGAGGCGTGAAAGCGCAGCGGCGGCAATCGACTCAGCATTGATCTCAAAATGCCGGCGCAGGTGCTCGCGATTATCGCTGCGTCCGAATCCATCCGTGCCCAAAGTTACCAGGCGGGCGCCTAGCCAGGGCGCCAGTTGGTCGGGAATTGCCTTCATATAGTCTGAAGCGGCAATGATCGGACCTTCAGCCTTCTCCTTTTCCAGTGTAGAGAGGATATATGGCTGCTTTGCTTTCTCGGCGGGATGGAGCCGGTTCCAGCGTTCCACTGCCAGCGCGTCGCGGCGCAGTTCGTTATAGCTAGTCACGCTCCAGACATCGGCCTGCACGCCATACTTTTCTGCCAGGATCGCCTGCGCACGCACAACTTCATTGAGAATTGAGCCGCTCCCGAACAAGTGCGCATCGGCTTTCTTGCCCGAGGCCGCTTTGAACTTGTAAATGCCTTTGATAATCCCCTCTTCAACGCCTTGGGGCATCTCCGGCATCGTGTAGTCTTCGTTATAGAGCATGATGTAGTAAAAGCGGTCCTCGCCTTCCTTATACATGCGGCGGATTCCGTCCTGCACGATTACGGCGATTTCATACACGTATGCTGGGTCATAATTCGCGCAAGTTGGAACTGTGCTCGCGACCAGGGTGCTGTGTCCGTCCTGATGCTGCAATCCTTCGCCAGCCAGCGTGGTACGTCCGGCGGTTCCGCCCATGAGAAAGCCCTTGCCCCGCGCATCCGCAAACGCCCAAATCAGGTCACCCACGCGCTGGAAGCCGAACATTGAGTAGTAGGTGAAGAAGGGAATCGTCGGCACGCGATAATTCGAATACGCCGTGCCCGCCGCAGTCATTGAGGCCATGGATCCGGCCTCAGTGATTCCTTCTTCCAAAATCTGTCCGTCTTTGGCTTCGCGATAATAAAGCAGCATGTCCACATCGTGAGGCTTATAGAGCTGGCCCTGGCTGGCATAGATACCGACCTGGCGGATGATCGACTCCATGCCGAAGGTGCGGGCTTCGTCAGGAATGATGGGAACCACCAGCTTGCCGACTTTTGGGTCCTTCATCAGGTTGCGCAGCATGCTCACAAAGCCCATCGTGGTCGAAACCGCGCGGCCCTTTGAGCCTTCCAGGGATTCCTTGAAAGTCTCGAGTGATGGCGCTTCGAACCCGCGCACACCCTTTCGGGCGTCGCGTTTCGGCATGTATCCACCCAGGGCCTTGCGGCGTTCCTGCATGTATTGAATCTCAGGGTTGTCATCCGGTGGACGATACGGCAGGCCTTCTTTCGCCGCTTTATCAGGAATGGGAATCTCAAAGCGCGAGCGGAAAGCCGTGAGCGCTTCGTCGGACATTTTCTTTTCCTGGTGCGTGGCGTTGCGTGCCTGCGCCGAGCCTAAGCCGTAACCCTTAACGGTTTTGGCCAGGATCACCGTCGGGCCGCCTTTGTGTTCCACGGCTCGCTTATAGGCGTTATAAACCTTTTGTGGATCATGGCCGCCGCGCTGCAAGCGGAAGATTTCATCGTCGGTCATGTCAGCGACCAGTGCCGCCGACTCCGCATACCTGCCGAAGAATTCTTTGCGGACGAATGCGCCGTCTTTGGCCTTGAAAGCCTGGTACTCGCCGTCAACGCACTCTTCCATGCGCTTCAGCAGCATGCCGGAATGGTCGCGCGCCAGCAGATCGTCCCAGCCGGAGCCCCAGATGACTTTGATGACATTCCAGCCGCCACCGCGGAAGGCCGCTTCCAGTTCGTTAATGATCTTTCCGTTACCGCGCACAGGACCGTCAAGCCGCTGGAGGTTGCAGTTGACCACAAAGATCAGATTGTCCAGCTTTTCCCGCGAAGCCAGCGTGAGTTGTGAGCCCATGGCTTCTGGCTCGTCGGTTTCACCGTCACCAATGAATGCCCAAACTTTGCGGGGCGTGGGATTGATCAGACCGCGGTTCTCCAGGTAGCGCATGAAGCGCGCCTGATAGATGGCATTCAGCGGTCCCAGTCCCATGGAAACAGTGGGAAAGCGCCAGAACTCCGGCATGAGCCAGGGATGCGGATAAGAAGAGAGCCCTGGCTTGTCTCGCAGCTCGTGGCGATAGTTTTCCAACTGCTCCTGGCTGATACGGCCTTCAAGAAATGCGCGCGCGTAGACGCCCGGTGAGGCGTGGCCTTGGAAGTAAACGAAATCTCCGGGCTCAGCGCCGTGCGTGGCGTGAAAGAAATGGTTATAGCCAACTTCCAGTAGCGTGGCCAGGGACGAATATGTAGAAATGTGCCCGCCAATGCCGGGATCCTTCTTGTTCTGGCGATGCACCATGGCCATGGCGTTCCAGCGAATCAGGCTTTTAACGCGGCGTTCGATTGCACGATCGCCCGGGTACGGCGCTTCTTCTTCGACTGGAATGGTGTTGATGTAGGGGGTATTCAACTGGACCGGAACATCTACACCGGCCTGACGGGCGCGACGGGTAAGGGCGTCAAGCAGACGGGTCCCCTGACCAGGGCCTTCCTGGTCAATGACCTCGTCAAAAGCCTCAATCCACTCTAAGATTTCCTCGTGGTCGGGTTCAATGGCTGCGGCGGGCTTTGCATTCATCCCTATAGTATGACGCGAAAGACGCGCAATTTCCACCCGGGGACCATAGCCAACGATTCAGGATGACCCGGTCCGGTGGAGAAAGGATGAGATTGGCGGCAGGGAAGTGGCGCCATCAAGAGAATAGACGTGATCGAAATGGTTTTTTGAGTCCCATGGCTGCTTTGCCGATGCAGCTTCCTTCATCTCTTTAGCGAAGTCAGCAATGATTTTGCGCTGCCATTCATCTGACCACAGGCTCCTTCGCCTCAAATACTGCTCCATAAATGCAATTGGATCGACGGGGTTCTCTCTCCCCGCCACCGGCGTGGTGTGTGCCGAATTATTGCCGGGCATCACGCATTCAATCAATGACGGTCCATGTCCCGCACGCGCTCGGCGCACGGCTTCCTGAGCCACACGAAAAATCGCTACAGCATCAATCCCATCCACAACAATTCTGGGAACATGCGGAGTGTCCGGGCTGCCGTCTTTATCCGCCGCGTGGCTTTCGCCGGCGAGTGGTTCGGAGAAGGAGCTGCTTTCAATCAGGCAAACCAGCGGCAGTTTGTGCTTTGCCGCAAGGGTCAGACTGTCGCGATGGAAGCCGAGGGCGGCGGTGTCCTCTCCGGGAAAAACCAGCGCGACTTTTGCCTTATCCTTCATTGCGGGAGCCAGGGTCATACCGGTTGCCATGCTGAACTGCGCTGCATAGCCAGTACCGTTATTTTCCACCGTGTGCGGCGCCGCGTCTTTTGCGGTGAACATTTGAGCAAAAATCAATTTCAGAGGAGTTCCCCTGATAAAGCTGGCAAGAAAACCGCCATTTGTCATAGAGATGGCATCTTCGGCCAGCAGATGGGCCGTCGCGCCCACCAACAGCGCCTCGCGACCGGTACCGCGACCACTCTGGCCATCTCCGTGCGCTGTCACTAGCACTTTTTCTTCCAGCATGCGGCACTTCACCATGCTGGAATAAAGTTCTTTAAGCTTGTCTGGATTCAGTACAGCGAGTGAAGCACCGGCATCCTTCGGTGTTGACGCAAGAGGCTTTGACTTGGTGTGCTTGCGTTTTCGTCCGACAGGCTTGGTTGTGCGTTTATTTTTGTTTTTGGCGGCCATGCTTTTAATGCGCGAGAGATATTCTAGCGCATGCCGCGATCGGGACTGCTGCTGATGTGAAGATGCGCTGATATTAAGATCAGCAAGAGCAATCGCAAATACGTTTCCATTCTTTGTTCCTGGTTTTCAACAGTTCAGTGAAAAACAATGTGGAAAAGGGCATGGTTACGCAAGTAACCCAACATACATTGCGTATTTTGACGCTTTGCACACCATCCGGTGCGGATGTTAACCGCAGATGAATTTTTCATGCGAGCAGAATTGACGATATTTTCGAGATGAAAATGATTGCATCTTCATTCCTTGACAGTTATCATGTTGCTCCGCAATCCAGAAAATATATTTTCCCGCATCGGTAACGCAGCGCATGGCGGAGCGTGGCATGTTCTTATCGCACAGGTTCTTCGTGTGCGCTTTGAACCGAAGTCGCAGGATTCTAATCCAGCCTCACAAGCTTCAACATACAATTGATGCATGAAGGTGCGGATTGACAAGCTCCTGGTGGAGCGCGGCATGGTTGCTTCGCGCGAGCGCGCGCAAGCCATGGTGCTCTCCGGGCGCGTGCTGGTGAACGAGCAGAAGATTGAGAAGGCCGGCACGAGCGTGGACCAGGACGCACAGATCCGTCTGCTTGGCGATGACTTGAAATACGTGGGGCGCGGGGGTCTCAAGCTGGAAGCCGCGATTGAAAATTGGAAAATTGATCTGCGCAGCCGGACTTGCATGGATGTGGGTGCCTCCACAGGCGGGTTTACCGATTGCATGTTGCAGCACAGCGCCGCTGAGGTGATTGCCGTGGACACAGGATACGGGCAGATCGCGGCCCGCCTGCGGTCCGATGCTCGCGTAAAGCTCCTGGAGAAAACCAATGCGCGCTATCTCACGGCTGAAAAACTGGCGCAGGCAAAGGCGGGCGCGGCGATCACTTTCCTCGCCATCGATGTATCCTTCATCTCTGTTACACTCGTGCTCCCGGCAGTGCTTGAGGCGGCATTTGCTGGCGCCGGGCCGGACCGGCGTGAAGGCGTGGTGCTGATCAAACCGCAATTCGAAGTGGGGCGCGAGCTGGTAGGAAAAGGTGGAATTGTGCGCGACCAGCAGGCGCAGCACGGCGCCATCCTGAAAGTTCACCAGGAAGTGGAAGCGCTGGGCGGGCGCCACATAGAATTGATGGAATCCCCAATTCTGGGCATGGAAGGCAACCGGGAATTTCTCTTGCACGCGGAATTCTGATGAAGAAAGCATCCATCATCACCAAGCACGGCAAAAAAGACCTGGGCAAAGTTGTGCGCCAGGTTGCCGACTGGCTCCGCTCTCACGGTTATTCGGTGACGGTCGATGCTTCCGGCAAGGAATACTGCTCTGACTGCGAAGTGCTGGAGAGAGAAGACCTGAGCACGGCGCTTCCCGATTTTGTGGTAGTGCTGGGAGGAGACGGCACACTGCTTTCTACAGCGCGATCCGTTGCGCGGGCCGGGATTCCGATTCTCGGCGTCAATCTTGGATCGCTAGGCTTTCTGACCGAAGTAAAGCAGGAAGAGATAGAGCAGGCGCTGGCGGAGGTTGACGCTGGGCACTGCGAACTCAGCTTGCGGCCGATGCTCCATTGCCAGGTGCAGCGCGAGGGAGAGTGCGTTGCAAGTTATGACGCGCTGAACGAAGTGGTAATGAACCAGAGCGCGGTGGCGCGCATTACCGACTTTGAAGTCCGCGTCAACGAGACGTTTGTGGCCAACTACAAAGCGGATGGCGTGATTATTTCCACGCCAACGGGCTCGACCGCATATTCATTGGCCGCAGGCGGACCCATTCTTTCACCCGATGTTCCTGGCTTCGTCATTACTCCGGTTGCGTCGCACGCACTTACCAACCGGCCCCTGGTGGTGCAAGACACCGCGATCATTGAAGCACGGATACTGGTCACTCGCGAGCAGGCGTTTCTCACCGTGGATGGCCAGGTGGGAACTTCGTTGGCGGAAAGCGACTTGGTGCGCTGCCAGAAATCGAAATTGAAGGTGAAGCTGTTCCAGGTTGGCGGCCGGTCTTTTTTTGACGTGTTGCGAATGAAACTTAAGTGGGGTGAGAGATAGCTGTATGGGCTGCGATTCGGCCATGAAGATGCGCCACACGGTTGCGGTCCTGCTCGGCCTTGCGTTTCTGTGCTCATTTGCCGGCGCTCAAGCGAAGCCTTCCGCCGATTTGATTATCACCAACGCGAAAATCTGGACCGTAGACAAAGCGCGTCCCAACGCCGAGGCGCTGGCTGTGCTGGGGGAGCGCATTGTAGCCGTGGGCAGCGCGGGTGAAGTGGATGCATGGCATGGCCCACAAACCAAAGTGCTGGATGCGCAAGGCAGGCTGCTCCTGCCTGGATTCAACGACGCGCACGTGCATTTCGTGGATGGCGGTGACCATCTCTCAGCCGTGCAGCTCAAGGACGCTGCGTCGCCGGAGGAGTTCGCGCGCAGGATTGGCGACAGGGTCAAGACCACGGCCAAGGGCGAGTGGATCGTTGGCGGGGATTGGGATGAACAGAAATGGTCTCCGCCCAATCTCCCAACGAAGGAATTAATCGATCCCGTCACGCCGGACACGCCAGTGTGGGTAAATCGTTATGACGGCCATGAATCACTGGCGAACTCAGTGGTGCTGCGGCTGGCTGGCATCACGTCAAAGACTCCTGATCCAGATGGCGGGCAAATTGTCCGCGACCCGCAGGGAAATCCAACGGGAGTTTTGAGGGATTCAGCGCAAGCGCTGGTGAACAAGGTGATGCCGGCCATGAGTGCGGCCCATCGCATGCGCGCTATCCATCAGGCCATAGACCATGCGGCTTCAGTGGGCGTGACCAGCGTGCAGGACATGAATCCGTCTTATGAAGACGTGAAAGCTTACGCTGAACTCCAGGAGAAGGGCGCGCTTACGGTACGAATTTATGTTGCTCCGATGGAGACTGAGTGGAAGGACCAGGCAAAGCTCGGCATCCGGCACGCATTTGGTACAGCGCTGCTACGCATGGGCGCCGTGAAAGGCTATGCCGATGGCTCTCTGGGATCGGAGACCGCATATTTTTTCGATCCGTACACGGATGCGCCCAACACGCACGGTTTGCTGAGCGATGAAATGCACCCGGTTTCCGCCATGCAGCAGCGACTGCGAGGCGCGGATGCCGCAGGCTTGCAGCTTTGCATTCATGCTATCGGCGACCGCGCGATTTCCATTACGCTCGACATGTTTAACCAGATCGAAAGGACCAATGGCAAGCGCGACCGGCGCTGGCGCATCGAGCACTCCCAGCATGTGGCGGCAAAGGATTTTGCTCGATATGCGCGGCTTGGCGTGATCGCCTCTGTCCAGCCATATCACGCAATCGATGACGGCCGCTGGGCTGAGGGCCGGATTGGCCCAGACCGGATCAAGCGCACATACGCGTTCCGTACATTCCTGGAGAATGGTGTGCGCCTGGCCTTTGGCACTGACTGGTCTGTGGCTCCGCTGAGCCCCATGTTAACCGTCTACGCCGCAGTGACTCGCGCAACGCTCGATGGTAAGAATCCTGGTGGCTGGGTGCCGGAGCAGAAGTTGACCGTGCCAGAAGCGATTGAGGCTTACACCATGGGGTCCGCTTACGCTGAATTTCAAGAAAAAGAGAAAGGGTCCATTACGCCGGGCAAACTGGCAGACTTTGTGGTGCTTTCGGATGACATCTTCAAGATCCCGCCAACGGCCATCAAAAACGTGAAAGTGGAAGCCACATTCCTGGGTGGCAAGCAGGTATTTGGGGGCCTGGAGTAAGGAAATTGGTAAATAGGTAACTTGGTGGGTTAGCAAATTCGAGCAGATTTTTTCGACCTCTTCATCTATTTACCCTCTCAATTGGGTTTCAACCCGCGAGTTGATCAGATTTCGCCTAAGCCCGAGTCTGGCGTTTTACTATTGAACAAATTGATGGGCCCCTCCGCAGCAGCACACCTCAGAGCAGAAAACTGCATCCAAAAAACTGGATGAGCCCATGAAAAAACAGCCTTCTTTAGTAGTTATTCTCGTTCTTGTTGCCGGGAGTTTCTGTGTCCCGAATCGCGCCATTGCGCAAGACACGAACGCCAATTTGCCTGACAGCCCATCGCAGGTGCTGCAATCTTCAAGAAATAGTGGAGATTCAGCCTCACAGCGAGAGGTGACCTGGCGGTCCTTGCCGAAGGACTTTTTCCACGATCAGAAAGACATTTGGCTCTTTCCCCTACAGTTGGCGAAGGGCCGTCATTTGTTGCCTACCCTTGCCGTGGCAGGAGGAACCGCTGGTCTCATCGTGTCGGACACGCATACGATGCCGTATTTTCGGCGCCATGCAGGAAACATAGACGATTTCAACGACATTTTCGATGCTCAGATTACGACCGCGGAAGTCATAGCGCTTCCAGCATCACTCATGATCGCCGGCTACGCCCGGCACGATCAGTACCAGGTGAGTACGGCATTACTCGCGGCCGAAGCTTATGCTGACAGCGCGGTCGTGGATCTTGGTGTGAAGGCGATTACGCGCAGAAAACGGCCAACGGATGTAGCCCCTGGCGGGTCTTTCAATGACACATTTTTTAATGGCGGCAAATCGCCATTTAAAGGCAGCTCTTTTCCCTCTGGGCACGCGGCGGGAGCTTTCTCAGTAGCGACGGTCATCGCAGGTCGCTATCACAATCATCGCTGGGTGCCGTGGGTAATGTACGGTTTGGCGTCAGCAGTCAGCTTTTCTCGTGTAACCAATAGCGCTCATTTCCCGTCGGACGTGTTTCTGGGCGCGGCGCTCGGGTATGCCGTTTCGAAATTTGAAGTTCTGCGTCCGCGGTAAGGTTCAGCACGCGTCATAGGATTTGCAAAACAAGGGATTTGAGAAACAAGGAATCTTTGAGGAAAGAATTTTGTGGCTGGGGTGAAAACAGGAGCAGATCGCAAAAAAATTAAGAAGCCCCGAGTTTTGTGGTTGACCCATTCACCTCGCCCAGCGGTTCGCTATAGACCCTTGCCGACCAGCTTTCTTTATCCTAGTTCCTTGCGAAACTCAACAAAGTGCGATCTTTAATCAGCTTGCGCTGAAGCTTGGGCTCCGGGCTCACCACCAACCGGGTAAATCGGTCAACACCTCGGGGCTTCTATCTTTGCCTTTAAACTTTTCATGTTCTCCTCAACCAGCCGTTCGCTATAGACCCTTACCGACCCTCTCGCAGCTTTTAGTTTCCACCTCTTCCGTCTGTCGCCGTTTCCAGCATCAGGGGTTTTCAGTTTGACCGTGCCGCCGTGATCTAGCTTGGGTCCCGGTGCTCGCAACCAACCGGGAAAACGTTTGAAATGTCAAAGAACAATTGTGAATTTACGCTTCTCCTGTTTTAAGTCAAACAGTTTTTCGCATTTCTAACTTACGCAAAATCAGCAAGTTGCGGGCCGTCCACAGGGCCTCTGACAAAATCGGTGCAGCAGGTTACTGAAGCCCAATATCCATGCGGAGCAAATGCGGATTTTGCGATTTTTGCGAATGTGAAAATGTGAGGAGAAATCAATGTTGATGCGGTTGAAGGTAGCACTTAGCTTTTAGCTCTTAGTCTTTGGCTTGTGTGTTGGTCGTGCGGAAATCGTCGAAATAGCGTGACGACTTCTTTTTGCGAGCGGACTGATTTAGTGTCGTCGGTTCGGAAGGAAAAAGCTATTGGCTAAAGGCAAAGAGCCATTCTCATGCCGCCCCGGCTTTGCCGGTCCAATCGCCCAGGAGTTCGACTTCGCCGCCAGGGTTGCGGGCCTCGCGCGCGGGCTGGAAGTTGATGCGATCATCGCGGCGGAAGTAAGGGCATATCAAGCTCCAGGTCTCAAAGCCGCTGCCGGACACCGTGATCATGATGGCCTCAGTGGGCGACTCCGCAAGCGCGCCCCAGCCTTCGCCCTTAAGCTGAACGGGTGCGCCGCTGGCGTTGTCAGGAAAAACGTCGTTGACGGTGATGATGGCGCCGGCGTTTTTCTGCTGCGCCACCTCCATCATCTCCGAGTAAATCTCGTCGCGTTCGTCTTCGGTTTCAAATTCAATATCGAAGATCAGGTTTTCGTCCGGGGTAATGACGATGGCCGTGGGGTTGAGATAGCCGTCGCTTTGCAAAGAGTGCTGCGCTTCGTGCAGGAATTCGTAAGCCAGGGCCTTGAGGTCGGTCATAGGCAGGCAGCCTCCTGCTGCAGCAAATCTTTCATGGTTTCGCGGCGGCGGATGAGGCGAACGCGGGTGCCATCCACCAGCGCTTCAGCGGCGCGCGGACGAGTATTGTAATTCGATGCGAGCGACATACCATAGGCCCCGGCGTCGAAAACGCAGAGTGTCTCCCCAGGCGCGACCTGCGGAAACATGGCGTCGCGGGCCAGGAAGTCTCCGCTCTCACAGACAGGGCCGGCGATATCGGATTGAATGGTTTTCTCGCTTCCGGGCCTCAGGACAACCGGCGTGATCTCATGGCGCGCGCCATAGAGCGACGGTCGAATGAGATCGTTCATGGCGGCATCCACGATAGTGAAATGCTTGTTCCCGTTGCGCTTGACGTAAAGGACGCGCGTGATCAGTGCTCCGGCGGGCGCGACAATGGACCGCCCCGGCTCCAGTAACAGATGAGGGAACGGTTTCTTGAGGCGCAGCATTGGCTCTGTGATGGCTTCCGCGTAACGATGGGCGAGCTCCGTGAAATCGACAGGCGCCGCGCTGTTGTAGGAGACGCCGAGTCCACCGCCGGCATCGAGAAAACGGAGCTTATGTCCGTCGCCGATAAGCTGCTGCGCCAGTTCCACCGCGCGCTGCATGGCGAGATGAAAAGGAGCCACATCACCGATTTGCGAACCGATGTGCAGGCTTACGCCAGCAACGCGCAGATACTTTTGGCTGGCAGCGCGGCGGCATAGCGCCCGGGCACTGTTGATGGGAACTCCGAACTTGTGTTCGCGCAGGCCGGTAGAAATGTAGGGATGCGTTTCCGCGAGCACGTCAGGGTTCACGCGCAATGCGATGTTTGCGGTCTTGCGCAGCTCCGTGGCACACTCGGCCATGAGATCAAGTTCGCCTTCGCTTTCCACGTTGAAAAGCAAGATGCCGGCGCGCAGTGCGGCCCGCAGCTCAATGGCGGTTTTTCCCACACCCGAGAAGACGACTCTCTTGAGCGCACTTTTGTGGGCGCGGCGCACGCGCTCAAGTTCGCCACCCGAGACAATGTCAAAACCTGCACCCATGCCGGCCAGCAGCCGCAGAATACTTAAATTGGAATTGGCTTTCACCGAGTAGCAGAGCGTGTGGCGCACGTGATGGAATGCCCGCTCCAAAATACGATAGCGCTCGCGGATGGCCGTGGCGGAGTAGACGTACAAAGGCGTGCCGAACTTCGCCGCCAGCTTGCCAAGGGGCAGGCGATCACAGTGAAGCTCATTGTTTTTGTACGTGAATCCCGGTGGCCGCACGAACATGAATGGGGATTGTAGCAGGGGAGCAGCCTTTAGCTGTCAGCTCTTGGCCTTTAGTTTTGGCCCGTTGCGTCGAGTTGTTGATGGGCCGCGTAAGTTTGATAGCGAGGACGGTTTTCTGTCCCATCCACATGGAGGTGAATTCAATGGCCGGTTCTTGAAAAAATCAAGCCAAAAGCCAAAGAGCTAATGGCTACGCAAAAAACCGCCCAGCGCATTTTAGCGCCGGGCGGCCCACTAGGCAGCAGGCGGACAGGTCAATTTCTGCCCGGTCCCTGGCTGGTTTTAGTGGAATCTGTTTCCGCGGCCACACCCGCTTTGTCTCCAGAGCTGTCGCTTTGCGCGGCGGATTGAGAATCAAGGTAGTCGATCAGTATCTGGGCATCGGCCGCAGGCATATGCAGGTTAGGCATCTTTACTTTGTTGTACTTGTTAAAAAGCGCTACCGCGATAGGGTCTTTTGCGGCAAGAACCTTGTCGGGAGCCAGGATGTATTTCGCGACCCAGTCGCGGCCGCGAGCAGTAGTCACGCCGAGCAGATCGGGGCCAACGCCATCGCCGCCGCCAATGGTATGGCAGGCCGCGCAGCGTGTGCGGAACATGGAAGGCCCGGCGCCGCCCGTTGAGGGATCAATTTTGGGGACATTTAGATAGCTGTTGGCGGCGCTCTTGTATCCCGGAGTCAGCCAGTTGTCGACGATGGTGGCAATGAAGCGGGGATCGTCAAACGAGCTATCCTGCATCCATTGGCCCTGCGGCTCATCGCCTAAGGTCAAACTGCTGGTGTGTCCGGTGAGAGGGTCTTCGTCCAGGCGTCCTGCCATTCCGATTTTCTTGCGAATTGTATCGATGTCCTGGCGTTTGCCGGTGAGAAAGAACCAACCCGGACCGGTATGAAACTTTTTCGCGTAAGCCTTGAGCACAGCCGGGGTGTCGCGCTTGGGATCAACAGTTATGGAATAGAAGAAGATGTCTTTGCCCATGCGATCGCCAAGCAGTTTGTAAACCTGGGCGAGCTTGGCAGTCTCCAACGGGCAGGTATCGCCGCATTCGGTATATATAAAGTTGATAAGGACGATTTTGCCGCGAAGCATGTCGTCATAAAAGTGCACGGTCTTGCCATCTTGTGTGATGAGGGGCACATTAGGAAAATAATTTGCGCCCCAATAGGAGTTATCGGCTGCCGCGGGAGTTACGCCGACCGTGAAGTAAGCCGCAGCCGTAAAAATGAAAGCAGCTGCCGCCAGAATCGCCCAGCCATTCCGTCGCATGGTGTTGTTTCCTTTGGTTCCCAAATAATCATATTGATTGTGGTGGTGGGGCATACCCGGTGTATGCCCCACCGCTCAGGTTTTAATTACTTTCCTTTGCCGCCTCCGCTGGAGCCTTTACCACCACCGGAGCTGCTGCCGCTGGAGCCTTTACCACCGGAGCTGCTGCCGCCGCCGGAGATGCCGGTGTCTAAGCC
>JBARMK010000316.1:0-2480 GCA_049802395.1 Candidatus Angelobacter sp.
AGTTTCTGCGGGATATCTCCTTCCGCCTCCTCGCGCAGGATCTCCGTACCGTCGGGTCGGCCCACTATAGCGCGAAGATGCAGGCCGCCATCGCGTTTCTCAGCGTAGGCCCCTATCGGCACCTGACAACCACCACCAAGCGCTCCCAGCAATGCGCGCTCGCACTCCACAGCCTGGCGCGTATCCTGGTCATTAAGGAACGCCATCAAGTCGTGCGTCTGGTGATCGGCGCGGCGGCTCTCAACGGCTAGCGCACCCTGTCCCACCGCGGGACACATCGTGTCGGCGGAAATTCTTGAGCGCAAGTACTTGTCCAGCCCTAAGCGGTGCACGCCTGCGGCAGCAAGGATGATGGCGTCATATTCGCCGGCTTCGAGTTTTTTCAAGCGCGTATCGACGTTTCCGCGCAGAGGAAAAATCTCCAGGTCCGGACGCAGCGCTTTCAACTGGCACTGCCGCCGCAAACTGCTGGTTCCGACTTTCGCGCCGCGAGGCAGATCTTCCAGCGTGGAGTACTTCACCGAGATAAACGCATCGCGTGGGTCTTCTCGCTTCATGATCGCCGACAACTCAAATTCCTGTGCCAGTTCCGTGGGAACATCTTTCAAGCTGTGCACCGCCAAATCCACTCGCCCGTCGGAAAGCGCTTCTTCAATCTCTTTGGTGAACATGCCCTTGGTGCCGACCTTGGCCAAAGCCACGTCAGTAATTTTGTCGCCGGTGGTCTTGATGACTTCAATCTCTACGATGTGCCCGTGCTGGCGCAGTAAAGTAGCTACGTGGTTGGCTTGCCACAATGCAAGCTGCGAGCCGCGGGAGCCGATGCGAAGTCTGGCCATTATTCTTTGGGCTTTCCGGTGTTCAAATTAAACAGCCGCCGGATCATTTCATGGATGGTAGCAGCCTCAGGATGATCGGTGGAGGATTTGAGTGTGGTGATGGGCGTGTGCAAAAGCTTGTTGATGATGCCGCGCGTCATAGCTTCGATGGCCGCTTCCTGCTCTGAGGTAATCGTCCCCAGCCGGCCGCGGATGCGGTCAATCTCCGCCTGCCGGATGGTCTCGCAGTATTCCTGCAAGGAAAGGATGGTCGGCACGACGGCCAGCGACTTCATACGCGAAGCGAAGCGGTCCACCTCGAGCTCAATGATTTTCTCCGCCCGCTCGGCTTCCTTCTTGCGCTCGGCTGCGTTGTCAGTGGCCACCGACTGCAAATCGTCCACGTCATAGACAAACATTCCGTCCAGCTTGTTCATATCGGAATGAACGTTGCGGGGCACGGCAATATCGATGAAGAACATAGGGCGGTTGCGCCGGCCTTTGAGCAAACGCTCGCCATGTTCGCGACGGAAGAGCGGTTCCGCAGCGCCAGTGGAGGTTAGAATGATGTCGGCATGATCGGCGGTTTCATAGAGTTCCTCGAATGGAACTGCTCGCCCACCAAAACTTTCCGCCAGATCCAGGGCGCGGGCATGCGTGCGATTGCTGATGATGATATTCTTCGCCCCGTGCGCGATCAGGTGACGCGCCGCCAACTCCGCCATTTTTCCGGCGCCAACCAGGTAAACCGTTTTCTCTTCCAGCGAGCCAAAAATCTTTTCCGCCAGCTGCACAGCCACGGAAGCAATGGAGACGCTGGAGCTGCCAATGGCGGTCTCAGAACGCACGCGTTTAGCCACGGCAAAAGCGCGGGAAAGCAACGCCTCCAGTGCCGAGTGCACCGCCCCCAATCCACGGGCCACGGCATATGCCTCTTTTACCTGGCCCAGAATCTGCGATTCGCCCACGACCATGGAATCGAGGCTGGAGGCCACGCGAAATATGTGACGCACAGCGTCGCGCTGAGCGAATTCGTAAATATGCCCGTTAAGCGCCGCGGCGCTCAGGCCGAAATATGCGCCGAGAAAGCCGCGCAAATCTGCCTCCTGCCGGGCGCTGGTCAAGACTTCTACACGGTTACATGTGGAAAGGACCATGCCTTCATCGACGCCGGGCTGCTGCACCAGGCTGCGGATGGCGTCCGGCAGTTGTGCCTCGGTGACGGCAAGCCGTTCGCGCACCTCAAGAGGCGCGCTGTTGTGGTTCACGCCGATGACGTGAAAGTTCATGGGGCGATAAACCTGTGGGTCTGGCTGAAATTATTGGCCGCCCAGGCAAGCACGGCGGCGCCAAAGGCAAACGTGGCTAAAAATGCGGCACGGCGGCCGCGCCATCCGGCGCTCCAGCGCGTGTACAACAACACCATGTACACCACCCACATCAGGCCGGAGAGCAGGATTTTCGGGTCGGCAAAATATCTGGTTCCATAGCGCGCCTCGGCCAGGATGGAGCCCGCGATCAGCCCCAGCGTCATAAAGGGAAATCCCCAGATCAGGCACTTGAAGCCGATCTCATCAATCGTGGCCAGCGCTGGCAAGCGCGACCAGAAGCCGTGCATGCTGGTTTTGCTCTTGAGGTTGCGCTCCTGGATCAGATAAAGAA
>JBARMK010000317.1:0-7333 GCA_049802395.1 Candidatus Angelobacter sp.
AAGATGTGCAGCAGGCCAGCGAAGCTTGCGGTCGAGCAAGAACCATTAGCAGCGCGGCCCCCGCCGCTTATGCTCAGAAAAACTTCAGCGCCGCAGCCATGGCCGATGCCTACTCGCATTTGTACACACGCATTCTTCAGGGAACGCCAGAGCTTGCGGCTGCCGGTGACTAAACGTGCTGGGAGACTGAGAGAATATTTCCGTCCGGGTCTTTGAACCAAGCTACCTTGTCGCCGTTGGGCGTGGTCCATATACCGAGTTGGTCCTGAGGCAGACCCGGAAATTTCTCAAAATGGACTCCTTTTTTCTGCAGCTCAGGTACGATCGCTGCAATGTCTGAGACTTCCCAACCCAGTACGGTAAAACCAGCCGGAGTAAAGTTCGGCGCTTTGGACAGACGGACCATGATACCGTTTGCATTCATCACCAGCGCAAAAGAATCGTCGCTCACAAAGCGCAACCCCAGCACTCCCTCATAGAACGCGCGAGATCGCGTTGAATCTCTGATTGGAACAAAAGCAATAATCCTGGCTGAATTGAGCATGGGCCCTCTCAATGAGGGCCCATCGTACTCCTTGCACGTGGCTGTTTCAAAGCAGAGCAGGTCCAACCGGCAGAAAAAATTTTTCTGCAAGAACTTCCGCCTCATGCGATCTATTTCTGAGGGATGTTCTCCTAGTGGGTACTCCGAACACGCCGCTGGACAGAAACCTGAACTCCTTCTATCAGGCGTCGTGTTCGGAGGCGATTTGGAGCGGTCGCGCAAAACGGCGTGGCCGCTCCTTTTTTCGTGCTCAGGTTCGTCGGCCACGCCACCGGTATATCCAGAAGCTATCTAGTTGTGCGGCCGCCCTTTCCCACGGTCCTCCGAGCGTGGTGGATTGGAGCTCTTTGACGGCGCCGGCGTTGCGTCACGGTGCGGCGGAAACTCGCGATCGTGCATTTGTCCCGCCGGCTGACCACGGCGAATGTTATCCACCTGCTGCGGCTCCAGCGGCCGCCCCGGATGTTCCTGGAGCGGGGCCTGTCGCTGCGCAAACGGAGGGTTCTGCGGCGGCGGTGGCATTCTGGTCACCAGCGGCCTGCGCTCCGGTGGCGGTCCACTGATTGCGCCTCTGCCTCCATTGTCGTTCCGGTTATTTCCCGGCGGCGCGATGTTGGTGTTTGGCGGCGGCCCACCGGCGGAGTTCCTGCCTCTGTTTTCGTCCCTGTTATTCCCCGGTGGCGGGACGTTCGAGTTTGGTGGCGGCCCACCGGCAGTATTTCTGCCGGCGTTCTCATCTCTGTTGTTTGCCGGAGGAGGCGGGGTGTTTTCGCGTCCGGGGAACTCTCTCCGCGTATCGCCAGCAGGAGGATTTTGCCCGCTGGGCGGCGGATTGTGCGCCACGTCACCCACTCTGCCTCTATCCTGCACGCCGACTCTGCCATTGCCCTGCGGCGTTCCATTGCGATTGGGAACGACTAGCGGCGCGCGGCTCTCAATGCGCGGCCGAGTCTGCTCCACCGGCGGATGCGCCTGCGGAGTGCCGGCATGCACAGCCTGCACGTCAGGATGAATTTCCGGATGAGGAATTACGCGCGCTCTGCCAATCTGCTCAGCATCCACGCGCACAATCTCACGAGCTACAGGGCGGGAACCGCGAAAGGCCTCTGTGGAGACGGCCGTCGGCGCAACCCGCTGATAGGCATAATGAATATTGTTCACGTTGCGAACGTTGATTACGTTCACAATGTTTACTCTCACGTTGGTCACGTTGACCTGGCGTAAGTAGACATCGCTGTGGTGGTACCAGGGAAAGAAGGGATCGCGCGGTCCCAGCGGGAACCATACTTGCACGTTTGCGTTAGGGCCGCCGACAAACGCCACCAGAGCGGGCGCATAAATCGGCCTCACCCCGACAACGACCGTCCCGGGGACCCATCCCCAGCGCGTGCCAATCAGGGCCCAGCGTCCGTAGTGGAACGGAGCAAATCCCCAGGGTTCTTCTTCAACCCAGGTCCAGCCCCACGGCTCTACCCAGGCCCATCGTCCAAAGCGATACGGCGCCCAGCCCACCGGCACTGCGGAGGGATACCACACTTGTCCGTATTCCGGCGCGGGCTCCCAGCGGCCGTATTCATCAAGATCGGAATAACCCGGAACATACGAGCTGACATACTGCCGGGAGTTAGAGGAAAGGAAATGCCTGTCGCGATCACCGCACCAGCGATCAAATTCATCGTCGCCCGGCGCCGACAGCCAGTCCAACCGTACTTCATCTATGCCGCTCAATTTCACCGATTGCCCGCTGTGCACTACCTGAGAGAGCCCATTGCCACTGACTTCCAGGTCACCGCTGTTGACCGTGACCAGAGTGGTGTTGTCATCAGGATAAGTTTCCACGCGGTAGCTTCCCGGACGAAGCAGCGTAAGCGCGGCATTTGGAGTATCGATCTCAACCGAGCTTCCTGAAAGAATGTCATAAGCACGGACACGCAGAGTCCCTTGCGCTAATCCCAGCTGTACAAGCTGGTCGTTCAGGTTTGTGGTTGACACGTCCGTGTCAGAAGAAAGACGCACAGCGATGTTGCCGGTTTCCAGTTCGGCGCGCCCATCCCGGTCAGTGTAGATGCGGTCTCCGGTGGTCAGCGGATAGTTCGATAAAGCCTGGTTCCACTGGTCCTCTCCCGATGGCTGAAAAGAAACACCACCGCTGATGAAACCCAGGCGCGCCACGCGGCCAGGAGGGTCGTCTCCCTGCCCATAGTCTGACTGGGCAAAGACCGATGCACTCAGGAACACCACCGAAATCAGGATCGTTAGAAACGTTTTTTCGCTGTGCGTTTTCATTTTCAACCTTTCTTTCACGACCGCGGAAACACCAAGCGGCAAAATGTGTTGCGTTGTTGCGCCGCGAAGCTGATTGGCAACACCCAATAACTTCAACCCCTGCGGAACCCCTAAGTTTCGGAAGTAGAATAGCGAGGCCATTCAGAATCATCGCCAACTTTTCAATTCTTTACGTTCTGGTTATAACATTTTAGGCAGATTGGTAGAGGCGTCACTTGAGAAGCTGGCTCGCTATGTGGAGCAGGAAAAGCTGTTGATCCAGGTTTCGGCCGAAAGCGGAACAGTGACCGCTTCCGAACCCTTGAGCGCAAGTTATAGGTCAGAAACCGAAGCGTGCACCTGCAACAACCCGGCTTCAGCGGCAATCTTTTCCAGCTTCGATCGCGTCTCCGGCTTGACAGGCAGCATGGGCAGGCGCAGAACTTCTTCGATACGGCCCATCATCGCCAGCACGGCTTTCACCGGCATTGGGTTTGATTCCAGGAAGTTGGCCTGCATCAGGCGCAGGTATTGGCGTTGCAGGCGGCGGGCCTTTGCCCAATCATTCTTGAGCGCCGCCGCGGTCAACTCCGACATTTCTTTGGGAATCTCGTTTGAGCAGACAGAAATAATGCCCACGCCGCCCAGCGCGATCACGGGCAAGGTCACGGCATCATCACCGGAGAAAACCAGAAAGCTTTCTGGAACGTGGTTGAAGACCTCAGCGATTTGAGAGATATTGCCGCTGGCTTCCTTCACGGCAACAATGTTGGGAATTTTTGCCAGACGGCCGAGCGTTGCCGGTTCAATATTGGCGGCAGTGCGGCCCATGACACTATATAGAACAATCGGCTTGTTCACGGCTTCAGCAATGGCTTTGAAGTGCTGGAACTGACCTTCCTGGGTTGGCTTGTTGTAATAGGGCGACGCGGTCAATATTGCGTCCACGCCTTTGCGGCGATTCAACTCGCGGGCTTTTTCCACTGCTTCTGCCGTGCAATTTGAGGTCGCGCCGGCAACGATTGGCACGCGGCCGCCGGCCACGTCAATTGTGATATCAATCACGCGCAGCCATTCTTCCTTGCTCAGCGTTGGCGTCTCGCCCGTGGTCCCGCAAGGAACAAGGAAGTGAATGCCAGAGGAAATCTGCCATTCCACAAGTGAGCGCAGAGCTTTTTCATCAATGCTCTGGTCTTGTTTGAACGGTGTAATCAGCGCGGTGCCGCAACCCTGAAGGTCCATAGGAGGTCTAGGATAAACGAATCTTTCGTTGGAAGAAACCTCAGAACCAGACTTTAAACACAGAGGAAAGGAGGGATAAGTGACTCGAGCAAGGGACAAGTCTACAGTTGGGCAACCCCGGATTCTCAGGTGATTTTGCGCTTCTGCAAACGGGAATGGCATCTGCGAAGCGGAGTTCGCAGATGCCGATCATATTGTGAACTAATCCTGGGCGAAGTCAGTGGGTCCACAGGGGTCCCGTGTGAGATGGATGGTTCGAAAGCCCGCGCTCACGCAATCGACTTCTTCCGGGGAGAGTTCCCGCGCACCTATGCGGCTGAGTACTCGATTTTCATCTGTCATGTCAGTAACTCCTTTTCAAAAAGGTTTACGTCTGACAGTATGATTCCACAGTCAACACTCACTACTACAAAACACACCGGATTTTTTATATAGCTGATTCCGTTTCGGGAAAGCAGCGCCGGTTGTGCGATCCCAATTGCTCTTTAACCAATTTACTCAATCACCAAATTGTTACAGTTGCTCCACGATTTCCGGGAATTCGTAGAACCCGCTCTTGCCCTTGATCCACTCGGCGGCGCGAACGGCGCCTTCAGCAAAGCCCACGCGCGACTTGGCATCGTGAGTAAAGAGAATTGTGTCATTGGCCGAGTCCATCATCACCAGGTGCATGCCAACGGTCTCGCCTTCGCGCACGGAGGCGATCTCAACTCTTTCTCCCGAGCCAGACTCCAGAAGTTTCTGAATGCTTACCGCGCTGCCGGAAGGCTTATCCTTTTTGTGAATGTGATGCCGCTCAACGATGCTGCCGCGGTAGTGATGTTTCAGCAGGGGCGCTACGGCCTGCACGGCCTTAAAGAAGAAATTCATGCCGATGGAGAAATTCGATCCATAAAGCAACGCGCCTTTTCTTTCCCGCACCAGCTCCTGGACCTTATCGATGTGCTGATACCAGCCGGTGGTGCCCACCACAATGGGCACGCCCGATTCAACGCAGCGGATAATATTGGGAATCACCGAGTGGGGCGTGGTGAAGTCAATGACGGCGTCTGTTCCGCTGAGCGTGGCAGGCGTGAGCGCGCGGCCATCTTGATTTTCAGCGCCGGCAAGCGAATGGACGCCGTGCTGGCGCTGCGTGGCAATTTCCGCCACCAGGGCGCCGGTCTTGCCGCGGCCAAGCACCAGAATTTTCACGCGAACACCTTTTTCAAGCAAATACCTCGGGATCGAGCTGAGAAAAGAACGTGCGATGCAGGCGCGAGACTACATCAGGCACGGCATCCTCATCAATCACAAAACTGATATTAATCTCCGATGCGCCCTGCGAGATCATATGAATGTTGGCGTCAGGAATGGCGCTGAAAACTTTTGCCGCGATGCCCGGCGTAGTCTTGATGTTCTCACCCACCAGGCAGACGATGGCTTTCCGGCCCTGGTATTTCACGTCGGCGAGCCTGGCCAGATCGGCGGCAATGGCGGCGACGGATTCATTGGAATCCACGGTCACGGAAACGCTGACCTCGGAGGTGGAAACCATGTCCACGGGGCAGCGATGGTTGGCAAAAACTTCAAAAATGCTTTTTAGGAAGCCATGGGCCATGAGCATGCGCGTGGCGACCACGTCGACAACCGTGATGCGCTTCTTGGCCGCAATGGCTTTAAAGATATTTTTGCTCTTGGGCGCAGTAGCGGTGATGCGCGTGCCTTCATTCGCCGGATTGCGTGAATTCAGAATCAACACGGGAATGCTCTTCTGTATGGCCGGCAACAGCGTGGCCGGATGCAGCACCTTGGCGCCGAAGTAGGCCAGCTCGGCCGCTTCTTCAAAGCTGATGGCCTTGATGCGGCGAGCGTCGGGGCAAAGGCCGGGGTCGGTAGTCATCATGCCATCCACGTCGGTCCAGATTTCGATACGCTCCGCTTTCAGGCCCGCGCCCACAATCGCCGCGCTGAAATCGGAGCCGCCGCGGCCCAACGTGGTGGAGATGCCCTCACGCGTCGCGGCAATAAATCCGCCCATCACCGGCACGCGTTTGCGCTCCAGCAGCGGCTTGACAATCTCCGCCAGACGCGCGTCGGTCTCTTCAAACTGCGGCACCGCCTTGCCGAAGTTCGAGTCAGTAAGAATGCACTGGCGCGAGTCGACGTGCGCGGCCTCAATGTGGCGCTGCGAGAAGGCCGCTGCCGCGATTTTTGAAGACACACGCTCGCCGAAGCCGGCGATGTTGTCAGTGGTCCGCGGCGTGAGCTCGCCAACAGCGACTACGCCGCGCAGCAGGTCATCGAGTCCGTTGAAGTCGGCTTCCAACTCGGGGGCAATCTGCTCAAAGGCATGCGTGCCCAGCAGGTCAGAGGCTGTGTTGTAATGCCGCTCGCGCGCGGTGCGGGCGAGTTCCAGCGCTTTCTCGCGCTGGCCCGCCGCCGCAGCGGCCGCCATGGCCAGAAGCAGGTCAGTGACTTTTGCCAACGCGCTCACTACCACCACGGGGCGTTCTTGCAGGCGATCACGGACGATGGCGGCCACGCGGTCAATAGCCTGCGCATCCTGAACCGAGGTCCCGCCAAATTTCATGACAATCATGTGCGGGTATTTTAGCAAGGTGCGTTTTGAGGTCGCTCCGCTGCGCCTGCGCGACGGGCCTGCGGCGCAACGAAGGATTTCTTTCTGCGCTTACGGCACGAAGCCTTACCACAAGAACGTATCCATTCATCGGTACGCTATTAACCCTATGTCATCCTGAGCGGAGCCGGCGCGAATGCGACGCGCAGCCGAAGGATCCCGACAGGGCGTCCTTTGCTATGGAGCGTCAATGCGTTCTCCCGATGGCCTGTCCCCGAGACCGCATTTCCTGTCCCCAGTTTTCGGCCAGGTCTTGCCAGCGCGGATTCATCTTTTCAGTCATCCATCTTGCGATTTTCTTTTCCCGTCGCCAACCCTTCAGCTGCTTTTTCGCGACGGATAGCATTTAGAACGTGATCGTAGGTTTCGTAGTATACGAGGCGGTGGGCTTTATACTTACTGGTAAATCCCTTGATCGAATCCATTTTGTGCTGCGATATGCGGCGATCGAAATAGCCGGTAATACCAATGTAAAGGGTACCGGTCTGGCTGACCAGGATGTACATCCAGAACTTATAGTGGAAACCGTCGCGCACGGCGAAGCATGTTAGCACAGGTGTTTCAAAGAGAACTCCCTGATGCGGCATGGTGACAACGGGCGGTGTCGGGATTCTTCGACTACGCGTCGCATGCGCGCCGACTCCGCTCAGAATGACAAGTTT
>JBARMK010000318.1:0-1600 GCA_049802395.1 Candidatus Angelobacter sp.
TCTCGACTATAGACCCTTTTGCCTTCAGCATCGTGTGAGAGTGAGAGGCGAGTTTGCTATTGGGGTTTCGAGTTTAGTTTCTTTTGAGCGCCATCCGTTACCCGGTCCTTGCCGTTTGCCGCCGCATATACCAAGTGGCGCACTACCGGTTCTCCGCGGGTATAACTCTGTACCCGCTGCGTCACCACGCGATCCGCCCCGGTCGAGCGCTCGTGTTGACGCAGATGCTCCGCCCACGAATCTACGAAAAATGTTTCCAGGTAGTGTCCGGGATCCTCAAGATCCCGAAAGATTCCCCATTGATATGCGCCGTCTCGCCGTCGAATGCGCCCGTACCTATTGATTGCCTTAATAAACGCCGATGCCTTTTCCGCGTCCACAGAGTATTCAATGGTCACCATGACCGGACCGTCGTCCATCGCTTCAGGCTTTTCTTTCAGGATAGTTGGCAGCCGCCAGTGAATCCAGGGTGTCAGATCAACAGTCGAATCCGGCAGTTTCAAAAATACTCCCGTCAAGGTGCTGATCATAGTTCCGATGCCAGCCCACAACAGCGCGGAGTGGATGCCGGTCTTGGTTGCTAAAGCGCCCCATGCCGCGCTTCCTGCGGCCATGGCACCTTGAAAAACCAGCATCGAAACGGCGAGCACGCGAGCCCGTACCCATTCAGGCGTGTGGTTCAGAATTAGCACATTGAAGAGCGAGATGAAAACGATCCAGGCCCCGCCACCGATGAGCATGACCGCGCCGAGCATAGGTAGACCGTGGAAGCTGCCGGCGGCTGCTGTCATCGAGCCGAATATTAGCGTGCCGCCTGAAACCACCACTTCGGCCGACCAGCGTGCGCGAACTCGTTGCATCACTACCGCACCCAGCACCGCGCCAAAGCCGAAGCACCCGAGCAAGATTCCATAACCCATTGGGCTTCGGCTCACTTCATGAGCGACTGACGGAAGCAATGCCAGAAGTCCGCTGGCAAAGAACATGACGATCCCCGAACGCAAGATCAAAGTGCGAATCGCTGGTGAGAACCGAACGTACCGGAGCGCGGCGACGGTCGCGCCCCTTAAAGTCTCCGGCGGCGTGGTGCGTTTTCGGCGCGGCCGTTTCCATCGGGCGATGACGAAGATGACTCCGAGGAAGGACGCCGCGTTGACAACGAAAGCAGTCCCAACGTTCGCAACGGCAATGATGATACCCGCTAAAGCTGGGCCAATGGCGCGAGCGAAATTAAACTCGATACCGTTGAGTGCCGCTGCTGCCGGGAGGTCTTCCTGGGAAACCAACTCGGGTAACACTGCGCGCCAAGCGGGGCTCTCGAATGCGTCTCCGGCAGAGAGAGCAAACGTCAGAATAAGGAGCAGTACAGGAGAGATAGACCCGGCCAGCGTGACTCCTGCTAGCAGAATGGCAACCGCTGCCATCCATATCTCTGTGAACAAAATTAATTTGCGCCGATCAACAATGTCACCGATAGCCCCAGCGGGAAGTGCAAAAACGAAAAATGGCAGGGCGCTTGCGGTCTGTGTCAGCGCGACGTAGAAAGGTCCCGCGTGGAGCGATACCATGAGCCAAGCCGCGCCCACGCCCTGCATGAAAG
>JBARMK010000319.1:0-3339 GCA_049802395.1 Candidatus Angelobacter sp.
ACTCCGGGGGCAAGCGGACGTTGAATGGAGCGCGTGCCGCGTCGCCAAATGTAAAAATAAATCAGCACGCAGACAAGGAATTCATAAATCGGCGTGGGATGGACGCGGCAATTGGCCGGCGCGCCCCAGAGCGGACAGACATCCGTAGTCTTGACCAAGCCGTCAGGGAAGGCCATGCCCCAGGGAAGATGAGTGGGACGACCGTAGTCACCGTCGCCGGAGATGAGGCAGCCGATGCGGCCCACAGCGTACCCGACTGCGGCAGCGGAGCTGGAGAGGTCGAGCATGGTAAGCATGCCCACCCGATAACGCCGCGCTAGAAGAAGGAGAGTAGTAATGCCGGCGACGAAGCCGCCGAACCAGGCAAAGCCGCCACGGAACCAACTGATGAGCGCGCCGAAGCTCCTGAAGGTTTCCGCGTTGAGGCGGTCGGACGGCGTATCGATAACATGCCAGATCTTGGCGCCCAAAATTCCGGCAAGAGCCACGAACGCGACCACGTTGTAAACGTCGATTTTCAGATTACGGCGCTTGACCTCCGCGTCCAGGGCGAAGTAGGCCGCGGCAAAAGCCAGCAGCATCAAGAGGCCGAAGGTGGGCAGTTCGAATGGCCCTAGATGAATGTAAGGAAGCAGTGTTTGCCCTCGCAGGAGAAGATAACCAACAAGTATAAACGGAGCAATGCGAAAGACTAGTGAGCGGGAGAGGTGACGGTGGTATCGCGGACTTCAGCGGTGGCGCGAACGGCGAGCCGCGCGGGCAGAATCAGTAGACGGGGCAAAGTGCCGTCTTTGCGACGAAAGCGTTTGAGGTCGGCCATGGATCTCACGCCCAGGCGCTCCGCCATGAGTGAATGGGAAGGCACGTCTTTGATGTCAAAAAGATCTGCCGGATGGAAGGCCTGATGCCTGGCCATGAAGAGTTCGCGTTCGCTGCGCACGTCGGGACGCATGGTGGGATCAAGAATGAAGCACCAGAAAACGTCCCAGTCGCGCGGATTGCCGTCTACGGTGTACTTATTGATTACCAGGTTGTGATCATATTCAGATTTGCCGGGAGCTCGATATTGGACTCCGGGAACCACAACATAAAGGTTCAGGCGCGTGTCGGCAGGCTTGTCATCGCTCACGCGCTCACCCAGATTCCACGGGCCGATGCTGGCCAGTTTGCGCGAGCCCGCGGCTTCCGGAGTGAAGATAAGGTCATCGCCGTCATGGTAGACAGAGAACGGCTTGACCGCTTCGCGCATGGAAGCAGCGGCGGCAAAGCCCGCGGCGATAAGAACAACCGCGGGAAAAGCGCGAATGTGGCAGCTCAACACCGGCGAGAATTATGTCAATTCCCCGGGCCCGCGGCAAGACGCCAAGGGCCCATGCAGGGATGCTAAAGTGAGTAGACGTGCGTAACATCCTCCAACATCGCGGCATGCGGCTGATTTTTGCGGCCAATCTGATTTCTATGATCGGCAGTGGGATGAATTCGGCCGGCGTAACCTGGTTTATCCTGCAGAAAACGCACTCAGAGATGGCGCTGGGCACGCTGCTGATGCTGCAAACCATTCCCGCTCTGCTCATGCTGCCATTCACCGGCGTGGTCATCGACCGTGAAGACCGCCGGCGGCTGCTGATGTGGCTGGACGCCATACGCGGCCTGGTTATCCTGGCGGTGGCGATCCTGGCTTATCGTGGCATGGCGACGCTCTGGGAAACCTATTTGATGGCAATCATTGTTGCCGCCGGTTTCTGGATGTTCTGGCCCACGATAACCGCGTTGATCCAGGAGCTGACTCCGGATTCGCAATTTGTGCATTCCAACAGTTTCCTTCTGGCCGGGGTCCAGGGCGGATGGTTGGTGGCCGGCGCGATCGTTGGTTTTGTCTACAACAAGATTGGCCTCTCTGGCGTCTTGTTCATCGATTTTGGCAGTTACGTGCTTTCATTTGCGTGTTATCTGTTTGTTCGCAAAGGACGGCACACGGTTGCAGTGGCCGCAGAGAGCATGGCGCATGAAAGCGCGGTAGCTCGCTTCCTGCATGAGCTGCGTGAGGGCATCTCTTATATACGCGTGCGGCCACACTTGATTTTCACCGGCACGGCCTGGGCGCTGTTCATGGGTGGAATGCTGACCCAAGGAGTCATCACGGCGCCGTTCAGTGATCGCATTCTGAAAGCCGGGGCAGTGGGATACGGCTGGCTCAACGCAGGCTGGGCGATCGGGGCTTGCCTGGGTGCGGTGTACACGCCGCGGCTGATTCGCGGTACCGGACATCGCAAGGCCATAGGCGTCTCCATGGCGTTGCTGGGAGCTTCGCTGATCTCACTTCCCTTCCTGGGAGCGCATTTGCACGGCAGACTTTGGCTTAGTGCTTCGCTATCGATAAGCCTGGCATTACTGACCGCGGTGATTGTGTACTGCATGATGGGATGCTGCCGCGCGCTGGGTGGCGTAGCGATTACCAGCACTATCATGGAGATGGTACCGAAGCACTTCATGGGGCGCGTGCAGAATACATTTTATTTTCTGGGCACCAGCCTTCAGTTTGTGTTCTCTATTGTGGTGGGCTCGGTGGCGCACAGCAAAGGTCTGGCCCAGGGATTTGCCATCGTAGGCGGAATTTATCTGCTGGCTTGCCTGGCTGGTTCGTGGCCGGTGAAGGCGCGGAGTACAGTGCAGGAGTCAGTGGCACAGGTGAGGACATGATCAGCCCCGCGTTGTTGAGAAAGCACGCGAATCGAAACAAGCAAGGAGCGGTTTCGCCAATAAATTGTTGCCAGCATGTGGCAATCGCGTAAAATTATTTCTGAAGCAGCATGGATGGTGAAGGATTTCATGGGCAGCAATTCGGTCACCCACAACGAGACCCAGGGCCAGTTTGAAATCAAGCTGGAAAATGAAATTTCCGTGCTGCAGTATCATCGCGTCGGCGACCAGATGCGGCTAATTCACACCGAGGTCCCACCCTCATTGCGCCGCCGCGGCCTGGGCAATCAACTGGTCCACGCGGCCCTGGACTACGCTCATTTTCACCAGCTTAAAGTTGTTCCGATATGCCCGTTTGTGAAGGCGTACATGCAGAAGCATCCGGAAGCCGCAAGTTGAAATTGCCTGAATCTGGAGGAGCGTCAACCATTTCACCTGAATTTGCCGTGAAGAGACGACTCAGAGCCTGGGTAAGGTCTTCAATGGTATCCGCATCAGAATCACCTCGCGCACGCCGAATCGTTGCGCTTCGCTTTCATCTTCTGGACGAACGTAGCCGGACATCATTACCACCGGAATATCGGGGCGAATAACCACCCACCCACCAGCACAGTCGTTCCTGCAAGGATGCCGATCCAC
>JBARMK010000320.1:0-12116 GCA_049802395.1 Candidatus Angelobacter sp.
GCAAACCTCCGTGCTTTCCTTTTCTCTTTCTGGTATTCTCATAGGTTTTTCGCAGGGATGTAAAAACCATGCCGGAACAACGGGGCAGACAGCACCATCGGGAGCGTGTAGGCGAGACGCTGAAGGAAGAAATCTTCGTGATCATTGAGGGCGAGCTGGCCGATCCGCGCATTGCTCTCTGCAACGTTACGGAGATCATGCTGGCGCCCGACGGCAAAAGCGCTCGCGTGTTCATTGAAGTTGCGGGGGACGAGCGCGAAGCGGAGCAGACGATCAGGGCCATTAACGCGGCCAAGGGATACATCAGGCGTGAGTTGCTGATACGGCTGGGCGTGCGCCACGTGCCCGAGCTGACATTTGTGCTCGACAAATCGCAGGAATATGGGTCCAGGATTGACGACATCTTAGGAAGGATCAAAAAGCGCAGGAAATAGAGGCTTATGGACCAGCTCGAACAGGTCTTGCAGGCGATTGAGAAGCGCCGCCGTTTTCTGGTTACCTCGCACGCGCGCCCCGATGGCGACGCCATTGGATCCACTCTGGCCCTGGCCCAGGTCCTGCGCAAGATGGGCAAGAGCGCGGATGTTGTCCTGGGAGACAGCGTCCCCGTAATTTACAAACCGCTGCCGTTCGCGGAAACAATTATCCATGCCGCTGAGGTCAATGGAGATTGCGATGCCGCCATCATTCTGGAATGCGACAGCGTGCAACGGACGCACCTGCACGGACTGGAACATTGCTTTCTGATCAACATCGATCATCACGTCAGCTCCAAACCGTTTGCCAACATAAATTGGATTGACCCCACGGCGGTCGCCACAGCGGAGTTGGTTTTCCGCCTGGCCCAGGCGGCGCAGGTGAAGCTCACGCCGGAGATCGCAACCTGCCTTTACACCGCGTTGCTCACCGATACTGGAGCATTTTGCTATGGGGGCACCAGCGCCTGCACCTTTGAACTGGCCAAGTGCCTGGTGGAACATGGGGCTGACCCGGGAAAGATTGCTCAAAGCGTTTACTTCTCCAGCCCGACTTCAAAGATGCGGCTGCTGGGCGCGGCGCTCTCTGACCTGCGGCGGGACGGAGCGGTCACATGGATGTCGGTTACGCGGCAGGACATGGAGCGTTGCGGCGCGCTGGATGAAGACTGTGAAGGCCTGGTCAATTACGCCCTGGGAATTGCCGGCGTGGAAGTGGCGGTCTTCTTCCGTGAGGTGGCGAATGACCGCATACGGGTCAGCATACGCAGCAAAGGCGCGGTCAACGTAGCCGAATTTGCGGTAAGGTTTGGCGGTGGCGGGCATGAATGTGCCGGCGGCTTTTCCACTGAGGGGCCAGTCCAGAAGGCGGCGGAACGCGTTTTGACCGAGCTCCGCAGCCGGCTTCCCCGCTCAAGCTGATAATCTGAATACATCACAATGACTGATCGCACTCGACTGCTGCTTTTGCAGGTCGCGCTTGTCCTGGGCGTGTGCTACTTTTTTTTCTTCTTTGGGCTGGGCGCGTTTGGTCTTACCGGCGCGGATGAGCCCCGCTATGCGCAGATTGCGCGCGAGATGTTCACGCGGCATGACTGGATCGTTCCCACATTGAACGGTGTGCCGTGGCTGGAAAAGCCGGTGCTTCTGTACTGGAAGATCATGAGCGGCTACAGTCTCTTTGGTGTGCAGGACTGGGCCGCTCGCGTACCCGCTGCCGCGCACGCCACCATGCTGGTGCTTGCCATTTTCTTTTTCATGCGTCGCTTCCGCTTTGGCAGCGAACTGGATGCGGCAATGATCACCGCTTCTTCCGCGGGGATGATCGGCTTTGGGCGCGGCGCTTCCACTGACATGCTGCTCTCCGCTCCATTCGCTCTGGCGATGTTGAGCTGGTGGACCTGGCATCAGACGGGCAAAAAACTATGGCTGGCTCTCTTCTATGCTTTGGTCGGCGTCGGGGCCCTGGCCAAAGGGCCGGTTGCCCCCGCGCTGGCAGTGCTGGTCATCGGAGCCTATGCTGCACTGCGCCGCGACAGAACGATTTTTGTCCGCAGCCTTTCAGTACCCGGTTTTCTTCTGTTTTTTGCGATCGCGCTGCCATGGTATCTGGCGGTGCAGCACCGGGTGCCGCAATTCTTCCGCGTTTTCTTTATCGAACACAATCTCGAGCGTTTTGGCACCAATCTCTATCAGCACTCGCAACCGGTTTGGTATTACATTCCGGTTTTTCTGCTGGCGACTGTACCGTGGACTGTGTTCACCGTGCCGGCCATCGTGGATGCAGCACGGAAGACCATCAGGGACCTGCGCGGCAATTCGCCGGCCGATGACGGCGAGTCCTCCCGTGTGCCCGATGATTTTTTACCGCTCTTTCTTCTCGTCTGGGCGATGGTTCCAATTGTGTTTTTCAGTATTTCGCGCTCCAAATTGCCAGGTTACATTCTGCCTGCCATCCCAGCCGCTGCGCTGCTTACCGCCGGCTATCTGCATCGCGCGCAGGCAGTTTCGCGACTGAAGGTGGCCCTGCACGCGTTGCTCTGCGCCGTCCTTCTGGTTGGGGCGCTGATGGCTCCCTTCGCCATGTTGAAGCAGAGCCCGCACCCGGCCCTACAGATTGGAATGATGATCATCGGGGCGGTGATTGCGATTATGGTCTTGCTCATGGTGCGGCGCGAAGGCGTGCGGGTACTGCACTTTGTTACGCTGGTTCCAACCATCCTGGCGCTGGCTTTTTTGCTGCGTCCGGCCGCTCCGGTGATTGATCGCGCCGTATCGGCGCGCCCCGTCCAGGCTCGTTTGGTGGAATTGGGCGCAGGTGAAGGGCCGGTGGCGGTCTTCCATGTTCGGCGAGACATTGTTTACGGGCTGAATTTCTATCGCAACCAGCCGGTCTCTTACTACGAGCCAGACGGGCCACTGGATATGCCTCATGGGAAGCCGGAGGGCAAGCACGTTCTCATCGCGCCGCAGGGCAACTACCAGGAAGTGCAAAAACAAGTGGGTGACCGCGCAGTGGCTTCAATCGGTGATTTTCCCGCGCGGCACCTTGAATTCTTTTTAGTGAGTGCCGCAAAATAAGCTAGTGGCGCTGCGGGTTCCTACTGCTTTGGTTCCTAAGGGATATAGAGGCTTTGATTAATTGGAAAAGCGAAGCTAGACTCTTAACTCGCCGCCGTTTACCGTAATTGTAGTGCGGACAGGGACGTTCCATGGGCCTTCATACCCCTATCGAGACACACCGGACACATCATCCTTTTGACGTGGAGATACTGGACCTAAGGCACTTCAGCTCTCACCACCTGCGTCCTCTGCTGGAGCAGGAAACGCGGTTGTGGGCGCAGATGATGTCATGGGACTACCGGCCTTCCGCCGAGATGATTCTCCGCTATATCGATTCCAAAATTCTTCCCGGATATGCCGCCGTGGAAGATGGGCACATTGGCGGCTACGCGTTCTTTGTTTATGAAGGCAGCAAGGGCGTCATCGGTGATCTGTATGCCGATGACTCCATTCGCATCCAGGGCGATACAGTGGAGCATCGCCTGGCTGTGCATGTGATCGGCACGCTGCAACAGTCGCCGGGGATACAGCGCATTGAAGCACAGCTTCTGCCCCACGAGTCCGGAGTGCTGAGCGAGCCTTTCCTGGCAGAAGGCTTCCGCCAGTTCCCTCGCCTGTTCATGACGCTGCCGCTCAAGAACGGGCAGCGTCCCCAGATTTCTGCATTGCCTGACATTGAATTTCGCCGCTGGGTGGAGCAGGATTTCCAGCCGGCAGCCGCGGTCATCACTACCGCGTATCGCGACCACATTGACTCTGACATCAATGACCAATACCGCAGCTTGAATGGGTCTTTGCGTTTCCTCAACAATATTGTTCGCTTTCCTGGATGCGGCATCTTTGATCCGCACGCCTCGTTTGTCGCCCTGCATAAAGCTACGCGGTCCATTGCCGGGCTGCTGCTGTGCTCGCGCGTCCGCGAGGACGTTGGGCATATCACGCAAGTCTGCGTGCTCCCGGAGCATCGCGGGCGCAAGATTGGCGAGTCGTTGATCGGACTGTGCACGCAGGAGCTCCGTACCCGCAATTTCATTGGCCTGAGTCTTACCGTCACAGAAGCCAACACCACGGCCGTGGATCTTTATCGCCGGCTGGGCTTCGAAATCCGCCGGCGGTTTGACGCATTTGTCTGGGAAGGCTAGGTCTTTTATTTTTGTTGCTGTGCTCCAAGCCGCGGTTCCTCACACCTTCGGAGCCGGAGCCAAACTGAGGAAGAACCAGCCCCATGGCTACCTCCATGCATTTAAGCGATGAATGATTTTCGGCCATGCTCAATCGCCTGCAACAGGTCGTGGAATGGCTGCTGGGTCCGGAAGCCCCGCGCGAAACGCCGCGAACTCATCTCCTTCCTCGCTGGATCTTCCTTCGCTGTCTCGGCCTGATTTATTTTTCCGCATTTTACTCGCTGATCTTCCAGATCAAAGGGTTGGTCGGCCCGCAGGGCATTCTTCCCGCGCAAGAATACCTGGCTGACGTTGCGCATTATTATCCCGGCGTGCTGCGCTTCTGGTTTGCGCCTACGCTGTTCTGGCTGGGCTCCGGCAACCACGCCCTGATGCTTGTCACCTGGCTCGGACTCATTGCTTCAGTTGCCGTGATATTGGGCCTGTGGCCGCGTGTTGCACTGGCGGTCTGCTTAGTGTGTTTTCTCTCATTCGTGGCGGCAGCGCAGGATTTTTCCGGCTATCAATCTGACGGCATGCTGCTGGAGGCCGGCTTTATCTCGATCTTCTTCGCGCCGTCCGGATTGCGGCCCGCTCTCGGCGCGTCCCACGCTCCATCGCGCCTCAGCCTCTTTCTTCTGCAGTGGGAGTGGTTCCGCATTTACTTTGAATCCGGCGTAGTCAAGCTGGCCAGCGGCGACTATTCCTGGCGACACCTGACCGCCATGGATGACTACTACCAGAATGGCCCGCTGCCCACATGGATCGGCTGGTACGTGCAGCAGTTGCCCCATTGGTTCCACGCCGCGACGGCGTGCATGACTCTGGCGTCTGAACTCGGTTTGGTCTGGATGCTATTCCTGCCTCGGCGCTTCAGGATCATCTGCTTTTGCATTGTCACGCCATTTCAGGTGGGGATTATTCTCACGGCGAATTACACTTTTCTGAACTACCTGGTTCTGTCTCTCGGGTTTCTGCTGCTCGACGACGGCGCTATTCGCTCGATCTTGCCAGCGCGATGGAAGAACTGGGGGCGCAGCGTCGCGTCCGCGGCGGACGAAGCCGCGCTCGCGCCTGCTCATTCTTCTCAATGGCTCCGCCCCATCTGGCGCGGGGTGGCTGCAATCTATCTTGGCTGGGTGTTGTATGCCACCACGGCTCTGCTCTTCGCCGTTGTCCCCTATATGCCCAAGCTGCCGCTTGGCCCGGCCCGCGCTCTCGAGCCGTTTCGCATCGCCAACCAGTATGGGCTGTTCGCGGTGATGACCCATGAACGCTATGAGATTGAGTTTCAGGGTTCCAATGACGGCCAGAACTGGACTGCCTATCGCTTCCGCTACAAGCCGCAGGACGTACGCCAGGCTCCGGGTATCTATGCGCCTTACCAGCCGCGCTTTGATTGGGACCTGTGGTTCGCTTCGCTCAGCAGTTGGCGAAACTACCCGTTTGTGGTGCAGACGGAAGAGCGGTTACTGCGTAACGACCCGGACGTTCTTGCGCTATTTGTCGGCAATCCATTTGCCGGCTCTCCGCCTGCCCAAGTGCGCACTGTGATCTGGCAGTACTGGTTTACGGACCGCGCGACTAAACGCGAAGAAGGGACATGGTGGCGGCGCAAGCTGCTGGGGACCTACGCCCCGGCGCTGGAACGGACTCCCGATGGCCGGATTGTGATGGGCAGTTAGGCTGGCAGCAGCCGGAGATTGAAAATATGATGATCAGAACAAAATGCGCGGCTCCCAAGATTCTGTGCTAGGATGCAGCGCGTGAAAATGCGCGGCGGAGATTGGTCGAAAGGGGACTTTATTGCATTAGTTAGTCTGGCCGTAGCTCTGGCCAGCATGGTGGCTGCAATCTTAGTGGTACCGGAGATCCGCCTATATGTCGGACTCGACCATCCCAGTCCGGCGCCCGCAAACAGTCCGGCTCCTTCTCCTACGTCATACCCGCGGGAGCAAAACGAGAGTGCACGGCATGCCGCGAACAAGGCAGCCCACATGCTCGGCACCACAGTCGCGTGGCTCAATTTTTACTCAACTAATAAGCCCAGCAACCCTGAGCCGGAAGACATTCACAGAATGATCGAGCAGAAGTGGGCTGAACTGGATAGCGCTTTGAAGGACCTCCATATTCCTGTTGATTCCTCCAAGCTAGATTTCCATTGCGGCGAAAAGAAAGACTACCGTGACAGCGATGCGGCGCGCTTTTTTGCCGATCAAGTGCCCGCCAAAAACGGCGAAGAAGCAGGACGGGCGTACATCGTGGGCTTGGAAATTATGGGTTCCTTCTGGATCGCCCAACGCCAACAGTTTGCTCTGGACAAACGAAGTGGCCCTGCGTTTCCTGCGCTAGAAACCTTGTCTAAGTTGAACGAAGATGCAAAGAAGTTCGGGGCTGAAGCGGTTTCGTCCACCGAACTTGAGTCGGCAGCCGATCCAAAGAGCTTGAACGACCTCCTTCAGTCGCTTTTACTGGAGCTTGACTCGCGGGTGCAAAAGGTGCTCTAGAACCCGCAAATGGCGCCTTCAGAGGGGCGGCAAGGCTTACGGTTAAATAGACCTAGCCTTCCCGGGCCTGGGTTGCTCGCAGCTTTCAAGCCGCTATTTCGTAATCACGCCGCAGACAATTCTGTCGCCCGAGTTTCCTGACGGATCGGTCTTCATGTCATCCGCCTTGGCATGGACCACCAGCGCCGTTCCGCCATTGGAGAAGACGGAGTGCGAATCGTCGCCCATGATGGCGTTGGGATCTTGCACGCTGGTCTTTGCATTGCCTTTGGCGTCCATTAAAGTTGGGCATACCTCGGCGTGCCCTTCGGATTCTGAAGTCCGTGTTTCTTGACGTCAGGATTAAAGTGCGCGCCGTCCGACTTGAAGTCCGGGCCATCACACTTGGCCTAACACTAAAATTGTGCTCGTCTGGTCGCGTCCGATTCGAATCTCAGCCGCATAAATACTCGCCAAATGCGATGCTACAATACAGAGAGAGTATGCCAGTCGAGCACAGCACAGTAGCGCCTCCGCAGCAGAAATGTGCGCCTAAATCCGCCCCGTTGAAGGTCGGTTTTGTCAGCCTGGGCTGCCCCAAAAACCTTGTTGACAGCGAGGTGATGATGGGCATTTTGCAGAGCGGCGGCGCGCAGATCACCTCAAAGGCTGAAGACGCCGATATTATCGTGGTGAATACCTGCTCCTTCATTGATTCGGCCAAGCAGGAGTCGGTCAATACCATTCTGGAGATGGCGCAGCACAAAATCAGCGGCAAGGCCCAGAAACTGGTGGTTGCGGGCTGCCTGGTGGAGCGCTATCGCACGGAGATTCAGAAAAATATTCCTGAAGTGGACGCCGTGGTTGGCACCGGGGAGCTTGAACAGATCCTTGCTGCCGCTGGGATCCATGTCACACCGGCAGATGCCGCGGAGAACAGTTCGCCGTTCGTGATTCTGAATTCGTCTTCGGCCAGCCAGGCGCTTAAGTCAGGTTTGCCGTCGCGCGCAGAGGGTCTTTCCCGCGAGCAAAGCGGACGATTCTCCCGGGCAGAATGGGACGGAGCAATTGCCGACCTGCCTAACTATCTCTATGATGAAACCACGCCGCGGGTGCTGGCTACGCCCAAGGCCTCGGCGTACATCAAGATTGCCGAGGGCTGTGACCATCCCTGCGGCTTCTGCATCATTCCCCAGCTTCGCGGCAAGTTTCGTTCCCGCCATTTTGAGTCGGTGGTCGCCGAAGCTGAGCGCCTCGCCGCCAACGGAGTTCGTGAAATCACGCTGATCGGCCAGGATACTACCTGTTACGGCGAAGACCTGGGCCTGAAAGACGGGCTGGCGCTGCTGCTGGAGCGTCTGGCGCAGATTGAAGCTCTGCGCTGGGTGCGCTTCCTATATGCCTATCCCAACAAGATCACCGGCAAGCTGCTGGAGACCATCGCGGGCAACGAAAAGATCTGCTCGTATATTGATGTGCCTCTGCAACACGCTTCCGCCTCAGTGCTTAAGCGTATGAAGCGCGGCGCGGGAGCGAATATCTTTTTGCAGTCGATTGAGAAGATGCGGCGCACCATTCCCAACCTGACGTTGCGGACTTCATTCATCGTTGGCTTTCCTGGTGAGACGGAAAAAGATTTTGCCGAACTGTGCGAGTTCGTCCAGGCGGCCCAGTTTGACTGGCTGGGCGTCTTTAGCTACTCCGATGAAGACGGTTCCGCGGCCTATCACCTGAATGATAAAGTCCCGACGCGCGAGATTGAGCGCCGGCGGAAGAAGCTGATGCAGATCCAGCGGCAGATCAGCAAGAAGAACAAACGTAAACTCGTAGGCCGCCACTATGACGTGCTGGCCCTGGGGCCGTCAGAAGAAACCGACCTGCTCTGGGAAGGCCGCACTGAGCTGCACGCCCCGGAGATCGACGGCAAGCTGTTTATCAATGACTTTGGCGATCATGATGAGCTTGTGGCCGGAACGTTTTACCGCTGCGAAATTACTGAAGCGCATGACTACGATCTGGTGGCAAGGATCGTCAGTTGATGCAAAATCATCTAATTGACTATGCCGAAGAAGAAAACACTCTCGCTCCGGTGCCCCACCTGCCGTACGCTGGTACTGCGTGAAGAAGAGAACTTTCCTTTTTGCAGCGACCGCTGCCGCCTGATCGATCTGGGCAAGTGGGCCAGCGGCAAATATGTAATCTCCACCACGATCAATGATCCTGAGCAACTGGAAGACATCGCGGAAGAGCAGGCCCGCCGCGGCGCCGGCGACAATTCATCCGACAACGACCAATAAAGCATTCACTCACACCGCAGCGCGATGTTGGGATCCACGCGCGTGGCCCGCAGCGAGGGCAGATAGCAGGCGAGGAGAATGAATAGCAACAATGACACGCCTACGGCGACGAATGTGGCCAGGTCCGTGGTGCTGGTTTCATAAACCAGAAAGGCCATCAGCCTTGCCAACGCCATGGCTCCAACGACACCCACTGCGAGTCCTCCCAATGCCATCTTGAAACCGTCGGCCACAATCAGCCGCAGCACGTCTGAACGACGGGCGCCCAGGGCCATCCGGATGCCGATCTCTCGCGTGCGCTGCGTCACGGCGTATGCCATCACGCCATAAAGCCCAACTGCCGCCAGCACCAGCGCCAGCGCCGCAAAAATTCCGATCAACCATGTGGCTAACCGGCGCAACGAGCCCGCATCCGCCAGAAAATCGTCCATCGATTTGATCGCGTACACCGGAACAGTCGCGTCAACTCCGGCAACGGCACGGCGTATGGCATCCAATAGCCCGGTTGCATGTGGGCTGCTGCGAACAACCACGGTCATATATCTTCCCGCCGTGCCTTGAAGACTCTTTGGGAATTGGGGGTATGGATAGTAAGCCGTGGGTTCGGTGTCGGCATCGAGCCCTTGATGACGGACATCTGACGATACGCCGACCACCGTGTACCACGGCGCATCGCCCATGTTCGGCTTCAGGGTCCGTCCCAGCGGGTTCTGGTTGGGCCAGTAACGGGCCGCCAAGCTCTGGCTCACAACCACTACAGGCAGCGCGCTGGCGGTGTCCGCAATGGAGAATTCCCGCCCGCGAAGCAACGGCGTCTGAAAAGACCGGAAGTAGTCAGGTCCAACAATGCGCATGCGCGAAACTACCTGACCATCGGTCACCTGTGGCGCGCCACCATCCACCGCGACCGGCATGGAAGGATCGGCGCCGCTCAGGGGCACATCGCGGGCCAAAGCAGCAGATTGAACTCCAGGCAGGGCGCGAACTTTCTCCTCCACCTGCTGGTAAAACGTAAAAGGATTGTCCTTGAAACTCACGGGAGCAGACACTCGGAATGTTGTAAGCCCGTCAGGATTGAACCCCGGATCGACTCTACTCACCTTCCATAAGCTTTTAAGCGAAAGGCCGGCTCCCATGAGCAGCATGAAAGCCAGCGCAGTTTCGATCACAACCAGTGTTGCCCGGCTTTTGCTTCCTGCGCGGCCCGCGCCACGCGTGCTTTCGCGCAGATTGTTGGTTACGTCCGCTCGAGAAGTAGCCAGAGCAGGCATGAGCCCGAACAAGACGCCTACTGAGACACAAATCACAAACGTGAACAACAGAGCCATACCGTTCAAATGGATGGCGTCTGGATCGGGAAGGCTGGAGAGATTCGTCGCCAGCAGGATGCGCAGAGCGGCCTTGGCTAAAAGCAATCCGGTTAAACCTCCCAGCATTGCAAGAATCACGCTCTCAGTGAGCAGTTGGCGAATCACGCGGCTGCGTTGCGCACCCACCGCAGTACGAATCGCAATCTCAAGTTTCCGCGCGCTGCCCCGCGCCAATAACAGGTTGGCGACGTTTGAGCAGGCAATTAACAACACGAAGCCGACCCCGCCCATCAGAAGCAGCAACGGCTGCCGAAGGCCATCGGTCGTGTAATCCTGGTAGGAACGCAAGCTGACGCCGAACCCTGCGTCGCCATTCGGATCGTCATGGTGAAGGCGGGCTGCAATTGCGTCAACGGCGTTTTGCGCCTGTTGCAATGAGTGTCCAGGTTGCAAGCGTGCCATGGTAAGCAGCCAGTGCAGGGTACGCGAGGAAGCCAGCGCATCCTGCGTTGGCATCTGCAGCGGGATCCAGAAGCTCTCACCGGGAGCGAAGATTTGAAACTTCGGCGGCAGTACGCCGACCACTGAGTACGGAACTCCGTCGAGATCAATCTTGCCGCCAACGATATTCGGATCCGAGTGAAAATTCTTCTTCCAAAGTGAATCACTCAGCAAGATAAGACTTCCCGCGCCGGGCTGATCTTCTTCTTTCGTAAATGGACGGCCGAGAGGCGGGGTTAACCCCAATATGGAAAACATTTCAGAAGATGCGCGCCAGCCGGTGATACGCTCGGCCGATTCACCGGTGCCAAGCACATGGCTGTCACCTCTGATAGCTCCCATGTTCGCCACTGGGCTATCCTGATGCTTCCATTCGAGATAGTCAGGCGTGGAAAAGATATTGCTGTTGCCGTTCGGTTGCTTCTGCAGCACCATCATCACCCGGTCAGGTTCGGTAAACGGCGGCTTCTGCAACAACGCGCCATCAATCACGCTGAACATGGCGGTATTTGCGCCGATCCCTAGGGCCAGCGTGAACATGGCCAGCGCGGCAAAGGCGGGCGCCTTCCGCAACATGCGTAGCGCGTAGCGTGCATCCTGCCACAGCTGCTCCAGCCACTGGCCGGCGCGCAGCGAGCGCACCTCTTCCTTGACCTGCTCTACGCCGCCCATCTCCAGTATGGCCTGGCGATGTGCCGTCGCAGAGTCCATGCCGGCGGCGATATTCTGGTCGGTCAGGAGCTGGCGGTGCGCGTCGATCTCGGCAGCCAGCTCATTTTCCACCGCTGTTCGGCGGAAAGTGTTGCGGAAGAAAGAAAGAAGACGGTTCATTGCCAGCCTCCACTCGGTTAAGTCGCGCGCAAAGCCCGCGTGATGGCCAGGGATATGCGCTCCCAATTTTCGGTTTCTGCCTGCAGTTGCTTTTTGCCGGCGGCAGTAAGCTGGTAAAACTTGGCGCGGCGATTGTTCTCAGACCCGCTCCACTCTGAAGCCAGCCATCCCTTTTCTTCCAGCCGGTGCAGCGCGGTGTACAACGATCCCGGGCGCACGTCAAACGTGCCTCGCGTGATCTGATGAATACGCCGCGAGATCCCCAGGCCATGGTTCGCTTGCAGCCGGAGCGCGTTCAGGACCAGCATGTCCAGCGTGCCCTGCAACAACTCAGTTTTATTCATTTCTTCTCTCATATCGAATATCGATACAACATAAGCTTGTTCCTATCGAATGTCAATACAAGCTGACGGAGTCGCTCGTTTATCAATGGAGTTCAACGCATTGCAGCGAAAAACTGTCATCTCGTCCTCGCTTCCCTGTATAAAGA
>JBARMK010000321.1:0-13522 GCA_049802395.1 Candidatus Angelobacter sp.
GGTGATATCTTCGCCGACCTTAACTTCCGCCGCCTTACAAAAGAGCACTGGAAGTTTCTCGGCCAAATCCGCAAGCTTTCCAATCCCAAGCATGGAATCGAAGTGGTCTGGGTGGAAGGCAATCACGATCACGGACTCACCGAAGTGATGTCCCACCTGGTAGGGATTCCTGTGTATCAGGAATACACCTGGCACTATGACGGCAAGCGACATCTGGCCATACACGGCCACCAGTTTGACAGCTTTGCCGTGGGTAATGTCTTCCTCAGCAAAGTGGGAAATTTCATTTTTCTGCAATTGCAGCGGTTGGATTCCAAGAACAAACGGTTTGCGCGTTACCTGGACCGTCTTAATACAAGATGGTTGCGTCTCTCCGAGCAGGTAGCGCACGGCGCGCTCAGTTATGCAAAACCTGGCAAAGCTGAGCGCATTTTCTGCGGACACACGCACGACCCGCTGGCCCGCGAGCAGGACGGCGTTGAGTACTACAACTCGGGCGCGTGGGTCGATCAGCGATGCACCTACATCGCGATTGGCCCGGAAGGAGTTGCGATCCATGAATACATTTCCGAAACTGACCATCGTAATCCCCGCGAAGAACGAAGCGAGGCTTTTGCCGACACTGCTGGACTCGCTGTGCCGCCAGGATTATCCAATGATGAAATCTACCAGGGTGTTTCTGGCTGATGCGGGCTCGACCGACGGCACACAGGAATTGGCTATGTCATTTGCCGGCCGGTTGAATATCGAGGTGATTCCCGGAGGACTGCCTTCGATCGGACGCAATGCGGGCGCGCGCCGTGCGGCTACGCCTTACGTTCTGTTTATTGACGCGGACATGGAACTGAAAGATCGCACGCTGCTGCGCCGCGCCATGGAGCTTGCGGAGCGGCGCAAACTTCATTGCGTGACCACCAACATCTGGTGTTCGCAGGGAACCATTCGCGACCAGGCGCTCTATTTTCTAAGTAACGTTGCGCAATACGGATCTCTGCTGGTCAAGCCGTTCAGCACCGGCATGTTCATGCTGTTTGATAAAGCTACTTTTGACCAGCTCGGGGGCTTCAACGAGGGCGCACTGTATGCAGAAGACTATTTGCTTAGTAAAAAGGTGCGAAACCGTAAATTTGCCATCGTGAGCGGCTGTGTGCAAACCACTAACCGCCGTTTCCGCAGCATGGGTCATCTGAAAATCGTGGGAATGTTCCTGAAGACCATGATGAACTCATGGAATGACAATTATTTTCTGCATGACCACGGATACTGGCGGCAAAAGGTCTAGAATCCAATCCAAGAATGGATACCGGACCCCGCGATCAAAACTCAGTATTTCCCCCCGATTTTGTCTGGGGCGTGGCTACATCTTCCCATCAAGTGGAAGGCGGCAACAGCAATAATCAGTGGACCACGTGGGAACAGCGGGGAAAGATCAAATCAAAAGACTGCGTGGGCCTGGCCTGCGACTGGTGGCGCAACGCGGAGCAGGACTTTGACCTGGCGCAATCTCTGGGTGTGAATGCCCTGCGGCTCTCGGTGGAATGGAGCCGGATCGAGCCTGAAGAAGGCAAGTGGAATGACGACGCCCTGGCCCGCTACCGGGAGATGCTCCGCGCTTTGCATGATCGCGGCATGCGGCCCTTCGTGACCCTGCACCATTTCACCAACCCATTGTGGTTCGAGGCAAAACATGCATTTGCGGCAAAAGAATCTGTGGCGTTGTTTCAACGATTCACCCGGCGCGTCGTCACGGCGCTGGGCGATCTGTGCCATGACTGGATAACTTTTAACGAGCCCAACGTGTATGCATCACTGGGCTATTTTCTGGGAGAATTTCCTCCCGGCAAAAAAGGGCGCTTCCTGCAAGCGGCCCGGGTTACGCGCAATCTTTGCCTGGCGCACGCTGCCGCTTACCGCACGATTCATTCCTTGCAGGCGAATGCCAATGTCGGATGGGCCCAGCATTATGTAGTGTTCAAGCCGCGCCGGCCTGAGTCCGCGATAGACCGCTGGCTTTGTGCCTTCATTGACCGGCGATTCAACGACAACTTTTCTGAGGGCATCCTCAGCGGACGCGCTCCCTTTCCGTTAAACAAAATGGGATACGAAGTGCCGGAGGTAAAAAGTACCTGCGACTTCGTGGGTATCAATTATTACAGCCGGCTTCGGGTGGGCTTTGCGCCGCGAAGCCTGAAGACTTTGTTTTTGCAAATCTCAGTTCCACCACACAAGCCCCAGGGCGACTCCGGCATTGAGGTGCCATACGGCGAGGTATATCCGGAAGGCTTGCGCCGGGCTGTAGAACATTTTGCTGCATTTAAAAAGCCGCTTTTCATCCTCGAAAATGGAGTGCCCGACCGGGCCGACAGGATTCGTCCATGGGTTATTGAGTCCACGCTGGGCCAGATGCGCGCTTTACTGACCGAGGGCGTCGATCTGCGCGGCTATTTCCACTGGACGCTGACTGACAACTTTGAGTGGGGTGAAGGCTGGCACCTGCGCTTTGGCCTGTATGAACTGGACCCGGCCACGCAGAAACGTACGGCGCGACCCAGCGCGCAGCTATACGCGCGGCTGATCAGAGAAGCGGGTGCGCTGGATGGGACCCTGAAAATGTGAGTTATTCGCCGGCAAACGGACGCCGTTGCTTGGCGCCGGCAGGATCGAGCCGGGCAAGTTCCAGCAAGGCAAGGCAGCGGGCATCTTCTTTCCGCGCGGTTTCATGCAGGACTACCACTTCCCGGGAGCTTTCCTTACGAATCACGCAGCGCCATAAATTGGGAGCACTGGGACTTTGCGGCGTGATCTGCGCCTGGTACGGCGGCTGTAGAATTTGCATTTTTCTCTCCGAGGGTCGAAAGAACGAGGACGTGCACTTCCTCAAGCACTCATTTCTACTCCTCCAATGGCGAAGCGAATGTTAAGAACGTGTTAAAAAGAGGTCTAGTCCTGTGGAAGATGAGGCAGGCTTTCTTTAAAAACGAAGCTTAAGTCATTTAAACTCCACCACTTAAGTGGTTCTACTTTGATACAAGCGATGGCTGCTCTTGCCCGGCCAAGGCGGACTTAATGTGCCAAATATTGCGGGCATACTCATTGATCGTACGGTCGCTGGAGAAATAGCCGGTCCGCGCTGCGTTAAGGATGGCCTTGGCCGCCCAGGTCGCGGGCGACTGATAATCCTTTTCGGCGCGGCGGCTGGCTTCAATGTACGAAGGGAGATCGGCCAAGTGGAAGTAGCGGTCGCCGCGGTCCAATAATTCATCCACGATCCAGCGAAACAGGCCGGGTTCATCGGGGCAGAAACGATTTGAGCCCAGGCTGTCCACCACGCGACGGACGATAGGCTCAGTGTTATACAACTCGCGTGGGTTATATCCGTGGGACTCCTGATACCAGCTCACATCTTCACGGGTAAGGCCGAAGGTATAGATGTTCCCTTCGCCCACCGCTTCCATGATCTCAATGTTGGCGCCGTCCAGAGTTCCTAGCGTCAGCGCGCCGTTCATCGCCAGCTTCATATTGCCGGTTCCGGAGGCCTCCATGCCCGCGGTGGAAATCTGTTCGCTCAAATCGGCGGCGGGCATAATGATCTCCGCCAGCGATACGCGATAGTTGGGTACAAACACCACCTTCATCCGCTCTTTCACTCGCGCATCAGAGTTCACGACCTGGGAAACGTTGTTGATCAGCTTGATGATCTGTTTTGCTGCCCAGTATCCCGGCGCAGCCTTGCCGGCAAAAACGTATGTACGCGGGACCTGCGCCTCCATGCCATCGTCTGCCATGCTCAGGTATTCATGAATGATGCGCATCACATTCAAAAGCTGCCGCTTGTATTCGTGAATGCGCTTCACCTGAACGTCGAACATGGAATTTGGATCGACGACGACAGCGGTAGTGTCAAAAACTTCGCGCGCCAGTTTTTCTTTGTTGCGGCGCTTGATCGACATGAACTCCTGCTGGAACGCGGGATCGCTAGCGCCCTTTTCGATGGCACGTACCTGCTCCAGATCGGTGATCCAGCTTTCACCCACGGTACTGGTAAGAAGCGTGGCCAACTCAGGGTTCGCCTTCAGGATCCAGCGCCGCGGCGCGACCCCATTGGTCTTGTTGCTGAATCGTTCCGGCCAGAGCTGGGCGAAGTCCGGCACCAGTGAGGTCTTAATCAGCTCGCTGTGCAGTTTGGAAACCCCGTTCACGGCGTGGCTGCCGATGATGGCCAGGTGCGCCATCCGTACGTGCTTTTCCGGTCCTTCTTCAATGATTGACATGCGGCGCTGGCGCTCCATATCCGCCGGCCAGTGGCGGGCCACCGTACGCAGAAATTGATGGTTAATACCGAAAATGATCTCCATATGCCGGGGCAGCACGCGCTCCATCAGGGAGATCGGCCATTTCTCCAGCGCTTCCGGCAGCAACGTGTGATTGGTATACCCCAGAGTGGCCACAGTAATCTCCCATGCCTTGTCCCAATCCACGTTGTGCTCGTCCACCAGCAGACGCATCAGCTCCGCCACGCAGAGGCTGGGATGGGTGTCATTCATCTGGACAGCCACTTTATCGGGAAGATCGTCAAAGCCGGTGGATACCGAGGCGTAGCGGCGCAGTATGTCTCGTAACGAGCAGGAAACCAGAAAATATTCCTGGGTCATGCGCAGTTCCTTGCCGGAGAGAACGGAATCGGAGGGATACAGGACGCGCGAAATATTCTCCGAGGCAATTTTCTGCTCGACGGCGCGGATGTAATCGCCGCGATTGAAGATTTCAATATCAAAATCTTCTGACGCGCGAGCGGTAAAGAGCCGCAGGAAATTTACCGTCACTCCATTGAAGCCGGCTACCGGCATGTCATTGGGGACGCCCAGGACAATCTTGGTGTCCACCCAGGTCTGGCGCCGGTTGCCGCGGGAGTCACGCGAGGACTGGAGCCTGCCATAGAGCTCCACGGGGCATACATCGAGGGGGCGCTCAATATAGAACGGCGTGCCTTCTGACTTCCACTGGTCCGGCTTTTCCCGCTGGAATCCGCCAACAATTTCCTGCCTGAACATGCCGTACTCATAATCAATGCCGTAGCCGAATCCCGGCATGCCCAGCGTGGCCAGCGACTCAAGAAAACATGCGGCCAGGCGGCCCAGTCCACCATTGCCCAGACCCGCATCAGGTTCCACCTGCAGGACGTCTTCAAGATTAATTCCGAATTCCGCCAACACAGAGCGGCACGCCTCGTTGAGCTGCAGGTTGCAAAGGTTGTCACTCAACCAGCGCCCCATCAAAAATTCCATAGAGAGATAACAGAGGCGTTTAAGGTTTTGATCGCGATACCGCTGCTCGGTCTTGAGCAACCCATCTATGAGTAAATCATGAATGGCAAGCGATACCGGCTTGAACAACTCGCGAGGAAGAGCCACGCTTTCAGGGCGGGCAAGCGTGTAATGAATATGCCGCAGAATGGACTGGCGCAGCGGTTCGGTAGCGGATGTTCCAGACAGCAAATCGGGGGACATTTAGGACTGAAAGCTATGAATGCGCCATTTTGGCCGCTCAAGGCTTAGACTAGTATGGCACAGCGAGTGCGTCGAGCGCACTCAGGTGAAATACCTGTCTATACAAGCTTTGGCCGTTTCTGGTGCCAGTCCGTCTGGGACTGGAAAATGCGGGCCGCTTGGATAACTTTGGCGTCGTCAAGAGCTCGTCCAACGAACTGGAGGCTCACCGGCAAGCCATGCTGGCCGAAGCCGCAAGGCACGCTGATGGCGGGAAGCCCGCATATATTTCCGATGCCGCCAATGGGGTCGGCAAAGGTGAGCGCAACGTCAAGATTGGCGTCGAGTTTACTGGCGGTCACGGGGAGTGAAGGCGTGGCCAGAACATCCACTTGGGTGAATATCTCTTCCATTTTCGCTTGCAGGACCGCGCGGATGCGCTGGGCAAAGATGAAATCTGAGGCGCTGATCTCCGCGTTCATATAGCCGCCGATATGCCCCAGAGGATCGTTGAGCTCAGAAACGCGCCCGGATTCGATCAGCTTGCGAAAAGCGGTAGCGCCTTCTACCGAGATGATAATGCCTGCGGCCGTTTCCCAAGGCCCTTCCGGCAGCGATACATTGCTCAAGGCGACGGTAGAACTTTTTTCCAAAAGCTGCCGCGCCGCCATTGTGGCCTGATTTACGTCCGGTGAGATCTCTTTCCACTGGTTCACCAGCCAGCCGACGCGCAAACGTCCCCTCAGGGCTTGTGCCCCGGTGTACCTTGCCGAGGCTTCCGGCAGCGAGCCCAGATCCTGAGCATCGTGGCCAGAGATAGTTTGTAAGACCAGATCGCAATCTTCAACACTCCGCGTGATCGGCCCAATCTTATCCATGGTGTAGGACAAGGCCATGGCGCCAGAGCGGCTCACGCGCCCATAAGTCGGACGCAATCCGCTCAGTCCGCAAAAACCCGAAGGACAGATGATGGAGCCCCACGTTTCGGTGCCGATGGCGAAGGCCGCAAGCCCCGCGCCGGTGACCGCGGCTGAACCGCTGGAAGATCCGCAGGTCCAATATTCGGTGTTCCAGGGATTTTTTGCCGCACCAGTGGCGGAGGCAGAGGCGTAGCGATATCCCATGCCGCCGGCCAATTCGATCATCGCGGCTTTGCCCAGGAGAATCGCACCTGCCGATTCCAGCTTGCGAATTACCGTGGCATCGTAATCAAAGCGCTGGTCATGATACGGCCTTGCACCCCAACTGGTGGGATAGCCCTTGACCGCCAGCAGATCCTTGGCCGCGTAAGGAATACCGTGCAGAGGCCCGCGATACTTTCCGGCCGTAATTTCTTTTTCCGCCGCGCGCGCCTGCTTCAGCGCCAGTTCCGGCGTAAGCGTGGCATAGGCATTCAGCTTTGGGCCAAGGTCACGGCTGCGGTCAAGGTAGCTCTCGGTCAGCTCAACGGGTGAGAGCCGTCGCGCACGAATTCGTTTGGTCAATTCAGAGACAGGAAGATACAGAACATCTTCATTGAGCATTATTTCTTCTTCCGGAGCTGGTCTTCACGGCGATAAGCGCGAAAAGCATCGGCCGGCTGGTCGCCATTCTCAAGCGGGAAGGCACGCATTTTTTCCAGTCCTTCCTGCGTTTCCGCCATAATCCTGCGAATATCGGCCTTTTGTTCGTCGTTCAGCCGGTCACCATATTTACGAAAAATGTTGCTAACTTTCATATCGACTTCTGCTCGGGCCGGAGCTGAAAGCCGGGCCAGGGCGGCGCGGGCCTTTGCATCCAAAGAGTTGTCTGGGCCGCTCACCGCGGTCTGGGCCAGTGCATTAACCGGCCGAATCAAAGCTGTGGTTGCAGCCGCGGCCGCGCCAAGCGCAAACTGGCGACGATCCAGGGAAAATTTTGGCATCCTTCTCTCCGTTTTCAAGCCCAAGCCGGGAGACTACATGAAGCCCTTAAGGGCCGTCAAACACCAGAGCTCCAGATTGCATCCAAAGTAATTGCCACTTCGTTTTAACCCTGAGTTACGGACGGTTAAGTTATGCCCCGGTGGATCGCTTTTGACCAGCAAACCTCTTCTCTCCTGCATTCCATACTGGCGCAGGGAACAAACATTCAAACTTTCGGGCGCGGACCTGTGGACTATGCGCTGGCCAAGCCTGGCGCGGTAGTTACGTTACTTCCCGCAACCGCAAGTTCGGACGTTGCAATTGCTGTTTTTCGCCGGCAGGCGATTCGTCAACCGATGCGCCAGACCGATGCGTTTACCGCGAACCTGTCGTCCCCGCGCACTTTGACCATGAACACCGACTTCCCGAAGCCGTTACCCGCTCACACAATGGCCGGAGGATTTCTGGGGCTGCGCGACGAAGTCGTCCTAGATGATGAACCGAGGCAGGAGAAAAAGGGCTGGTGGCGCAGGTTCTGGGACGAATAGAGTCGCCAGTGGTTTAATGTCTCACACATTCCATGGATGTTCAAAAAGCTAGTTGCTGCGCTCCCAGGTGAGTGGACGGTAATGACCGGATCGTCCGAGCCCGACGCTAAGGCGAAGCTCTTGAAGAAAAAGCCCGCAGCCCTGAAAGGCTGCCCGCGGCTCGATTTCGTCTCTGGCTACCATGTTCCTTCACCTCTTTGATAATAATTTGGATCTTCGCCTAGGGATTCTCACGACTCGCCCACTCTTGCAGCGCTTCCAACGATTGGGATCGCTCACGTAAAAGTACCAATATGGGAATCAAGATTCCTTTTTTAGGGTTTTCTCGTTGCAAAGCATTCCCTCCCAAGCGAGAATCATCCGCCGTGAGGAGAGACAAATTTATGGCACTCAGTTATCAGCGCGACATAAAGCCGATGTTTACCTCCATGGATCAGGATCACATGAAGAAGAGGGGCAGCAAGTTCGATCTCTGGTCGTACGACGATGTTAAGAGAAAGGCCAAAGACATCCTGGCACGAGTCGCCAATGGAACCATGCCGCCGCCCAGCTCAGGTGAAAAACGTTGGAGTCCAGAAATGGTGGATAAGTTCCAGCAGTGGATTAACGAAAACTACCCTCCATAGTCCGGGCCAATTCCTCATGCTTTGTTAGCCAACGTCTATCGGGTGCGACCTTCTCGCAGCTCTCGGTTTGTACCCCGCTAACTTAAGCATTCTGCTAAAGCGTTCTGTTGAACAACAAAAAGGAGGGTTGTTATGTCCACAGACCCCAGAGGGCCTTCTAGCAATGAGGCTGCGGTTTCATTCGAGAAGGACATCAAACCGCTTTTTCGTGTCATGGACATTGAATGCATGCGTTCGAGGGGTGTATTTCTCATCGACTACGACTATATGAAGGACCCAGGAAATGCACAGGACGTCCTCGACATGCTTAAGGCAACCGGCTCTCCTCGGATGCCTTACGGCGGTCCCTACTGGTCGCAGGAGGCGCTTGATCTCTTTCAGAAATGGGTTGATCAAGGGCGTCAGCCTTAAATCTGTTGAGAAAGTTAATAAACGGGTAGTCCGCGAGAAGAGACACGGCTATTGAGGAGGCATCATGAAACGGTTTTGGATCGCATGTCTTAGTGTCCCCATCCTGGTTGGCTGCGGCTGCCTGTGGCTCGGAAACCGTGTTCTAGCTAAGAACAGCGATGCGCCTGCCCTTAAGCCGACTTATGACATACCTTTTGAGGTGCCTGGGAAAGCAGGAGACCACAACCCGCCGGAGTTCTATTTGTTCTCATGGGAGGAGTTCTTCGCTCTGAACTGGCCGGACGAGGTCCCAGCGGGACAACCGCCTTTGCGGGGCATACCCGATACCGGCAAGACAATCGGTGATTCTGGTCCGCGTGTGTGGGAAACCTGGAAATCAGATTTCGAATTGTTTCCGGCGCAGCCTGGCTACCCCAGCAAAATCGTCCGACCTACCCCCTGGAACTCTTGGGACCTGCCCGAACCCGTTTGCGGCGCTGAGCACCCGGCTGCTGGGACAAAAGTGCTGCCACTGCTTGCCAAGGGCGAATCGGTGATTCCGGGAGGCGTGAATCAGGCCATGGGCGGGCCTTTAGTTGACCAGCATCTTCAATATGTCCGCTATGAGATTCGCGTTAATGAGACTGAATACAACGAAACCAAAGACAAGCAATGGTTCCTGAGAAGAAACCTTTCAACATTCCCCAAACCTCGCAATGAATTCAGTTCCAGCCACCCAGGGCACTATGGCCCCGTTGAGATCAAGGCTTCATGGCGAATTCTGACCGATGCGGAGGCCAACGCGAAGCCTCCCCGGTTCTATATGTCGAAAGCTTGGGTAGTTGATCCAAAACATCCCAGTCACTGCGCTCAGGTCACGGTCGGACTGGTCGGACTTCATATCGCGCACAAAACCGAGCAATTTCCGGCTTGGGTCTGGTCAACATTCGAGCAGGTGGATAACGTTCCTGGACCCGGCCAATCGCCGCCGGCGCAGGGCTACTCGTTTAACAATCCCAACGCACCGCAGCCGACAGAATGGGGATTCTGTGTAGTCCATGATGGCAAGTGTCCGACGCCGTTCGACCCAGACATCTCTCCGCAATCGTACGCGCCTGTGGCGCCTCAGGATCTCCCTGTCCCACCGAAGTGGCCCATACAGACAGCGCGCGTGAATCCAATTCCCCCGGATGGCGCCGCCGAGTTGAACCGCCTGGTTCATGAATTACCTGGGATCAAGGGTACGGTCTGGGAGAATTATGAACTTGTTGCCGGCCAGTGGCAAAACGATCCCTATCCTCACCCGCCCATTAAAGTCAGCAACCCATCCACGTCTGAGGACCTTTATTCGCAACTGAAGGGATTTCCTGCCGATGCTGTGGCCAACGTAACCATGGAAACTTTTTTCCAGGGCAGGACTGCTGGAGATTCAAGCAATCTTATCGGCTTGCAGAATTTTGGCACCAGTTGTCTTCACTGCCACTATCAGGCATCGCAATATGATTTCAGTTGGGTGTTGGCAGATGCTGCATGGCCCAGCGCTCCTGCGTCCCAAGGGCCATTCCATCCGAAAGGAACATCCGCAAAGGGAACAAAGCGAAAACCAAAATAAAATTTGCGGCTGCGTGCACTTGCCCGACTCCAAATGCGAGATATGCACGCGGATCACATAGGCTGGAGCATGGTTTTAACACGGTTCACGAAGACGTGCGCGTACCTTGTTGACGGAGTTGAATCACCAATATGGCGTAAACAAGCATCACCAATAGAATTTGAGAGAGTCCTTTATAATTCCTGTTTAGGCCTAACTGACTACAGTAGACCCTGATCTCGAGCGGCCATTCGCAAATGGGATAGTGGGCTGAATTAGCCCATTACCGCAAATGGCGCTCCCTTGCCAATCCCCGCAACTTACGCGATAATAACAACTTGCCCAGCGTGCTGGGTCCCAATCAGGAAAGGATTTAGTGCAACAGTGCTAATGATACGATTGGCGCGCATTGGTGCGCGCAAGCAACCTTATTATCGCGTGGTGGTGATTGAAAAGGAGCGGGCACGTAATGGCCGTTCTGTTGAAGTAGTGGGACTTTATAATCCCCGCACCAACCCTACTACCATCAACTTGAAACGAGACCGTATTGATTACTGGGTCTCCAAGGGCGCGCAGCTTTCTGATACCGTGGGCCGGCTGCTCACCAAGTCACAAGCGGCGGCAACGCCCGCAGCGTAAGCAAGCAGCAAGAGTCAGTCTTTCCGGTATAGGCAACGGAAATCGGGCCCAAGCATAGGAGTGAAGGACTCCCCTTATGACGGATGCGGGCGGCGACATGCGTATGCTCGTGGAGCAAATTGCGCAGGCCCTTGTGGATGCTCCCGAACAAGTTCAGGTGACCCCGGTCGAAGACGGCGACGCGACGATACTTGAGTTGCGCGTGGCCCCGGCAGACCTGGGCAAAGTGATTGGACGGCAGGGACGTACGGCGAAGTCCATTCGAACCATCCTGGGTGCGGCCAGCATGAAGTACAAGAAGCGCTACTTGTTGGAGATCATCGAGGAAGAAGAAGGAGAAGCGGCAGGCGCGGAATAGCTTTCCACTTGAAGAATGACTGTCTCCCCTGAAAGCTCCGGCGAAGATGATTTTATCACTATCGCCAGAGTAACTAAGACGCAGGGGCGCAAGGGTGAAGTTGCCGCCACCTTGTTCACCGATTTCCCTGAGCGGTTCTCGACACGCAAAAAGCTCTTTGCCTTGCGCGGAACGAAAAGCGACGAAAGGCGGGCTGCAGGAGGAATCAGCCAGCGGCGCGAACTGGAACTTGACGCATACTGGTTTCACAAAGGCATGGTGGTGCTGAAGTTTGCCGGCGTTGATTCCATCAGCGAAGCAGAAACGCTTATCGGATGCGAGATACAGGTCCCCTTCAGCGAGCGTGCAGAGCTCGGGACCGATGAGTTTTATGTGAGCGATTTGGCCGGTTGCACCGTGACTGATTCCGGGCACGAGATCGGTCAGATAAGGGATGTACAGTTTGGCAGCGGTGAAGCGCCGCTTCTGATTGTGCAGGGCAAAAAGGAGCAGTTGATTCCCTTTGCCGCCGCCTACATTGAAAAAGTTGATCTTGAGCAGAGACGGGTAAATATGAAGCTGCCCGAAGGAATGCTTGAACTGGATGCGCCGCTGTACCAGAGAGAAAAACAGCGGCAGCTAAAGAAATCTGGTTGAGTCCGCCGATGAAGTTCGAGATCGTAACTATTTTTCCGGACTTTTTTCGCGGGCCTCTGGACTATGGCATTGTGCGCAGGGCGCGCGAAGCCGGGCTCATTGAAATTTTGTTGCATGACTTGCGGGCCTTTACCACGGACCGCCACAAGACAGTGGATGATCGTCCGTTTGGCGGTGGTGAGGGCATGGTACTGAAGCCGGAGCCACTGTTTGCCTGTGCTGAATCGCTGAAGCTGACGCCACGAGATCAGCGAGTAGCTGGGGCGGCAAAAGAGTCGGTGATTTTGCTTTCGCCGCAGGGGCAGATGTTTAGCCAGAGCGTGGCAGAAGAGATGTCAAAGCTGGGCCGCCTGGTGCTGATCTGTGGACGCTACGAAGGTGTGGATGAGCGTGTGGCGGAAGGGCTGGCCGACCGCGAGATATCGATCGGCGACTACGTTTTAAGCGGCGGCGAACTGGGCGCGGCTGTAATCATTGATACGATTACAAGGCTGGTTCCGGGAGCGTTGGGTAACGAAGCTTCTTCGCACCAGGAAAGTTTTAGCGCTACGCTGAAGGCCGGGGTCGACGGGCCGGACAGCACATGCGGCTCGGGTGGCTTGCTGGATTATCCGCATTACACACGGCCGGCAGAGTTTCGCGGGATGATAGTGCCGGAAGTGCTGATTGGCGGCAACCATGAGCAGATTCGCAAGTGGCGCCGGCGTAAGGCGCTGGAAAAAACTTTGCGCAATCGGCCGGACTTGCTGGAGCGCCAGCCGCTAAGCGCGGAAGACAGAAAGTTTCTCGCCGAGATCGGCGAAAAAAGCAAATAGCAATTAGCAACTGGCAATTAACGAAAATAAGAACCCTGCATCTGCTAATTGCCATTTGCTAGCTGCTAATTGCTAAAATTCGAAGAGAGACAAGAAGGAAAAGATCATGTCACAACACCCCATCATGGAAAAACTGGCTGCCAAGCTGCAGCGCAATGACCTGCCTGAAGTCAATGCCGGCGATACAGTCCGAGTCCAGGTGAAGATCAAAGAAGGCGACAAAGAGCGCATTCAGGCTTTTGAAGGCACAGTCATCTCCAAGCGCAGCGGCCCACAAGGCAGCTTCACCGTGCGCAAGATCAGCTTTGGCCAGGGTGTAGAGCGCATCTTCCCTTTCAACTCCAAGGTGATCGATAAGGTTGAGGTGGTCCGTGCCAATCAGGTCCGCCGCGCCAAGCTGTTCTATCTGCGCGCATTGAAGGGCAAAGCCGCTCGTTTGCGCGAAGTGGATCGTCCGGTGGCAGTGGCCGCAACTGCTGCAACGACTGAAGAGCAGAGCTAAGTAGAACTATCAAACCGGCTCCGCCAGCGCATCGGGGACCCGCGAGGT
>JBARMK010000322.1:0-2301 GCA_049802395.1 Candidatus Angelobacter sp.
CAGCCTGGACGTGCGTGCCCGCATGCAGCAGGCGCTCGACGAAATTGTGCTCACCCGCCGCTCCATCTTCTGGGGCTCAACCTTCGCACCGAAAAAAGATTGATCAGTTCCCTTGGGATCTTCGGCAATTTTGGCAATTTTCCGATGACCCTGATATCCCGATCTCCCGATGATCCGGTCTCCAGATGTCCCGATAGATAAAGGTGCTCCTACCGTCGTTACCCCCCTTTTTCTTTACAATTCAGGTACGTCTTCATAAACTAAGGCCACTCTCCCCAGGCAGTCTCTAAAAATCCCGGTAAACTCGGGATGAGCACATCTCCGCATTTATGCTTTTAACGCGGAGAGATGGGTACGGATGGACGGCTTAGCTGTGCTAAAGACAAAAACACAGAGCAAAAATTATGTAAACGCATTCGCCAGCGCCGTGGCCGCCCTGAGCCGCGCCGGTGAAGACATCACCGCGCGCGTGCTGGAAATGCTGGTCAGCGATTTTGACGCTGCCCGCGCCGAACTCTGGCTTTGGGACAGCTCCTCCGGCTCCTGTTACCTGACTCATGCTGAGGGACTGAAGGCGACCCACCGGCTTGACTATGCCGCTGACGGCGCGGGTGCGGTAGGTAAAATCGCCCATAACAAAACGACCATTGAAAATATTAAGCTCTCCACTTTTGGCGGCGACGACCAGGAGTTTGCCCACGCCACTGGACTCAGCCACATTTCCGGCTACCCATTGCTGGCGGCGGGCCAGTTGGCGGGCGTCTTGACGATTTACACCACCGGCGAGGTCGCTGAAGATCTGCTGATATGGTGGAGGCTTTACTCGGAGATGAGTTCGGCCAAGCTGAACAACGTGCTGGCTACGCAGGAGAAAGACAAGCACATCAATCAGCTCTCGCTTCTGTTTGAGGCCACCCGCCTGCTGAACTCAACCCTCGATCTGGCGGAGCTGTTGGAGCTGATCCTGAAGATTGCCCGGACTGAGGTCAAGGCCGAACGGGGCACAGTTTTCCTCGCCGACCAGAAACGCAAAGAGATATGGTCGATTGCCGCCTCAGGACTGGACCACCAGGAAATACGCATTCCTTTCGGTAAAGGCGTGGCCGGACGCGTGGCCCTCTCCGGTGAGTTGGTTAACACTGAAGACGCTTACGCGCTTGAATTCTTCGATCCCAGTTTCGATCAACGCCTGAACTACCGCACCAAATCGCTGCTTAGCCTTCCTATTCGCCACCATTCGGGTGAAATTGTGGGCGTGCTGCAGTTGTTAAATGCGCAAAGCGGAAAATTTTCTCCTGAAGACGTAGGCTTCCTCACCCGGCTTTCCGGGCACATGGCCATGGCGCTGGAGAACGCGCAGATGCATCGCGACACCCTGGAGAAGCAGCGGATGGAGAGAGAACTTTCGCTCGCCCGCAGTATCCAGCACCGACTCCTGCCGGAAGCTCCGCCGGTGGTGCCGGGGTATGACATCGCCGTGCTCAGCGATTTCTGCTTTGACGTGGCCGCCGACTATTACGACTTTATCAACCTGGGCCCGCAGTCATTGCTGCTGGTAAGCGCCGAAGTGGAGGGCAAAGGCGTTTCTTCCGCGCTGATCATGGCCAATTTACAAGCCACCTTGCGCGCGCTTGTAATGCACCTGCATTCCCTGGAGGTCCTGGCCTTCTCGCTGAATGAAATGCTCTATACCTACACCCGGTCGGGCAAGCATCTCGGCGTGTTTCTGGGTTTAGTCGATACGCGCCGCAACGTGCTGCAATATGTAAATGCCGGGCACGTGCCTCCGATCCTGGTAAAGGGCAAAAGCGGTGAGGTGAAAATGCTGGAAGAGGGCGGCACCGTAATCGGACTTTTCCCCCAGGCCGACTACACGCGCGGCGCCATTAAATTGGAAAAAGACGATCTGCTGGTCTGCACCACGGACGGTATCCCGCGCATCTCTGACGAGCAAAAACATGAGTATGGAATACGCCGTCTGACGGATTGCGTCCGCCGAAATCGGGAACGCAGTGCCCAGGGCATTCTGGATGCTGTGCTGGCAGAGGTGTCAGCCTACTCCACCGCCAGCATGAACGACGATGACAAGGTGCTCATTGCGATGAAGGTCACGGCTGACAAGGAAGCTGCCGAAAGTTAGTGATGCTACCCGAATCCAGCGAGCTCCAGACTGTGCGGGCCTTGCGCGATGCAGTGGAGCGGGTGAGGGGTCCCTACCCGCTGCAGAATTTCGAAGGCAAAGATCTGCACCTACCGCAGAACCTTATGTATCTTGTAACTATAGGGTTTCCCTCGCGTCGC
>JBARMK010000323.1:0-4013 GCA_049802395.1 Candidatus Angelobacter sp.
AGTTGGGAGTGTTGTATATGGGTTCGCCACTCCGCCAAGAAATTCACACCGTCCCCTCGCCCTCCTCCTAAAAACGTATATGGAAGATATGAACAACCTCGGTCAACTCAAGTTTGGCGCCTCTAGAGCTTCCAATGGCTCGTCACCGTGGTTTATGCGGTCGTGTGGGGCTATGCCAAGGAGGCAGGCGCCGGCGCCATTTGCAACGCGCCAGAAATGACAACTTACATCTCAGCGGCGCGAAATGCGCCGGCAAAAAAATGAAGGAGACAATTATGAAAATCGTAGTGATCGGCGGTACTGGACTTATTGGCTCAAAGCTTGTCAACAGGCTTCGTGAGCACGGGCATGAAGCTGTAGCGGCAGCACCCAACACAGGTATCAACACTCTCACTGGCGAAGGACTGGCCGAAGCGCTGAAGGGTGCATCGGTGGTGGTTGACGTATCGAATTCTCCCTCCTGGGATGACGCAGCAGTGCTGAAATTTTTCGAGACATCAACTCGTAACCTTCTCACCAATGAAGCGGCCGCAGGCGTAGGACATCACGTTGCGTTATCTGTCGTGGGAACTGATCGGCTGTCTGAAAGCGGTTACTTCCGCGCAAAGATTGCTCAGGAGAAATTGATCAAAGAATCTTCAATCCCCTACTCCATTGTGCACGCGTCACAGTTCTTCGAGTTCCTCAAGGGCCTCGCCGACATTTCCACGGACGGCGGCAAGGTGCGTTTGCCACATGTGCTTTTCCAGCCGATGGCTGCGGACGATGTCGCGAGTGGCGTAGCCAGGATCGCGGTAGGGCCGCCAGTAAATGGCATTGTCGAAATAGGAGGGCCGGAACAGTTTCGCCTGGATGATCTAGTTCGGCGGCGCCTGGCCGCACTGAAAGATCCTCGCGAAGTCATCGCTGACCCAAAAGCGCTTTACTCTGGGGCGAAAGTCAGCGAGAAAACACTGGTTCCGGGCAATAACACACGACTCGGCGAGACCCGCTTCGAAACCTGGCTGACTCAGTCCGCAGCACAAATTCCGAGTGCGCATCCTCAGCCCACAGACGTCGCAGTGGCCACCAAGGAGAAAGAGAGTCATAAAAAAGCTAGCTGATCTCTTCACCAGTACACCACTGGTGAGCGAGGTATGGGAAAGTACACCGGCCGTCGAACGTTGCTGCTACAAAGACTGGGGCAGAGCCCAACGAAGAGGCTTCCACTCCGGAGGCTGCAGGTTTACGCTGAGCGCATCTAAAATATGTGCGAGAGTTGGAGCTTTATATGAAACAAGCCGTCGCGGTGGAATCTGCCTCTGCAATCATCGACGCCAGGATCAAGGAGCTTGGGGATTGGCGCGGAAAGATGCTCGCGAAAGTGCGCGAAATCATACACCAGGCAGACCCGGAGATCGTGGAAGAGTGGAAGTGGGCCAAGCAGAAATCGCCGGGGACTCCCGTTTTCTCCCACGGCGGCATCGTGTGCACGGGTGAGACGTACAAAAACGTTGTCAAGATGACATTTGCCAAGGGATCTGCGTTGAAGGACCCTTCAGGTCTGTTCAATTCCAGCCTCGAGGGGAATGTCAGGCGCGCTATCGACATCCACGAAGGCGACAAGGTCGATGAGGCGGCCTTGAAGGACCTCATCCGCACTGCAGTGGCGCTCAATCTCAAGGGCAAAAGCAAGAGCAAGCCGAAGCCCCGGCGAGCGACTAGCAAGCGGGCCGACTAGCTTCACCCTACCCCAAGAAGGAAAGGCGCCTTGCCGGGAACCCCCGGATCGCAGGTTCCGGCCATCTTGAGGCGCTTTGCGGGCGTGAGGGGAAGCGGGAGGCCGCAGCCGAAATCCCGAGCGAAAGCGAGGGATCTCAAAGGGGAAGAGCTTCGGCGCCTGCCTCATAAGCCAAGCAGTTCGGCGTCGAGGCCCCGAGCTGGCCGCCGAAGGGCGCTCAGTCTTGATCGGGGAGGAGACTGCCCATGTCTATGGAACTGCCGTGCAAGGTAAGCGTTCAGGGCAGTTTTCCTTAAAAATTACCAATCCACAACCCACAATAGAGGTCTGGCGTCGTTTGTAATCTTCGAGTGACGCTGGGAGCCAGGTACCATTTCGGAACCGCACTTCAGCTTCACATTTGCATTTTCCGTAATCCAAAAAATAGCCTGCTTGCTCCTATCCTTTATATATACATAAGTTGATTGTACTTGTACGGCAACTCAGAGGTTGGACCTCAGGGAAGATGTCTGTTCTTGAAATCGGCATTTCACTTAATAAAATAACAAAAACAGAACAACATTTTTTCTTTTTGACCTGTTTTGGTCGATTGGGTATGCTTGTCGGTCGTTCTGCAGCAGACGCTTTCAATTTCATTTGCACGCCTGATTTCAGTATCCAAAAAAGGAGAAAGATAATGTTGTTACAGCTGCTTAAAGCGAAGATACACCGGGCTACCGTTACTCGCTCTGATTTGCATTATGAAGGCAGTATCGCCATTGATGAGTTGCTGATGGACGCAGCAGGGATTGTCCCTTTTGAGGCCGTTCATATCTGGAATGTGACAAATGGAGAGAGGCTGCAGACTTATGCCTTGCCATCACCCAAAGGGTCGGGAGAAATATGCCTGAACGGAGCAGCGGCGCGAAGGGCCGAAGTCGGAGATTTGGTGATTATCGCGGCTTTTGGAATGTACACGGACTCAGATGACGTGACGCAGCACTCGCCGCAAATCGTCTTCGTGGATGCAGAGAACCGTTTGGCGCAAGAGGTCGTCGGCAGTATCAGCAAATAAAACCGCCTGCAAGGGCGGTTCCTCCTGGGGAAGCTCTGGGATTCGAACCGCCACAATTCAGCACAGCCTCCGGGAAGTCCTCCGGCCCTGCAGACATCAGACTAGACCGGCTTAATTACTGTGCCGAGCAGCCATGTGACCGTTGCAGATATGAAAATGGTGATCAAAATCGGCGATGGATTGCTTGGCGATACCGTGGCGCTGAACAAATGCGCATCTGCATTTGTCGAATTAACAAAGGATGGACATCGGCTGGTGGCTGTTCACGGTGGTTACACCGCCCTGAATGCCGCTATGACGCCACGCACTTATGAGGCGTCCGCCCGTGGGAAGCTGGGCGGCTCTGACTGCAGCCTGGAAGCGGCGCTCATTGCAGGAGCTGCCAACAAGAATGTCGTTGCGCATTTTGATCGACGAGGACTGAAAGCCTTAGGAATGTGTGGGGAGGATTGTGGAATATTCAAACTTCGAGGCAGAAACGGAGCGCCTCAAGGGTTTTTTAGTCCAGTCGAAATTGCCCAGGTCGATTTAACGTGGCTAAACGCTCTTTGTAATCTTGGTATCACGCCCGTGGTCGCCAGTGTGGGCCTTACACCGGAGCGTCAATACTGTTTCACTGATCCGGACACGCTTGCATCAATCATTGCGTCACGATGGGAAGCGCACGCATTGATCTTCTTGACGGACATTGCCGGCGTAAAGGACGCAAACGGAAGCGTCATTCGCTGGCTGGACATCCGAGAAGTACCGGAGTTAATCCACAGTACCGCTGAAACCGACGGCATTCGTTCAAAACTTCGGGCGTCTGAGTGCGCGCTAAGATCCGGAGTCAGACGGGTGCGAATCATTCCTTTTATGGATGCTGAACTACTGGCGAATTTCTACGTGTCCAGAATAGATTCCGGAACAGAGATATTCGAAGGATCGTCCATTCCTGAAATAGCGCACAGAGCTTTCGGTTCTGGACTCGGAGCATGAGAGGTGCGAGCACGTTTTTGCTGCCCGCATGGCAGCAGCACTCAATGAGTGATCGTTCATCTTGCTGGGAAAGAGCGAATCTCAGTTGCGGAGGTTGGGACGGAAGCGGCGCGTAGCCGTTCCAGAACGGAATACGTCGAATGTCGTCCATTGAAGCCACGGCAATGCGGGTTTCTACAGTGGCGGAACGCTTTTGGCTGTCTGATGTCGTACCGCTAGCCGCTAACTTTCCGTTGGATCGGATGCGTCCGAGCACTGGTG
>JBARMK010000324.1:0-2123 GCA_049802395.1 Candidatus Angelobacter sp.
GGTCAGCCCTGATCTTGAACAAGGGATGAAGCCTTATGGCTCCTACCATGGAGGAGCCATAGACCAGGTGAGCCTGACCAACCAGAACCTTATCCTGCAAGCGAATTTGTTCACCTATTCGCAGCGAGGCGGTGAGTTGGCCTATCCGATAGTGCTGCGTTATAACGGCAAGAACTTCAGCCTTTACCAGGAATCTTGCCCTCCAAACGCCGGGGGCTGTCCTGTGCGGCTTCATGTGCTGTTCGGGCCCAATCCTCTGCGCACTTCACTGAAAAGCTTCGGCAACAGCGTCACCCTTGGGTTTGAAGGGTTTGCGGGAATCGGGACGGGCTCGCTGGATAGCAGTCTGTCGTTCGATGGCGCCGACATTATCGTCCACCCGGTTTCGGCCTACACCACTGACGGAGCCGTGCATCAGTTGGCAACGACTAATAATGGCCTGGTCGCGCTTGACGGATCGGGCTTTGCCAGCTCCACGGGTTCCATGGGCGCGGTGGACCGGAACGGGACGATTTCGGCGTTTACCGTCTTTGCCGAGGACCGCCAAGGCAACCAGGTCTCGACGACCTCCGACGGCATGGCTTCCATTGACACTCTAGGACGGCAAATACCGCTGGCACCCGGCCCGGCTCCTTCAACTGCCACTCCGCCAGCCAGTACGGCCAGCCTGGGCGCATGTCCAGCTTTGAATTATGCCTTTCAAGCTGCGACTTACGCCTATACATGGAGCCTGCCTACCGTGGGTGGCGGTACGCTGCCGCTGATTCTCTGTTATACAGGCGTTTACGTCAGGACTGGGGCGGGCACGCCTGCGCCGCCGATTTTTCAGGTCAGCCAAAACTTCTACATGCTGCAAAGCGTGGTCCTGCCGGACAACACTTATTGGGCTTTTCAGTATGACGCTGCCGATCCCAGCAACACTTCGTCGGTTGCTTTCGGCGACCTTTTGAAACTGACATTTCCCACCGGCGGAAGCATTACCTATACCTGGGCCGTGTCGAATATGGGGTGCAATAGCGGTTTCGACCGGGCAGTGCAGACGCGTACCGTGGATGCCAACGATGGCAGCGGCCCGCACACCTGGAAATACAACGGCGGCATTGTTACCGACCCTTTGGGCAATGACACCGTGCATGTCATCACGGGGTTGGGCAATCTGAACGCTGGGAGCTGCTCGTTTTACGAGACCCAAACCCGGCACTATCAGGGTTCGCAAAATGGCGGGACGCTGCTCAAGACGGTGAACACCGACTATCAGTACACCTTCAATCCCTATGATCCGGCGGTGATCGGCAGCGGCGGCTTGCCATCGGCCGCCACAACCGTCACCAATGTTTTTCCCATCCGCGTGACCACCACGCTGCCGAACGGGCTGGTAAGCAAGGTGGAGACCGACTATGACAATGCCCTGGCTTATCACGGACCGTTGGATGGAATTACCTCGAACGTGAATGAGTGCCCGTCATCCGGAGGCGGCGGCGCCGGGCACACCAAGACCTATCCTCCCTTCGATGACCCACCGACTGGAGTCGGCTGCTGGGGCGCCCAGCAGACTAATGGCGTCACCAACTACACCGGCTCTTACGGAAAGCCCGTCGCGGTGCGGGAGTACGACTGGGGTCAGGGCGCGCCGGGGCCCCTATTGCGCCAAACGCTGACTACCTACCAGTGGCAGATGAATAGCGCTTATCTAGCAGCCAACTTGCTGGACCTGCCGGCGAAGGTCCAGGTGCTGGACGGAGCCAGCAACCAGGTGGCGCTGACGACGTATGGTTACGACGAATCCACTCCGGCAAGCTCCGGCGTGACCACGCAGGTCGCTGCAGCGCCGTGGAGCGTGCGCGGCAATCTGACCTCGACGCATCGCTGGCTGAACACCAACAACAGCACCGTCACCGCTAGTTCCACATACTTCGACACGGGCGAGGTGCAGTCGTTGACTGACCCATTAGGCCACACCACTAACCACAGCTACGACCCGGCGTACCAGGGCGCTTATTCCACCCAGAGCTGTTCGCCTACGACGAATCCTGGCTCGGTCACACATTGCGTTAGCGGGACATACGATTTCAATACCGGCCTGCTCACCAGCCTGACCAATGAAAACGCCACGCAGCAGGCCA
>JBARMK010000325.1:0-2012 GCA_049802395.1 Candidatus Angelobacter sp.
TGTCTACCGAGATCCTCCTCAGCGCGCTGTGCAGCAATACCGCCTCCTGTCTTTGCTGTGCCGTCTCCACCGGCGCCACGGCGGGCGACATCTCCGGCTCCCAACTGGTCTCCGAGCGGTGCTTGCGAAAATGATCGATGCGCGCATTACGCGCGATCTGGTACATCCAGGCTTTAAAAGGAGTTTCCACGCGATAGCTATGGCGGTATTTCAGGATGCGGAAGAAGACTTCCTGAACCAGGTCTTCACTTACGGTCCGCTCGCCGATCAGCTTCAAGTAAAAGTTGAATAAAGGCACGTGATAGCGCTCAAACAACACACCCAGCATCTCGCCCATGCCGCTGCGCACCTGCGCCATCAAATCTTCGTCGGATAACGAGTTAGCAATTGGCGCTGGCAGAGGTTGTTTGTCCTTTCAGAGATGATTACCGCAGACCGGGAAAAAGGTTCCTGCCAAAGAACGGGGGCCGAGGCGAAGGCTTTACTTCTTTGAGGTCTCCATTTCTAATAATCCGTTACATGTCCTCAAGGAGAGACGAATGGTGACTCGTGTTGCGTTGATTCTACTGTGTTTCGGCCTGGGCGCGTCAGGCCAGTCTGCGCCCAGGAAAGCTGCTCCCAGCAATACCCATACCCCGGCAAAACCGGTGACCGCGCCCAGCACAGGTAAATCCCCGGAAGCGATCATACATACCACGGTCGGTGACCTAAAATGCGAGCTATTCCCCAGCGAGGCCCCCAAGGCGGTGGCTAACTTCATCGGTCTGGCGACTGGCAAGAAAGAGTGGAAGGACCCAACGACCGGTAAAACTGAACACAAACCTCTGTATGACGGTGTAATTTTCCATCGCACGATTCCCGAATTCATGATCCAGGGCGGTGATCCCACCGGTACGGGCTCCGGCGACGTTGGCTTTGAATTCCAGGATGAACTTCATCCCGATCTGCTGTTTGACAAACCAGGACGTCTTGCCATGGCGAACCGTGGCCCCAGTACTAATAGTTCACAGTTCTTCATCACGGAAAAAGAGGTGCCTTTCCTTAACCCCTGCCTGGTGGAAGGAGGATGCCCAGAACTCAGAAGGCCCATAGGCACCGGCTACACCATCTTTGGACAGTGCGATAACGATTCGGTGGAGCTGGTCAAAAAGATCGCACGGATGCCGCGCGGCCCCAATGATCGTCCGCTGAACCCGGTGAAGATCACGCACATTGAGATTGTGGGCGCCAGCAAAGCCGCAGCGGCAAAACCCGCAGCCAAAAAGCCAGCGCCGGCAAAGGCCGGAGCAACGCCAAAGTCTTCCCCGCCAAACTAACAGCAGCCTAAAGTGTAACTCAACAATTTAATGGACCAGAAAGGAACCCAATGACTCGCCAGCCAGGGATTTACGCGCTGCTTGACACCTCAGAGGGCAAGATGGTTTGCCGCCTGTTTGAAAAAGAAGCGCCTATCACCGTTAAGAACTTCACTGACCTTGCCGAGGGCAAGCGCCCATGGAAAGACAGCGTGAGCGGAAAAAGCAGCTCCGGACCGCTCTATAGCGGCACAATATTTCACCGCGTGATACCCGACTTCATGATCCAGGGCGGCGATCCCAGCGGCACTGGAATGGGTGGGCCGGGCTACAAATTCCAGGACGAGACGAAGGGCTCACCGCACAAGTTTGACAAGCCGGGCAAGCTGGCGATGGCAAACGCCGGCCCCGGAACCAATGGCTCGCAGTTTTTCATCACTGTGGCGGCAACGCCCTGGCTTACTGGCAATCACACCATCTTCGGCGAGGTCGTCGAAGGCCAGGACGTAGCGGACAAGATTTCCAAGGCCAAGAAAGGCGCGCAAGACCGTCCGGTAAAAGACGTGGTGATCAACTCGATCAAGATCGAGCAGGCGGCATAAACTCCGAGAACGCTCGCATGGATCCAACCAAGGTCATCATTTTTGTTATCGCGTTTTTATTGCTGCTTCTGCTGGGAAAGAAGCTCTCGGCCGGGGGTGATTCCAATGCCTCCAC
>JBARMK010000326.1:0-7008 GCA_049802395.1 Candidatus Angelobacter sp.
TGTTTGTATCGACGCTGGAAGGGATGATCCACGTCTTTCATGAAGACTCGCCGGACAAATTCAGCGAGGTGGAAACCGTGAAGACTGAGTTTGGAGCCAAGACAATGGGCCTTGATGCTAAGACTCACCATCTCTTTGTGGACACAGCGGATTTTGGCCCGCCTCCAGCCCCAACCGCAGAGCGTCCACGTCCGCGACGGACAGCGGTTCCGGGCACCTTCAGAGTGTTGGTTTATGGCCGCTGAATGAGGTGAAACCGGAAGGTGGAAAGGATACAGAATGGCATCCCATCCTTTCGCAAAGATCCTTTAACTCAGTGGCTCGAATTATCAAATCAGAAAAGTTACGACCACATAAACCGTCTCGGAAATTACTTGCGTACGTCCGATAATCTGCGGCTGAAGGCGTGGCAATAAGCTCAATGTGCGAAAACGATACAGACCCCTGCGACAGCTCTGTCAAGATGTACTTCTTCGCGCTTGAGTCGTGAATAGAATCGCGCTAACTTACAATCTCCGACAGCTATTACCAAATTGAAACCGCTTTTAGAGAGAGATGAAGAGCAATGCGAAATGTACTTGATCGCGGACGGAAGGAAGCTTAACGAAGACCTTACCACTGATGAACACTGATGACACAGATCTGAAAGAGGGATTACCGCGGATGCACGCGGGTCAAGGATCGGGGAAGCGCGAGGATGTTGCCGCAACCGGCAGGCACGGAGTCGAGTGCGATAGCACACTGCGCGATGCCGGCAAGTCTGCGCCAATCCAAGAGAGATGCTTGAACTCTACGCCAAATTGGGATGGGTTGGGATGATGGGCTTGAAACCCACGCCAATCTGGGATGACCCGAAGGGGGAGGGGGTAGATGGAAACCCCGGTGATAGAGATTCACAACGTTCTTATCTGAGATGGCGCAAATTACTGGCGGGCAATCACCACAATGTCAGTGGGCTTGTTCAGTGCTCCAGAGAAAGGCGAACCGCTAAGCGGCGCAACCATGCCTGTGGAAGAATTTACCGAGTAGGTGGAGATCGTGTTGTCGACTTTGTTGGCTACGTAGAGAAACCCTCCTGCGGGATCGAGCGCGACGCCAAAGGGGTGCTGTCCGGTGGCGACTTCTGCAATAGAAGATAGTGTGCCATTGGTCATGCTGAATGCGGACAGTGTGCCGGCCTGTACGTTGCTGGCATAAACGAAGCGATCATTGGGATGGACCGTAAGCCGCAAAGGATTGTTGTGGCAGGAAACAGAGCAACTCGGCGCCGGTGTCGGAAGTGTTGTTAACGGTGTCAACGCGCCTGTTGAGGCGATGCTGAACGGAACAATCGCCTGGGCCATGTGGTCGGCGACGAACAGGAACTTTCCTGAAGGACCTGCGGCAAGCCCTATTGCGGAAGCAAAGCCGGTGGAATTTGCAGTGGCGAAGGGTGAACCAGAAACTGCAGTGAGAGCACCATCCGCTCCAATCTGGAATGCGGAAACGGTGTTGAGATCGGTGGTCTGGGAATCAGGAAAATTGTTGGCGAACAGAACCGTTCCCCCTGAACTTATGGCCAATCCGTAAGGGTTGTTGGCGGCGAAGGGCGAGCCGGGAACGGACGACAGAGCGCCATTCGCCCCGATACTGAAGACAGAGATGCTGTTTGCCGCCTGGTTCGCTACGAAGACGAATTTCCCCGCTGGATCCACAGCGATGCCGGTGGGCCGCGCGCCAGTAGCGAACGGCGACCCTGGAACGGCGGTGAGCATGCCGCTACTGGTGCTTACGGAGAACGCTGAAACAGTATTCGCAGTCTGATTGTTTACAAAAAGGAGCTTGTGCACCGAATCAAAGGCCAGAAACTCTGCTCCAGGGCCTGCCTGGAAAGGAGCTCCCGATATCAGGGATAAAGAGCCGGAGTTGCTGACGGCGAATGCAGACACTGTTCCTGATCCGGAATTTGTGACGAAGGCAAAGCTCATGGCAGTCTGCGGTGTAGTTGTTCCCATACTGCATCCGTTAAGAAACGGCAAGACAATCGTAAGGAGGAGAATCGACCATGGAGTCTGACAGAAAAAGCGGGACGTGGCGTGAGATGAAAGCATGGCAATCACTCTCCGACCTTTAAGTATATCGTGAGCTACCTCAGGATTTAGCACACAAAACTAACCGGCAACTCAACGCAACAGCTAATTCGAAACAGGAGCCGAAACTGCATGGTCCAGTTGTAATCACTGCTTCCGCCGCATAAAGTGGCGAGTGTAGCCGTTCCAATAGTCGAATGTGCCAAGTGTATCGTGTCTTCCTTCTTTTTGGTCTTCAGATGAGGCAAATAACATGACGCAGGTAAGCGCCTGCAATCGGCCAAAGGTGCGATCGTCAGGCGTGGCGGGGATCCGGCTTCTCCATGTGCCTGTATTCACATAGAACCGGTCGCTCTCAGGGTCCGCTTGGAGCAGACAAACCTGGGGGTTGTGAGTATGTCCCGCAAGCACCAGCCGGACCTTTTGCTTTTGAATCAGCTTCTCCCGCTGTGCGAGGATTTCTGGGCCGGCCACGTTGCCGCCCAACATGTAGTGGGAGATTTTGCGTGCGGCCTCGCGGGCGACCTTATTGCGCCAGCCGCCCAGTTTCAGCAAACCGCCGGCCGCTTCCAGTTCCGCAGGAGTCCAAAGATGGGCACGTTTGGCGAGCCAATATTGAAAAAAAGGATTTGCGTGGATTTCATCGAGCAAGATTTCAATGACCGGCACCAGCCGTTCCCACGCTTCCTCAACCGAGTATTTGCCGTGACTATCGTCGAGAACGTAATCCAGAAGAGCGGATTGCGGCCGCACGTCGTCAAATTGCAGGAGCCGCAGATAGAGGTTGCTCATCACCTTGTCCGCGAGAATTTGCTGGTCGCCATATTTGCGCCGCAACAGGAAGGGCAGCCGGGCCGCAACATCGATGGTGATGAAGTCGCCAAAATTCGCTTCGTCGTACGCTTTTTCTGGAAACTTCTCCGGGATGCTCTTCAGCTTCGCTGGGTCGATGGAGAAATTGTTGGCGTCATATTCATGTCCATGGCGCACCAGGACGGCTGGGTCCTTGGCTAGAAATGTATGAGGAAAAAGCGCGTCTCCTTTCAGGCCGATCAACTCGCGCACACGTTTGCGTACCGCGCGCGTGGCATTGCTCAGACGGTCATGATTGCCGGTGAGATAGTGAATATTGATGCGCTTGGCGGGAAAGTCGTGCTCTTTGCCGCCTTGAGACTTGTCCAGACGATAGCGGCCCCGGGCGAGCAAACGGAAAGCCTCCAGCGCCTGCTGGACAGGAGGCTCGACGGCTATAGCCTCCAGGATGTTGAGCAGCTTGGCTTCGAGGTGCGGGCCTATTTTGGGCAGCGGCATATAAGGGCGCAGGTCGTCGCGAAACCAAAGCACGGTGCGATTGAAGTCAAAGAGGTCTCCTGCGATGACAAGGTCAAATGTATGCAGACGCCGGCGCTGCATCTGCTCCGCCATCTGAGCGATGAAATTGCAATACGCGCGCGGATCAAGATTTCTCCGGAAGATCAGGCCCGGACGCCCGTCGCGGCCGGGTATAACGTCAGAAGCTTCTTCTTCAAAGTGGAGATCTGAGATAACGGCGATCACGGGAATTAAGATGCAGATTGCATAAAACGAATTCGAGGCCGGGCGCAGCTATGTGAGCGCGGCAAAACTGTGTTGGGAAGAAAAGGGAGATGCCATTATCGATGACATCTCCCGTAGCAGATGAAGCTATAGCTTAGGTGGTTTGTTGTCCGTTGGTGGAGGATCGGCAACAGGCTGTTGCCCTGAACCGGTCGGCGGATGCGAAGTAGTCGGATATTGCGTCCCGGTCGATCCAACTGGGGCGGAAACGCTTCCGGGCGTCGCGGTGGCTGGCTGTGCGGACGGCGAACTCGGTTGGGTGGCCCCGGAAACTCCACCGGTGACGCCGGGAGTTGCGCCAGTTGATGCGCCGCCTACACCGATATTGCTGCCTATTGCGTTTCCGCTTACCACCAGTTCAACTCGGCGGTTTTGCTGGCGGCCTGCAGCCGTCGCATTGCTGGCTACAGGGCTCGATTCGCCGAGTCCTTTGGTGTTGACGGCATCAGAGCTGACCCCTTGGGCTACCAGAAAATCGCGCACTGCCTTGGCGCGCTTTTCTGAGAGAACCATATTGTAAGAAGGAGTGCCCTTGTTGTCAGTGAAGCCATCGATTTCAAGTTTCAGGTCAGGGTAGGCAAGGATGATTCCAGAAATCTTGGCCAACCGCAGCTTGGCCCCGGGCTTCAGCGTGGCCTGATTGAAATCGAAAAGGACATCCGACATGCTGACAATCAGCCCCCGGGCGCTGTCTCGGGTCTGCAAGACCTGATTGAGCTGGGTGAGCAGACGCTGGCGTTGCTCTTCAGCCTGCTGGATGGCCTGCTGACGTGCTTGGTCCGACTGTTGCGCCTGCAAACGAGCCTGCTCGGCTTGTTGCGTAAGGGCTTGCTGCTGCTGCAAAGCGGCTTGGCGAGCCTGCTCGGATTGTTGCAACTGCTGCTCGGCCGCGGCTTTCTCCTGCGTGGCCTGCTGCGCCGCTTGTTCAGCCTGTAAACGCGCTTGCTCGGCAGCCTGACGCTCCTGGTCAGCAAGATCGCGTTGCTCCTTTTGGCGTTGTGCATCGAGTCGCGCTGCGTCGGCGCGCGCAGCCTCAGACTCAGCCTGCGACTGCGCCTGTTGGATGCGGTCCTGGGCTCTCTGCCGCTCTGCTGCGTTCTCTTCTTCCTGCTTCTTCTGGAGGGTCAAAAGCCGGGCGTCTTCCGCCGCCTGGGTGGCTGCGCGTGCGACAGCGCCAATGGGCGTGATGCTCTGCTTTTGCTGGAGGTATTCCTGTCCTTTGGCGAGATAAGCTTTGGCTTTGCCCAGAGTATCAACCGCGTACTGATCGGCGCCGGCCGCCTGGGCGATAGCAATGGCATTTTGCGCTTCAAGAAGTTCGAGAGGTGTCTTCTTATCAGCCGTGGTGGCGGGCAATTGATCAGGATTTAGGTTAACCGTGTACTGACCTTTTTGCAGAAGATCAAATTTTGCGGAGATGGGATGCCGACCGCCAGCGGTATCCGGACGCACAATGTTTTCGGCGACCACCAGCTCGCTGGGCCTGGTTACGGCGAAATAAGGCTCTGCGGTCACGATCATCCCGAACTCCTGCAACCCGCTGGTAACTTGGAGGCGCGAATTGCCGTCGTCATTAGGGCGTACTTCGCCCAGGTTCACTGGGCGTCCTTCCGGTGTGATGGCCCAGAGGACATAGGTAAGGTATTCAGGGCCAAAGCTGCGCGGAGGAGCCAGGTGATGGAGATTGGCATCGATTGCGAGCCGGCCAGTGTGGCCGGTGACTCTAGCGTTCCCATCGACGGCGGGCATGAGCGTAGTTCCCTTGAAATCGACCTGGGTCTGGCCGCCGCGGTCACGGTAATCAACGGCCTCTGTGGTGCGCTGGACCACCGTCACGCGATACGAGAACGGCTGGCCGTTGGATTGCCGATACACATTGGAAGGATTGTCTGGTTTCTGCGCGTCCGGAGTTGGATTGCTATCAGAAGGAGTCTGCGCTGGAGATGCGGTTGGGGCCTGTTGATCAGGCGGAGCGGGAGGCACGCCTTGCTGGGCGGTTAGAGGCAAAAAACCGAAGGTGGAGAGGGCCAACGAGAGAACCAGATTACTTTTCATGGCACGTTTCCTACTGGTGCAGAAAATTCATACCTTTGTGAGATATAGATGATCTCGGGTTGCCGCCGCGTTTTCCGGGAACCTGACTTAAAGCAGCTTGGAATCAGAATTTAGGGGGTCAGAGGGCATTCGCGGCGGAAATAAAATCTCGTTCCAGCTATTGCGGCGGGCAGTCCCCTTTTTGAAGTGACGGAACTGGTGCGTTGGGGGAAAACCATCCCGTCATTTGGCTTCCCTTCATACTCCGAGAGCTAAGAAAAACATCGTCATTCTAAAAATACTCTTAATGAGCCAGATCCGGGCAGGAACCCAGGATTCGCAACTTATAATCAAAAACACCTTAAGACGAACACGCAGCCATCGCGATCAGGCGTTCTCGTGTTTCAAGGATTCCGATCCCTGAACCAAGAGTGAGGCCATCTGCCGCCATCCTGCGCAGCTTCGCTAACAAACAAGGGCCTACTATGCTCAACTCACTGGAACCAAACGAACGGATTACTGGCCTGGAGCGGGTGCTGGAACAGCGCTCTGAGGAACTGAAGGAAGCCAGAAAAGAGCTGGCGGACCTTGCCTATTCGGTCTCGCACGATCTCCGCGCTCCTTTGCGCCACCTCAATGGCTATTTGCAGATCCTTACCGAAGATTGCGGACCAGTTATGGAAGCCCACTGCCGCGAGTCTCTGGCAAAGGTGCAAAACGCCGCGCGAGACCTGGGCGAAATGCTGGAAGCATTACTGGAGCTTGCGCGCCTCGGCGGCCAGGAGATGCATCGGCAGCATGTTGCGCTGGTGGATGTGGCGAATGCCGTGGTGCGCACCCTCAGCGACGAAATGCCAGCGCGCGAAGTGGAGTGGAAAATTGGCGCCTTGCCAACTGCGGATTGCGATCCGGCGCTCATGAAGAAGCTGTTTTTCAACCTGCTCTCTAACTCGCTGAAATTCACTCACACGCGCCCTCGCGCAATGATCGAAGTAGGCACGGTTGAGCAGGACGGCCAGCGGGTGATTTTCGTGCGCGACAACGGTATAGGTTTTGACATGAAGTATGCTGACAAATTATTCACCATTTTTCAACGCCTGCATCGGGAGCGGGAATTTGTAGGCCGGGCCGTCGGGCTGGCCATTGTGCAGCGTATCCTTCGTAAACATGGAGGCCGTATCTGGGCGGAAGCGGCGGTCGACCAGGGCGCAATTTTTTATTTCACGCTGGAAGCAGCGCAGGCTTCTGGGTTCTAGATCAATGCGCCCAGTGTTGAGATCCCTTCACTTCCGAACCAGTCAGATATTCT
>JBARMK010000327.1:0-8037 GCA_049802395.1 Candidatus Angelobacter sp.
CCTTTAGGCTGTTCAATGAAAGTATCGGTCTTGACTTCCAGGCATCCATTGCATTCAGATGAGATACGTTCAAATTCTGACTTGATCCAATTACGGGCGGCTACAATGCCCTGAGGAGAACTGGCTGCACCAGGGTTGTTGACAGAGAGCGTTTGGCGGGTGCCAAAGCTAACCAGCTTCTCGTCGACTTGCTGCGCCATCTGTGGAGACACATCTTTGATAATCTGAACGATGACCTGATCACGTTCCCGTTTTGGCTTGCCCGGAACCTGCTCAGCGGGGCTGGAAGTGGATGACCTGCGGTTTTTTGTCTGATGTTTCTGGGCAACAGCTTCCGGCACGGCTAGCATCAGAAGCGCAAACAAGATACTCAGAGACAGTTTAGTGCGGCAATGCAGAAGCAACATTGAGTCCCTCAATTTTGAGAACTTGACGACGAACCTGCAGAGATTCTAAATATAATCACGTGGCCCTTGCCACCTTTGTGTGCAAGATGTGATCCGACCTCAAGGAGGAAAGAAATGCCAATTTGCCCGGAATGCGACACCGATCTTGATGTGGATGAGGAAGAGCTGGATGAGGGAGAAATTATTTCCTGTCCGGAATGTGGCTCCGATTTTGAGGTAGTTACCAAACACCCGCTCGAGTTGAATCCAATTGAAGAACTCGACGAGGATGAGGAAGACGAAGACGAGGAAGAGGAAGACGAGGAAAGTGACTACTGAACTCCGCCGGAAGCGCAAGCCGTTTGTCTGGCTGGTGATCCTTGTGCTTTGTGCTCTCGCCCAACCGTTGGCGCTGGCCGACAAGAAAAAGCCTGAAAAAGCCTATGCCCTCATTTTCGGCACAGCCTATGGCCCGGATGATCGACCATTATATGGCGTTAGAATTACCATCCATCCCCAAGGGAAAAAGAGTGGAAATTGGACTCTGGTCTCCGATCATCGGGGAGAGTTTGCGCAACGCGTGCATCCCGGCCCGGCCGACTACCTAATCAGCGGTGAAGCGGAATATGCCCCGCTAGGCGATGATGGCAAGCCACAAATGTCCAGGAAGAAACGACTTAAGGGTGAAACCAAGGTCCATATTGATGGCGAGGAGCGCCAGGACATTGGCCTGCATCTAACAGAGTAGCCCAATCAAAATCTTGTCTGGAGGTAGTTCGATGAAAAGGCGTTCCGCTATTGTGGTGTGCGCACTGACCGGCTTCATGTATCTTGCCATGATCAACACTACAGCCATGGCGCAGCGGGGCGGACAAGCAACATCGCGCACTCTGATTGGCCACGTTTTGAGCGGCCGCGATGAACCGGTATCAAAAGCAATTGTATATCTCAAGAACACCAAGACTCTGATGATTAAGACGTATATCACCGATCCAGATGGCAGTTATCATTTTCCCGCTCTCGCTCCTAATGTCGATTACGAGTTGTATGCGGAGCATCAGGGCGTTCGCAGCAATACCAAGACGCTGAGCGGATTTGATAACCGACGACTGGTAGATATCACGATGAAGCTCAACGGCAGATGAATTGCGCGTGGATTCCGCAATAAAAAGCCGCCCATGAGGGCGGTTTTTTATTGAGCGTTGGGAGGTGAATTTATTCCTGATCGTTTCCGGCGCGTTTCCAATTAATGATGTCACCCAGGGTAGTGGTAGCGCTTGAACTGGAAGCTGGACGCTTGTATGCTTCCACATCAGCCCGGCTGGCTTCCTCGCCCACTGCCCGCAAGCTCAAGCCAACTTTCTTTTCTTCGGCATTCATCTTGATGATCTTGAAGTCGTGCTCCTGGCCGGCGTCAAGCTTTACCGGCGCGCCACTGGAATCGGTGGCCTCAGAGTTGTGGCAAAGACCCTCAACGCCTTCAGCGATTTCGACAAAAGCCCCAAATTGGGCCAGCCGCAACACTTTACCGTGCACCACATCGCCGATGCGATGCGTCTGGAAGAACGTCTCCCAGGCATCGGGCTGAAGCTGTTTCACGCCAAGCGAGAGCCGGCGCTGTTCCGGCTCAATTCCCAGAACGATTGCCTTTACCTTCTCGCCCTTCTTCAGGACCTCAGAAGGATGCTTGACCCGCTTGGTCCAACTCAGGTTGCTGACGTGGACCAGGCCATCAATGCCATCTTCAATCTCGATGAACGCGCCAAAATCAGTCAGGTTACGCACCCGGCCTTCAACGGTCGAGCCAATCGGATATTTCTCGTGCAAGCGTTCCCACGGGTTCGACTCAAGCTGTTTCAGGCCCAGAGAGATGCGGCGCTCGCCGGAATTCACGTTAAGCACCACGCACTCGAGTTCATCCCCAACATTGAGCATCTTTGAGGGATGTTTCATGCGCTTGGACCACGACATTTCGCTTACGTGGACAAGGCCTTCAATGCCCTGCTCCAGTTCCACGAACGCGCCGTAATCGGTAACGCTCAGAACGCGGCCTTTTACGCGGGCGCCAATAGGATATCGCTCGGCGGCGTCGAGCCAGGGATCGGGCGTGAGCTGTTTGAAGCCCAGTGAGACGCGCAGTTTTTCCGGATCGAACTTTAGAACCTTTACCTGGATCTGATCGCCCACATGGACCAGATCACGCGGATGCGTAAGGCGGCCCCAAGACATATCGGTGATGTGGAGCAGGCCGTCAATGCCGCCCAGGTCCACAAAAGCGCCGTAGTCGGTAAGGTTTTTGACCGTGCCGGTCATGATCGCGCCTTCGGCCAGGTGCTCCAGCGTTTTGCCGCGCTTGGCGGTAATTTCTTCGTCCAGAATGGCCTTGCGCGAAACCACAATGTTGCCGCGTTTTTTATTGAGCTTAATCACGCGGACTTCAATCTCCTGGCCCTTCAGCGTCTCCAGATTGCGCACCGGATGTACGTCCACCTGCGATCCGGGCATAAACGCTTTGACTCCGATATCCACGGAGACGCCGCCCTTGACCCGCTCCACTACGGTGCCTTTCACGGCCTCTTTGGAGTGGTACGCCTTCTCGATGTTCTCCCATACCCGCACGCGTGATGCCCGCTCATGCGAAAGCAGAACGGAGCCTTCTTCGTTTTCGCCGCGCTGGACCATGACTTCAATTTCCTGGCCCGGCTCGAACTTTATGTTGCCATGAGCGTCAGTAACTTCAGCGATCGGCACAAGGCCTTCTGACTTGAAGCCGATATCGACGACAACATGCGTGGGGGTGATCTTGATCACGGTGCCTTTAAAGACGTTGTCTTCACTGGGCGCCGGTTCAGTTTCAAGGGTGTACGATTCGAGAGCTGCGGCAAAGTCTTCCATGTGGGTTTCTTCTTTGTGAGTCACGCCCGCGTTGGGCTGCTCAGGAGATTGAGTTTGAGATTCATTCCCAGACATAGTGGTTGAATTTTCGGAGGACTGTGGGGAATCGGCAGAGCTGTTAGATTCAGCTTCGACTGCGGGATAATCGCTACGGGCTGTGTGCTCGACCAACATTCCCTTTCATTACCGGACCTAAAACACGGCTGGAACTCACAGCGGAGAGGCAGTAGTGCTGAAGGTGGACTCGGGACCCCGAGTCCCACTGGCATGATTCGCCACCCAATTTGGAAGGCTCAGAAAACCAGCGGCCGGATCTTATGGCAGTCCTGAAAAGGGCCATAAGACTCCTTCGACTATAGCAATGGCCTAAGGCACTGTCAAACATCTTGGAGGGCGGAAAACCACTTAAAAACCCTAACCCGGTCTGGTATCGTTTGAGTGCCATGGACTTCCTGTTTACGCCCTGGCGGTACGCCTACGTGACCGCGGCCAGCAAGCCCGGCGAGTGCATTTTTTGCGCTCTGTCTAAGGCGGACAATGATGCCCAGAATTTCATCGTCTACCGCGGCAAAACCTGCTTCATTATCTTGAACGCATTCCCCTACACATCCGGCCACTCCATGGTCGTTCCCTATGAACACGTGGATGAGTTACAGAAACTTTCGCGCCCTGCGGCGGAGGAAATAATGGCCCTCACGCAAAGGCTCGAAGGCATTTTGCGCGAGCTCTACCGCCCCGACGGCCTCAACCTGGGAATGAACCTGGGCAAGGCGGCAGGCGCGGGCGTTGCCGGCCATATTCACATGCACATTCTGCCGCGATGGTTCGGCGACGTAAATTTCATGAGCTCCGTGGGCGAAACCAGAGTGCTGCCGGAAGATTTGCCGACGACGTATAAACGAATCCGTTCCAAATTCTGATCCTGATTTTCAGTTTTAGCAATTCCGGCGATTGCGGCAGTATCTCGTTCGGCCCTCTGCCGGTGCTTTCAACCGGCTACCCCGCCCCCCTATGTCATCCCATTTCATCCGAAGCGATCCCAAGGTGTCCCAATGCTGAGAGAATCGGCAGAGGGTCGCAATCCGATCACCCGCGATGTCCCGATCACCCGATTCCTCCCCCCCTCCCCTCCCGGCTCATCCCAACCCATCGGGAAATATATACTTGACGCACATGTTGTTTTGCGTCATGCTGGCAATTGCCGTGACAGGGCTAATCCATATCGTTTTGACCGGGAATGTAATATCCATAAACCGATTGATTCGGATACCAGAAAAGCCACTGTCCAAACCTAGTAGTGTGGCTTTGCCCAAAAATATCGTCATACGTGACGCGTCCCCAAGTGGCCAAGCCCTTTCCTCGACCGTGTTTGATGTCTGGAACCTCAGCGTCTGGAACCAAGTTCTGAACCATGGCACTAAGCAAGTAATTTTGATGGGGAGCCGCGACAGCGGAGGCTTTGGCCGATTCTTCCCCGAGAGGATAATCGAAGGTCTCCGCTTCTTTGGTTGTCATAATTCGAGCAGAAATCCAGATACGAACGTTGCGGGCAGGAGTGCTGCCTGTGTTAACAAGGCTTGGCTTACCTTCAAATTTCACTCCCTCTTGGCTCTCTTGATAAACAGCAGTCCCGATAATGACAGAGAGGTACGCTCTCATTATGGATGTATTCCCGCTTTGAATGACATCCGCAATTTCTTCCATTGCGTTAGCGGATCGAGCCGCTTCTCCAATGTGCTTTTCCATGGCTTTGGATTGCTCGCCAGCAGCTTTCACGGTCTGCCTGAGTTTACGGGCTTGGTAGTAATACACAAGAAGTTGACCGAAGCCAATCAGTGCGAGGGCTGCCGTAAGTTGCACAACATGTCGATCATTCGCCGTTTTTTCATTTCTCTCTGTTGTATCTCTCTCAGCTTCTTCTTGAGTCTTAGGGGGTATAAGTTGTTTGACAACAAGCGGCGAGTTCTCGGTTCCGCGCTGGTCGGGATTGGAAGTCTGTTGGGCTTGTGTGGGTTTGTTCTTGTGATCCTGTGAATGCAAAGACAGGGTCATAATAGAGATTAGAAGCAACGTTCGTGCGTACATAGGGGTTGTAATTCTATGCCAAAAGAATACGAATATCACGAAGGAAAACAGGCGCAAGAGGACTTTGAAGAGGGGATGAAAGCCCTATTCCAGGTTCCGAAAGATAACAAGAAAAAGCCCGCTAAGAAGCGGGCTAAAAACGATCAAAGTCAGACCAGCGAATCCGATGCTTCCCGCGATTCTGGCGAGGCTTAAAGCATCGCGGGCGTTTTTTATCAGGGCTGCTCAAAACGCCGTCCGACCAGTTCATCATAGGTGATGCGTTTGTCGGCTATTTGAGGGAACGCCATTTCAAAGCGATTGGAATCGGAAACGAATTTCTTTTTGGTAGCGCGATTGTTGTAGCGATATACCTGCTCATCGAGGTAACGGAAAAGATGGAACGGTTCAACGGAAATATAGGTGCCTTTCAATCCGCGCTTTACCAGACTCCAAAAGTTTTCGAGTCCGTTCGTGTGAACTTTTCCGATCACGTAAGTTTCGGCATGGTCAACGATTTGATGAATGTAATCCTTGTACAGTCCGCGATAGCTGTGACAATCATCGGTAGAGAGATGCGATCCACATTCGACGTTATCCCTGACAACAGCGTGAAGCGTTGGACGTTCGCGGTTTGGGATAACCATCGTTCTCACTTTTCCCTCACGCTGCAAAACGCCCGCTACGATGGCTTTGTTCGCCATACCCTTTGCGAATCCGGGCAAGCTGGCTCTTGCTTTCCTGTCGGCATGCATGAAGCGGGCCTTACCGCCGATGAACGTCTCATCTACCTCGACGTGCCCGCTGAGTTTTCCCGAGTGCTTCTCGTGCAATGCCAAGCGCAAACGTTGAAGCATGAACCATGCTGTCTTTTGCGTGACTCCCAAAGCGCGATGAATTTCCAGACTGCTGACTCCGTTCTTACAATTGACCAGCATCCAAAAAGCAGCCATCCACTTATCAAGCGAGATCGGCGAATCCTCCATTACCGTTCCAACCTTGACCGTGAATTGCTTCTTGCAGTCATAGCAGAACCAGATGCGGCGAGTCTTAATGAAACTGTGCTTAGATCCATTGCAGCGCGGGCAAGTCACTTTCCCGTCCGGCCAGCGCAATTGGACGGCATAGTCGAACGCCCGCTGAGGATCGGAGAAATAAACAATCGCTTCTTGCAAAGTCTCTGGTTTCTTCATGTTGTAATTCTGGCATATGTTCGCCTGTGTGTCAAGTATATAATTACCCAACCCATCCCAGATTGGCGTGGGTTTGAGCGATGGGCCTTGGTTGGCGTAGGGGCTTCGTGGTCTCGTTTTGGCTAATGTCAGGTGCTAATTGCTCAATTTTCAAAGATCCCTGCCCGCATAGGCGGATCCTCACTTGGAGGATGTGTTACTTTACCATTTGTTCGCCTTTGTGTCAAGCAAAAACGGGCTTGAAAAACAAAAATCGTACGCCACCAACCCGCCGATGGTGTTTTGCTGCGGTAGCTGTCATCGGGAGCAGAACTCCCTTTCATCGCACCGCACTCCGTGCGCCGTCAGGCGCACCGGCAGCTTAGCCCACGGCAACGCCGTGGGTAATGTTGGCATGGAATTGTGAGCGCCGTAGGTGCGACACAGGTTAGTCAAAAAGATATTTCGGGTCGTAGAGTACGCCGTGTTTCTTCAAGAGAGCAATCAATTCTGATTTGTAATCCATCTTCTTGTGATGGGCATCCTGTGTGCGGATGTAACGAACCACGGCATCCTTGTTTGACGCGCTTACGCTGAACGCCGCAAAGCCGCGTTGCCAGGCAAAACTCTTCCCCATCCATCGGGACGAGCTGGTCTTAATTTCCTGAACAGCATCCGACAATGACCACGTCGGCGGCAGTTGGATCAACAAATGAGCGTGGTCGTCCATCCCGCCGATTTCATGCGGCAGGATCTTTTCTTTGCTGCAAACGCCGGCCATAAAGGCCCAGAGTTTCGTCCTGTGGCCCATGGGAATAAGCTTGCGACGCTCCTTGGTGCTGAACACAACATGAACAAGGTTCTGCACGTACGTGTGGGACATATTTCACGCTCTTCTCTTAGTAGGCTCTGTGTCGCGCCTGCGGCGCTCTGAAATCTTAATACGCTTCCCCACGGCGTTGCCGTGGGCTAACCTGCGGGCGCGCCTAGCGGCGCTGAGAATATTTTGTCCCGGAGCATCGTCGCCAGAGATACCACCGAATGGAATGGAACAACTCCGGACGACTTGCCTCTTGGGCTGGGTTTTGTCGGGAGAACATCCTCCCATGCCTCGGACAGTTTCAAAAATGCTCCAAATACATGTCTCGTCGCGTGGGCGGAGAGCCAAATCCATTCTCCCGATGTGGAGTGAACGGATTTGTTTCGACGTCCCATAGATGGCGAAGGCAACTATTCAACCTGGGTCACTTTATGTCAAAGGATTGCGCAGAGCGCATCCCAGTGATGCTGGATAGTGGCATTCGCCGCGGGACAGATGTGCTGATGGCGCTGGCGTCGCGCAAAAGCTGTATTTATCGGATGGCGCATCCTGCCCATTCATCTTCGTAACTCCACGCCGTGAGGCGCACCGGCAGGTTAGTCCACGGCAACGCCGCGGGACAGATGTGCTGATGGCGCTGGCGTCGCGCAAAAGCTGTATTTATCGGATGGCGCATCCTGCCCATTCATCTTCGTAACGC
>JBARMK010000328.1:0-4395 GCA_049802395.1 Candidatus Angelobacter sp.
ATCGCTAGACGCTGATACTGATGGTGGTCCAGTTTTTTCAAACTGTACCACTAGCAAGATCGCGGAAATTGAAAACACAGGGATTTGCGCCCCGAACTGGCGGTTGTCGATTGTGAGACTAAAAATACGAAAGAAGGCAGCAAATGAGCGAAAGCGGAATGAATGGCGCAGGAATTGGCGTGAATGAAGCAGCAACCGAAGCCGATGAAGCACGGAAAAAGAAATTTCGCCAGGAGTGGGAGCAGACGGGAGGAGGCCAATTGTGTCTGGCTTTTTACGACGCCTTTAAAAAATATAAGGAGTACTTGGAGATACACGGAGGCGAAACATTGCGGCCGAGTGGCCCGATAAGCAATAAGTACGACGAGCACACAGTGTTCCAAGAATGCTTATCGACTATGGAGAGCTACAAACGAGAGCGGGAAGAGACGCTGCGGAGGAACCTGGAAAAGGCGCAGAACGCAGCGCGATGCGAGCATGAATTTCTTAACGGCGAGCGGTGCCGGGCGCCCAGAGTGAGAGACAAGAAGCTGTGCCGGATGCATGAGGGCATGGAAGAAGCGAAAGCGGTGAAGCTGGACCTGGGCCCCATGGAGGATGCCGACAGCATTCAGGTGGGAATCAGGAAATTGCAAGCAGCGATCATCGACGGGAAGCTGGACTCAAAACAGATTGGGCATTTGGCGTACACGATCCAGCTAGCGGCGTGGAACGTAACGAGGACAACGACAGCGCAGGCCGGCTCGGAATGATCAAGCGCCAGTCGCACCCCCAATGAAATGTTATATTTTAGGATTACTCGATAGCGGATGCTGACATCTTGACCAACCCGATCCAGACCATCCAAGACCTGACGCAATCGGCCCTCGGCGATATCAACGCCGCAGCCACGCTGGCCGATCTGGAAAAGGTCCGCGTCGCCGTGCTGGGCCGCAAAGGCGAGCTGGCTGGCATCAGCAAAACGTTCGGCTCAATGGCCCCGGAAGATCGCGCCAAGGCCGGTCAGCTTCTGAATGAAGCCAAGGCCACTCTGGAAAAATCGTTGGAAGATCGCAGGCAGTCGCTGCAATCTTCAGAGTCCGATCAGCGGTTCAAATCGGAATGGATTGACCTTACCGTTCCGCCGCAAGGCATTGCGCCGGGGCACATTCATCCGGTTACACAGGTGCAGGACGAGATTGAACAGCTCTTCACGTCGATGGGGTTCCGCGTACTCGATGGTCCCGAGGTCGAAACCGACTATTACAACTTTGACGCGCTGAATATTCCGCCCGACCATCCCGCGCGCGACATGCAAGACACCTTCTGGATGAAAGACGGCCATCTGTTGCGCACGCATACTTCGCCGGTGCAGGTGCGCGCCTTGCAGAAATATGGCGCGCCCATGCGGATGATCGCGCCGGGCCGCGTCTTCCGCAATGAAGAGGTGGACGCGTCGCACGAGCATACGTTTTACCAGGTGGAAGGCATGATGGTGGACCGCGATGTCTCCGTCAGCCACCTGATCTATTTCATGCAGACGCTGCTCAGCTCGATCTTCGGCCGCAAAGTTACCGTGCGTTTGCGCCCCGGCTACTTCCCATTCGTCGAGCCCGGTTTCGAGCTCGACATCCAATGCCTGATCTGCGGCGGCAGCGGCTGCCCGGTCTGCAAACAGAGTGGATGGGTGGAGCTCTTGCCCTGTGGGCTGGTGCATCCCAATGTGATCTCGAACTCTGGGCTCGATCCGCAGGAGTGGAATGGATTTGCTTTTGGCCTGGGCCTGACGCGCCTGGCTATGATGCGCTATGCGGTTGACGATATCCGCCTGATGCAGAGCGGCGATCTGCGTTTTCTGAACCAGTTCTGAACCTATGAGATTCTCTTACAACTGGCTGCGCGAACTTGTCCCCGGCTTGAACATGGACGTCATGAAGCTGGCGCAGCAGATCACCATGAAGACCGCCGAGTGCGAAGGCGTGCACGATCCCGGCGCGTTCCCTGGCGCCAGCGTGACTGATGTTGCCCGTGCTGAACGCTCCGAGCCCGATTCGATCATCGAGATTGACAACAAGTCTCTGACCAATCGCCCCGATCTCTGGGGACATCTAGGCATGGCGCGCGAAGTGGCCGCCATCGCCGGCCTGAGCGTCGCCGATCCGGTGAGTGAATTTCCTGCGACGGCCAGCAAAGGCGATCTCTCTATTAAGATTGAAGACACCAGTCTCTGCGCGCGCTTCAGCGGCCAGCGCGTTGAGAACGTGAAAGTCGCTCCTTCTCCTTTGTGGATGCAGTATCGCCTCAACTCGCTGGGCGTAAATCCGATCAACAACCTGGTGGACGTTACCAACTACGTTTTGTGCGAGCTGGGCCAGCCGATGCACGCCTATGACGCCGATTTGCTGGGCGACACAATCATCGTCCGAGCTGCGCGCAAGGGCGAATCGATTCTGGCTTTGAACGGCGAGAAGTACTCTCTGAGCGAGGAAGACATCGTCATCGCCGACGCACGCAAGCCTGTCGGTATTGCCGGAATTATCGGGGGCAATGACACGGCGATCCGCGTCAACACAAAACGCATCGTTCTGGAAGCGGCTTCATTCCCTGCCGCAAATGTTCGCAAGTCGTCGGCGCGGCTCAAGCTGCGTACTGATGCTTCCCAGCGCTTTGAAAAAGGCCAGGACCCGGAAAACACCGTGCGCGCGCTCGCCCGCGCGGTTGAATTGCTCAAGCAGATCTCTCCCGGATCGCAAGCGGCACTGCCGATTGACGTTTACCCGCGCAAATCAACCCCGCCTAAAATACAGCTCGATATCGACTGGGCGGAGCGCAAGCTGGGACGAAAACTCTCTGCAGAAGAAGTAATCAACATTTTCAAGTCGCTCGTATTCGGCGTGGAACAGCTCGACGGGCGCAAGCTCCTGATCACCGTCCCAAGCTGGCGCGCCACCAAAGATATTTCCATCCCTGAAGATTTGGTGGAAGAAATCGGCCGCATGGTCGGCTATGCCTCCATTGTCCCGCAAGCGCCCGCCGTGCTTGCCGCGCCCACCGCGCGCAATCTGGAGCATGAGCAGCACCGCGCCGTGCGAGCAGCCATGGTAGGCCAGGGCTTTACTGAAGTTTCGAACTACTCCTTTATCTCTGACGCTGATGCGGCCACGTTCGGATACGCGACCGATCATCTGCTGGAAGTGGCTAACCCGATTGTCGCCGAGCAGAAATATATGCGTCCCACGCTGTTGCCCGGGATTCGCCGCAACTTGGCAGACAACAGCCGATTCTTCACTGACTTCCGCCTGTTTGAGGTTGGCCGGGAATACCGCAAGGGCAAGGATGGCGCTCCCCTAGAGCGCACGCATCTGGCCGCCGCCATCTACGGCCGCGAAAGCGACGGCGCAAGTCTGCTTGAGATGAAGCGCGTGGCCCAATATCTTGTTTCAGGCGGTAAGGTTGTGCCTGCGAAGACCCATAACAAAACCATGCATCCCGAACGCGCAGCGCATATTGAAATTGGAGGCCAGCGTGTGGGAGAGCTTTTTGAACTGCACCCGTCTTTGCTGGACCGCGGCCGCGCTGCGGTCATGGATATCGACCTCGACGCAATGCTGTCTCTTCCTGCACAACGGCAAGCGTATCGTGCGTTGCGCCGCTTTCCCACCAGCAGCTTTGATCTCTCGATCGTCGCGCCGGCGCAAACGCTGGTTGCCGACCTCGAAAACAAGTTGCGCGAGCTCGCCGGTGAAGGCCTTGTGGGCCTTCAGTTCCTTTTGATCTTCCCTTTGCCGCCCGGCAAAAAAAGCGTGTCGTTTCGTGTGACCGTAGGAGCTGAAGACCGCACGCTGACTGCGGAAGAAGTTACCCGGATTCGCGACCGCGCAGTCGCAGGAATCAAGGCGGCAGGATACGAACTGCGCGAATAAGTACGGCTGACACTGTAAATTCCGTGTCTGTAGTTAAGCAGGCGCAGAACAGAAACCGCCGGCCGCAGCTGATAGTTCTCCACGTACACGAGTCTCCTGCTCCGTGACCATGACGGTCAAACGGCTGGTGTCAGCACAGAAGTCCAAATATCTCTTGTACGATGGCGGTTCCAACGAAAGTACCGCAAACGAATTCATGAGATCAGTGAACAATTTAAGATACTCCGTCAACTCAGTAGTAATTCGCTCTGAGATGAAGGATTGATTTGCAACTAAGCACTTCACAAAAGAGCTCACCGCTTCATCCCTGGTCTGCTCGTATGAACGAATTTTCTCTATATGCTCTTTCGATATCCAACCGATTCTACCGTCGGGAGCCAATGAATAATGGATCAATCGATGTACTTCCAAAGAGAGCAGTTCGAACTTGGAATTGACATCTTTGGCAGCAGAGAGCTTCTGCTTGTCAGCTTCCAGTTGAAAGGAATGGGGT
>JBARMK010000329.1:0-4033 GCA_049802395.1 Candidatus Angelobacter sp.
TTTTCATAGGGCTCGATCCTGTGATGCGGACACGAGCGGCAGAGCTGGGACAGTTGAGCGCCGGCCTGATAAATCTTGATGCAGAAATATTCGTCCTCGTAGGCGGACGGCTCCGCCAATTATGGCAGGCTGCACAAAGAGATTTTTATCGTTTGCTGGAGAACTGTCCGAAGCAACACCGCGGTTTATTTGTCGCTTCGCGTCGTGTGCTGCAAACGCTGCTGGTGCGGGCCTATCTTTATCGGGAATTTTATGAACGGATATTCGATCAGAATCGGTCTCTTGGCGCTGTGATTACACACAATGACTTCACCACTTGCAGCTATCTGGCTTGCAAGGCGGCGAAGGATGCCGGCGCAACCAGTTTCACCTTGCAGCATGGCTTTCCTACCCAGGAATACTTTCCCACGTCTGCCGATAACTACCTGGTTTGGGGACGACGCTTCCGTGATTTCATGGTCTCGCGGTCAGGCGTGCGATCAAAATTGGTTGTTGCTGGAGCGCCCCGCTTTGACGTGTTGGGAAAAGCGAGGACATCCCGGGCTGCCGCACATCTGAAAAGGGAAGAGGGTGGCATGAGCCATGTGGGCCGCTGTGATGTGGTTTTCCTCTCGCAGTCACAATCGCCACTCTATACTGACAACGAACATCGTTCGGTGCTGGCGGCTTTAAAGCCGTTGCTTGATGACCACCGCTTTAATATGGTGGTCCGATTGCATCCGCAGGAGAGCGAACGCCGTTTCCGTCGGCTAAGCGGGTTTGATCGAATTACGATTGCGCCGCCCGATCTTTCCTTACAGGAAACCCTGTCTTCTGCCGACCTGGCAATTTCGTGTAACTCCACCGCCATGCTTGAGGCAATGGCCATCGGGGTGCCCGTTGTGCAGATCGCGCCGGAACAGCTCCAGGACCGGCTGAACATCATGGAAACCTGCGCCATGGCAAGGGATGGCAATGAACTGATGCAGTGCCTGGAGACCTTACTGACTGAAGTACGCCGAAACATATTTATCGAAAGGCAGAATGAGTTACTGCATGGATACTTGAGCAATTTTCCTGCTGCCACAGACGCTGTGTGCGACGCCATCGAGCAAGAAGTGGGGTCTAGTTTGGCCACCTTGGAGGCGGGCGCCTGATGTATCTCTCTTTTCTCTGCCTCTACTTCACGTGGCTTGCTTTGCAGAATTTCTTGTTGCCTCTGGCTTTCCAGCAAGGCTGGCTTTCCCTGCCCACAGTGGGAGCGCTCATGGCGACGAAGGAAGTAGTGATGGTTACTGCTCTTCTCGTACTTGGATATCGGGCATTTCGGAAAGGCTGGCGCTTGAATGCGGCCGACAAGTTTGCCCTGGCATACTCCATTCTGCTCATCCTTTATCTGACTTTCGCTCCTATAGTAATGGGATCGACCGTGCCGTTTTTCATCCGCGTGGTTTCATTGCGTTACCTCATCGCATTGGCGGTCTTCTATTTTTGGGGCCGGCTCTCATTTCTTGAAATAGGCGAACTGCGTCGTTTGGTGCGCTTCGTTGTAGTGCTCCAGGTAGCCGTTGCTCTTTTTGGCATTGTAGAGTGGAGCGCTTTCCCTATTTCCTTTTGGCGGGATACTGTTGGCGTAGGCGTCTTCATGACCGATGTTAAGGGACTGCCGGAGGGGGTCAACGTGGTTGACGGTTTGCCGATCAACATGGTGCGCTCAGATATTCGGCGCTCAATCTCTACCTATGGCGATCCGCTGGCCATGGCTATCTCCTGCGTTTTTCCATTATTGCTGTGTGCGGCCTGGCTATTGAACGATAAGAATTCCATTGCTGCTCTATCACGCCGCAAATGGTGGATAGCCTTTACGGTTGTTGGAATTGGGCTTTTTCTTACCAATGGACGCGAATCCATCGCAGTTGCGGTACTGGGAGTTCTTCTGCTGGCTCACTGGGCCGGAAAGGCCAGCTCGCTTATCATCCCCACCGTTGTAGCGGCAGTTGCGGTCCTGGCAATTCCGGCGGTATGGGCCCATATCACAGACACAGTTACTTTTCAGGAAGGTAGTGCGTCATCGCATCTAGCGTTTCTGCAGTCGGGATGGGAAAGCGCGCCAAAATTGCTAATGGGCAAGGGACTCGGTGAGGCCGGTGGTTGGGCAGGCTCGCTGGCAGGTGTCGAGTCTGATGTGGGCGAGAACTCCTATTTCGAATTGATGGGCCAGGCAGGCTTGCTGAGCGTGTTCTTGCTTGTGGGTTTTCTGGTGGCAATGTACAAGCATGCTCGCTGGTGCTCCCAGCGCATTCCAGACAGGGTGATTTCTGCGGTGCTTGCCGCTGCGGCGGCCAACATCGCCGGCCGAATTGTTATGGCGGTGTTTTCGCCCTCATTTTTCGCAGTTATTCCCATGGCCAGCTTCTTTTTTCTTTGTGGTGCAACGTTCACCACCATCCAGCGGCTTGGCCTGAAACCGGGAACGGTGTTCCGGCCTGCATTTGCTGGAGCAGGTTTCCCGAGGGAAATGGTTCGCATCGCCGTTCGACCTTTAGCAGATTCGCAGGGCGCTGAAACCTGACGAAATTGTCTTTCAACGGGCCCGACCTGCGGTTGACTATTTTACGTGTAAGGCAAGACAAAGTGCGTAACACTGATTCTCAAACCGATCTAATTTCTTCGGCTGTGGGCCTGCCTACGCTCACTTCATCTTCATCGCATGCGACCGGTCTTTCCGCTTTAAAACAACGCGCCCGGCACAGCATGGCGGCTTTGTTCATCCGTTATGGTTTGGCGCTCATCGTCAGTTTTGCCGGTACAGTGTTGCTGTCGCGGCTGGTGGGTCCGGAAATCTGGGGCGCATTCGCCATCGCGCAAGTTGTCTACCTTAGCAGCCAGGAAATCCTGGGCAGGGGGATCGCTACGCAGCTTATTAAGCAGCAGAGCGCTCCTTCCACAGTTGATATCGGCACTACCTTCTTTCTACAGCATCTTGCAGGGCTGCTTTTTCTACTGGGGGCTGGGCTTTTCGCCAATACAGCAGCGAGATGGTATTCGCACCCGGAACTGGTTCCTTTGATGTGTGCTTCTGCTCTCGCCTCTTACCTATACGCATGGCGCAGCCTGCCTGTTGCTCTGCTGGAACGTGAATTGGACTATGTACGCGTTGCAGTAGTGGAAATCCTCGATGCAATGTCCTTCAGCGTTACCGCCATTGTATTTGCCTGGTTCGGACACCCGATTGCTGGATTGGCAATTGCGCTCGTGGCGCGCTCTTTATTTTCGACGGTTGCAGCTTATCTGCTCAAGCCTGTTCGTCCACGATTTGTACTATCGAGACGCTCGATTTCGCGCGTGATGGGTTTCGGAGGATTCATCGCGGCGAGCAGCCTTCTTAACATTTTGATTCTGGCGATTCCGGCGCTTCTGGGCGGCTGGATAGTTGGCGTTTCAAATGTTGGACAAGTGCAGATGACGATCTCGCTTTACAGCAGCCTTCTTTTTGCTTCGGCCGCGATACTACGGCTGAGTTTCAGCGCCTACTCCAGAATTCTTGAATATCCCGGCGAGCTGCAGCGAACCGTCAGCAACAATCTGGAAATGGCAGCAGCAGCCCTGGTACCGGCGGTTGTGCTTTTTGCCGGCCTCAGTCCCGTATGGGTATCGCTGGTTTTCGGAGCAAAATGGTCGGCGCTGCCGGTCCTTCTACTGGCGCACGCACCCGCGTACCTTTTGTCCTGCGTCTTCTGGGGAGTCATGAGTTCGGCATTGGTGGTCTCCGGAAAGCATCAGTTGGTCTTCGTTTTTTTGATGGGTTTTGTAGCCGTGTACGCGACCCTTACGGTCATCGCAACCGCAAAATTGGGCCCTTTGGGCGTGCCTGTGGCCGCGTCAATCACTCACATCATCATGTATCCACTGCTGATCGGAATTTACGGCAGGTCGCTTGGGCGGATTCGTTACCGGAAGGTGATTGGAGAGCTCTTCCGCGGAGCCCTTTTTCTTCCGCTCATGTGGTGGTGCGCTGAGCACTGGGGTTGGATAGCCATGGCGATCGCGTCCT
>JBARMK010000330.1:0-13865 GCA_049802395.1 Candidatus Angelobacter sp.
AGTTAGCATAGGGATCGTTCACCATGCCTGACTGGCCAGGAGCGCAGCGAACAACAACCGCCAGATCTTGCCAACCATCCCCATTGAAATCTCCAGTGAGAATTTTTGCGTCCGGACCTTCGGCCAAGATCACCGCACGCCCGAAGATTTGCAGCACCTTGCTGCGTGCCTCTGCCAGCAATCTTCCATCTTCGCGTTTGACGGCAGCTTCCTCTCTGGCTGTTCCGCTAACCGTTTGCTGCCCTCTGGCAGCGGGCACTGCAGTAATCTCAGCAACCGAAAAGATAAGAACGAAGGCGGTTTTGACCATACAAACTCCTTTCACCGAGACATCTGAAAGTCCGGCTGAGACCTTCTAACCGCCCCAGCCGGATTTCCCCGATTCCCGCGCGCGCCCATTTACAGCGACTGCAGGAACTTGATGAGCTGTGCTTTTTGTGTACTCGACAAGGCTTTGAAGTTCGTAATGGAGTTCTTTGCTTCGCCGGCGTGCCTAAGAATTGCTCCCATGAACAATGATGGCGACACCTGGCCATTGAAGTTGGACGAGCTCTCGTCAAACGTCATCGACAACCCATCGTGCATCAACTCGGGCCGGATACGCACTCCCCAAAGAGGCGGTGTGCGCAGTTTTTTGGCAGTGGTCTGCGGTCCATTCTGGACGATTCCGTCACCGGTGCCAACGTTGTGCAAGAGGAAATCGCCGAACGGTTGAATGGTCTTGTTCCCAAGCGCGGCAGGAACAATGAAGGCGCCCGCGTCTACCGGAGTGCCCGGCGCCCCCGTGGTGAACTGGGTAAAGTGGCAAATCGCGCAGCCTACGTGATTAAAAAGGGTTTGCCCGGTTTGGACATCAGGATTATTTACCAGGTTGGTGTCACGAGGCGGGGCCTTGGTGGCGCGTACAAAGCGGGCAAACTGGTCCACTGGCGCGGCCGGATCAGGACCGTTGGGATCGTTTGGCTGGCTCACAATTCCGCAATAGTGCGTGAAATCGTCATTGTTCGGTGGCAGCCGGTTAGAGATTCCCATCTCGTTCACATAGGCATCGCTGGAGAAGCTCAAGATACTGGAGATCTGGTCTTTCCAGCCAAACCGGCCTACAGCCAATCCGTTGTTGGTGCAGGATACAGGATGGTTCGGATCATGGCATTCCAACACCGGTACCATTACAACCTGGCCGCAAATGCCGTTGGCCGGATTGGGCAGGGTGGAGTCCGCGACTTCGCCGTTGACGAACAGCGGGCTGGGATCAAGTGAATTGACGTTCTGACACTGGCCGGTCGAGACGGCCTGAATGGCGCTATCCGGAATAGCTTCTACAAAGCCGTCGCCCAGCAGGTTGAGTGAGGTCCTTAACGTGCGTACATTCTCCGCATCCGGCACGCGCTCATAAACACCAACATCAGGAAACTTGAACGTGATGCCGTTGACGGTCGTCTGCGAATCGATCGCAGGACAAATGGCGCGCAAGTTCATCAGTGACCTGCCGCACTGGTTGTTGAGGCTGGGATTCGAGCAATTAAACGGGACCGTCGCCGGTTCTTTCATGCCGGTAAGTGGATTGGTCACCTGCACACTGTCATTGATGGGGACCACGGGCGAGATGAAATTTCCGCTGGCATCAAGGTGACCGGCCCTCAACTCTCTAATCTGGCTGATGCCCCCGATCACCGGGTTCTGGTGACAGTCGGCACAGGCCGGCGCGTTGAAGGTGGGGCCAAGTCCAAGCGAGATGGGCAAGTCAAATGAGAATGAGCCCTGATCGTTGAGAAATTCTGTCTGCCCAGCCGGATTAGGACCATCAAACCCGTTCTGCAAATTATCAAATGCAGCAGGCGCCGGCGTGATTGTGGGACTTTGTCCGTTGGCAATGGTGTTGGGGAAATAAGTGAGTTCAAACGCCGCAGCTAAGAGAGTGAACAGCAGGATTCTAGTGGCTTTCATGGGGACATACTCCTTCTGGAGCTCTGCTTTGCTCCATGTGGGTTCGGAAAATTATGTGTGGAGTACCGAAGAAGGGGCCGACGTCCCAGTTGATTGGGACCTGGTTGGGTGGATCAACGTCTAGGTCAGCGAGCGATAGCGATCAACGAAGCGGCTACAAGCTGAGTACCCGAATCGAGAGTACACCGATGACAAGACGTTAAGATGAAAACCATCATTAAATTTTTTTGAGGAAGTTCCAAAATGGGATTATCTTCCCATTTTGGAACTGCTGAATTCTTTTTACCAGGACTTCTGATGTGATTCTTGATTGTGTGGATTGAATGGTCTTGATACGACACGCCGACGAGTAACAATCGGAGCGGAACCAGACAAGAAGCAGTGAAATGAATGCCCATCACTCAGGTGTTCATCAGGCCGATTGACAGCTGCTTCTTGAGAAAAGCGCAAAGTGTTACAATTTCGACAGTTATATCTATCACAGTGCGGGAGTAACTTAGTGGTAGAGTCACGGCTTCCCAAATTGTTACGCAATACCTGCCCTCTTTCGGATCAATCATTTACATTCGGACACAGTAGCTCTCAATCGGGAGAAATCTCGTAATTCAGGCGCTATTGTTCACCAGATTGTTCGCTGATTGAGCTTTCTCCCGTAAGCAAGTCGATGTCCACATCCGATTCTCCTAAAGCGGGTTTATTGTTGACGATGAATCCTGCGCCCTTTTGTCACCGTAGCATCCAGACCCTGATCACTCGCGCTGAGAGATGACCGGTCCGGGCGTCGGTGGCAATCACTTCGGCGAGCAATTCGAAAAGCCCGACCAATCCACCGCGAATTTAGGTCATCATCGTTGAATCTCGTCTATGGCGGGCGTTTCGATCTTTTAGTTACTCAGCTCTGGTTTTTGTGCTCCCATCTCACAACGCCTCACACCATCCTTTCATCAGATTTATCGTAAGTCCCCCCTTCCCATCCGTTCCCCCCGGATTAGGAGTAACCCATGAAGTTGCTTGGCCTGCGTTCTTTGTGCACGTCTGCCGTTGTTTTTTCTGCTATCTTCATCTCTAGTATCTCAACGAAGGCATATGCTGCTGACATCACAGTAACAGCGCCTCTCAAGAATACAACTGTGCCCAGTTCATTTCTTTTGCAGGCATCGGCCCCGACCTGCGTCGGACAGAACACCGCCAGTATGGCCTATTCTTTCGACAGTAATGCCGACAATATTCTCAGTGGCGCGACATCCATTAATCAAACCGTAACTGACACCGCAGGCAGTCACATTCTGCGGGTGAAAGCCTGGGGAAACAACGGCGCATTCTGCGAAACGGACTTGAATATTATCATCTCCGCGCAGAGTGTAGTAGTCAGCACACCGTCAAACAATGCCACCGTCGCCACTACGTTTCTCTTGCAAGCGCAGGCCCCTACGTGCAGCGGCGCATCCACCAGCAGCATGGCATATTCTTTTGACAGCAATGCCGATAATATTCTTTCCGGCCAGCAATCCATCAATCAAAACGTCACGGCGCCCAGCAACGGGGCCCACATCTTGCGAGTAAAAGCATGGAACGTGAATGGATCTCTCTGTGACACGGACGTGAGTATCACCGTGAACCCCAACACCCACGGTCTGGTGCCAGGATCAACTGCCAATGCCTATAGCCGGATCGAACTATTGAATAACTACACCGGAGGTTATGAGTCCTGTCCTCCGGGATCGGCGGGTTCGGGAGTGGGCGGCGCTACCAGTAACAGCTTCCAGTTGTGGTTGACGCAACCAGACTGCGGAACCGTAGGAAATAAAAGTGGCAATACGAGCTTAGTCTCTCCTCCGGCCACGCCACCTTCCAACGACACGCAAGTGCGGCAGTACACGATGAGTTATGACGGTAGCAATGGCGCAGGCGTTCGCTGGTTTATTCCGCTGAGCAACTCCAGCAGCGCGAACGACGACGTTTACTCGCATTTCCAGTATGACGTTTGGGTGTACTTCGATCAGTCAAGCATTAATGACGTTTTTAACCTTGAGATGGACTTGAATCAAACCGTCGGTAATCCGGCGCAATACCTGTACATCTTTGCCACACAGTGCAACATGGTGGCCGGTCACTGGCAGCTTGGCAATGGATGGCCTCTGACTGCGGACCAAACCTGTTCGCGCAGTCAGTTCCAACCCGGATGGCGCCACGTGCAAATTCAGTTCCATCGCAATTCAAGCCCGACTTCAATCACATTCGACGCTGAGGCCATTGATGGCGTCGTGCAAAATTTCACCTGTAATGGCGGCGGTCCATGCACGGTCAACGTGTCGTCAGGCACAAGCTGGGGAGCAAACGTGCTGGGACCCAATTTCCAACTGGATGGTATTACAGGAGGCAGCAGCATCAGCGCCTATGCGGACCAATTCACCATCTATCGTTGGTGAGCAGGATTGAGCATTGCGCAGGATCAACAGGCGCTCGATAAGCTTCGGGGGCGTGACAACTGTTATCGTCACGCCCTCCCTGTCGCGCCGGGACACAGGCGAATGGTCCTCTGTGATCTTGATGGTCGCCAGTTTGCGTCCATTTGTTCACTAACCCGAAAAGGGTAGGTGCTTGGAAATGCCGCAAAGTGTTACAATTTCGGCAGTTACACCTATCACGGGCGGGAGTAACTCAGTGGTAGAGTCACGGCTTCCCAAGCCGTTGGTCGCGGGTTCGATCCCCGTCTCCCGCTCCATCCACTACTGCTCTTGTGGATTCCTTCATCGGTATGTTGCCGGGCTGCTCGAATGAGCTGGCGGAGCGCTTTTCTTTCCGATTCGCGGTTCTCACGATTGAATGGCCTATAATCGTATTACCTTGAGAAAACCTGCTGGTATTGTTTCCTCATTGCTCTTCATCGCGGCCTTGGTGGTACCTTTGTGTTCCCCGGCCCAGCAGCAGAACAGGCCGGTTCGCTCCAGCCAGCTATTGCTGATCATACCGTTTGAAAACACTTCAAATACCGCGGGCCTCGACTGGGTCAGTGAAGCTTTCCCAGAGGTCCTGAGCGCGCGCTTTGGCTCCTCGTCGCTTTTCGTCATGTCCCGCGATGACCGGCTCAGTGCCTTTGACCGCCTGGGCATTCCCGCCAGCGCCAAGCCTTCCCGCGCCACCATCTACCAGGTTGCGCAGCAACTCGACGCCGACTACGTTCTGGTGGGCGATTATCGGGTTGATAACGGAAACCTGGCAGTACACGCGCATCTGATTGATATGGCGCGGCTGCGGCTCAGCCCGGAGCTCACTGAATCCGGGCCGCTGGTCGACCTGATCACCATCCAGACCGCTCTTGCCTGGGACGTGATCCACACTTTTGATCCCCCTTCCAAGACTGCCAAGGCTGACTTCGTCGCGCAATTCCCTGCTCTGCGTCTGGACGCGCTGGAAAACTATGTACGTGGCATCATCGCCACCAATAATCAGGAGAAAGTAAAGCGGTTTAAGGAAGTCGTGCGCCTGGAGCCGCGGCACACGCTGGCCATGCTGCAACTGGGTAAGAGTTATTACAACGTTCGCGATTATGAATCCGCCGCAACCTGGCTGGCCAAGGTCCCACCCAGCGATCCCGCGGGTAACGAAGCGCAGTTTTATCTTGGTCTGGCAACATTTTATTCCGGCCACATGGACAAAGCAGAAGCCGCGTTCCGCTCTTTGGCTTCCCGCCTGCCGCTCACTGAGGTTTATAACAATCTGGGTGTGGTCGGCGCCCGCCGCGCTGACCGGCGCGCTCGCGGCTATTTCGAAAAAAGTGTGCAAGCAGATCCCAACGAGCCGGACTACCGTTTCAATCTTGCCGTGGAGCTTTGCCGTGAAGGCGACACTCCGGGCGCAGCACGCGAACTGCGCGAAGTGCTGGCGATCCACCCTGACGCCGAGGCCAAAACTTTTCTCGAAGCCGTCAGCTCCGGCACGCCGCCCACACATCTTCCTCTGGAGCGGATTGCACGCAACTATGATGAATCTTCCTTCCGCCAGCTGGCGCTTGAAATAGAAAGCGCCAATGAAGCGCGGCTGCAGAATTCTGACGCGCCAACCCACGCGGCATTCCACATCCAGCGCGGCGAAGAGCTGTTGCAATCAGGATTAGCGGGTGAGGCAGAAAAGCAGTTTCGCGAAGCTGTGGTTCTCGATCCTGCGAACGCCGATGCCCACTGCGGCCTGGCGCGCGTGCTCGAATCCACACAGGACAATGCCGGCGCGCGCAATGAAGCGCGCATGTCAATCAAGTTGAAGCCTTCGGCGGAAGCCTACCTGGTGCTCGCGCGCCTGGATCTGGCGGAGGCCAAGACATCCACCGCCGCGCAAGATGCTGAACACGCTCTTGCTCTCGACCCGTCCAATGCAGCCGCCATTTCCTTAAAGCGAGATATATCGGCAGGCACGGCAGGCAAGACACAGCCTCCGCAACCTTGAGGTAAGAAATTATGAATTTATCTTTAATCTCGAAAACTTTAGTCTCGAAAACTTTAATCTCGAAAACACTCATCTCGAAAATCGGTTTTGCCCGGAGCGCAGTCATGCTGGCGCTTTTTCTTGTCTCCCAAGCGGCTTCTGCCGATGTGCTGAAAATCGTGGTGGATGATGCCATTCATCCCATAGTTACAGAACGCATTGAGCGCGCAATTCAAGAGGCCGATCGCACCCACGCCGATGCTTTGCTAATTGAGCTGCGAACACCAGGCGGCCTGGTGACCGAAACGATCAACATTGTTCACGACATTTTGTCATCACCTGTGCCAGTCATCGTTTACGTGTCACCTGCTGGAAACAGGGCCGCTTCCGCCGGTTTCTATATCCTTGAGTCCGCCGATGTCGCCGCGATGGCGCCGGGAACCAACACCGGGGCTGCACACCCCGTGATCGGCGGCGGGCAGACCATGGATCCAGTCTTGAAGGACAAGCTGGAGAACGATGCTGCTGCGCATTTGCGCTCCTACTCCGGCAAACGCGGCCGGAATGTAGAAGTCGCAGAAAGCGCTGTACGGCAGTCGAAGTCGTTCAGCGCTGACGAGGCGCTCTCGCAGCACCTGATAGACTACATCGCCAAGGATGAAAGCGATCTTTTTCGTCAACTTGACGGCAAGACTATTACGCGTTTTGATGGCTCCAAAACGGTGCTTCATCTCGCAGGAAAGCCGGTGCGAATTCAAGGCCCGACCCTGAAACAAGAAATCCTCTCCTTTTTAATCGATCCCAGCATCGCCTTCCTGATCTTCACCATTGGATTACTCGCAATCTATTTCGAATTCAATCATCCTGGCGCTGTCATACCGGGAGTGGTTGGGTTTATCGCAGTCCTGATTTCTCTCTACACGCTGAACCTGCTCCCACTCCGCTCCATTGCACTCGTGATGATCCTTGGCTCGTTTGTTTTGTTCGCTCTGGAAGCCAAGTTCCAGGCCCACGGGGTGATCGGGGCCGGTGGAGTCGTCTTGATGGTGCTGGGCGCGCTCCTGCTCGTAGACGGCCCGATTCCGGAGCTTCGCGTGCGACTATGGGCAGCGCTTGCCGTCGCGGTTCCCATGGGGCTCATCACTGTCTTTCTTATGTCGATTGCGCTCAAAGCTCGCCGGAACAAAGTTGTAACCGGAGATCAAGGCATGGTCGGCGAAATCGGCCTGGTGAGTTCTCCGTTAGCTCCTTCAGGGAAGGTATTTGTTCATGGCGAACTCTGGGACGCGGTTTCACCTATTCGGGTCGATCCAGGAGCCCAGGTAATAGTTCGCAGGGTTGAGAACCTGGTATTACAAGTGGAACCCGTCGGCAGCGCAGCGCGCCAGTCACTGCCGGCATGATTTTTAGCTTGGGCCTGGGTGAACCTCTGCCATAGAATCCAGGCACACCGGAAAACAGATCAATTCGTACTTTTGGAGGCAACTGTGAGTCCAGGCGAGATATTCGTAACTGCCACCGCTGTCGTTATTTTTCTCTACATCATTAACTCCATCAAGATACTGCGCGAGTATGAACGCGGTGTTATCTTCCGGCTTGGCCGCTTGCTGCCGGACGCCAAGGGTCCAGGCGTAATCCTCGTGTTCGCTCCGGTCGATAAAATCATTCGCGTCGACCTTCGCCAGCAAGCCCTGGAAGTCCCGCCACAGGACATCATTACCCGTGACAACGTCACGCTAAAGGTCAATGCAGTCATCTATTGGCGCGTGGTCAACGCCCCGCAGGCCGTGGTGCAGGTGCAGAATTACTACTGGCAGACGCAACAGTTTGCCCAGACCACCCTCCGTTCTGTGCTTGGCGAAGTGGAACTGGACGAGCTTCTGGCCCATCGTGACAAGCTGAACACCCGTATCCAGAGCATTCTAGACGGGCACACCGCTCCCTATGGCGTGAAGGTCGCCAATGTCGAGGTCAAGCAGGTTGACCTGCCGGAATCCATGCTGCGCGCCATGGCCAAGCAGGCCGAAGCGGAACGCGAGAAGCGCGCCAAGATCATCCACGCGGAAGGTGAATACTCGGCCTCGCAGCGCCTGCAGGATGCCGCGCACATCCTTGCCAATGAGCCGATTGCCATCCAGCTGCGCTATCTCCAGACCTTGACCGAGATCGGCGTGGAAAAAAACACAACTATCGTCTTTCCGCTACCGGTAGATATGATTTCGGCGGTTACCAAAGCTCTAAACCAAATTGGCAAGTAGGGCCGGAGGAAACCGGGTTACACTGAGGCAGACAAGGGCTTAAAACCGGGGGACAAATGGCGGCTGGGGCACAACTGGGTGAAAAAGACAGCGATCAGGCACAGGACCGGGAGATCACGTTAAGCACGGGCAAACTGCTGGGCATCTTTTTTTCCCTGGCGATTGTCTGCGGCGTATTTTTCACCATGGGGTATCTGCTGGGTAAGAGCACCAGCGTCGGTGGACGGACAGAGATTGTCGGCGCGGTACCCAGCGGCAACGGCGCCAAACCTTCCGCAGGCAACAAGACACCGATAACGACCACGCAGAGCTGCCCGCCCGGTTCCTTGGATTGCGCGCCCACAGGCAGCAATTCCAACACCTCAACTGCCGGAAAGGCTTCTGACATACCTGCTTCGCAACCACCATCCGCCGGCAACGCCCCGGACCAGTCCAGTTCTCAGTCGGCAACCGCTGACAACAAGAATGGCGCGCCGGGCTCCTTTATGGTGCAGGTGGCAGCCGTCACCAAACAGGAAGACGCCGAAATCCTGAAGACCTCGCTGCAAAAAAAGCAGTACCCTGCTTTCATTTCCAACAGCGCGGGTGATCCGCTCTTTCACGTGCAGGTCGGGCCCTTCACCGACAAGAAAGAGGCTGACGCCATGCGCGTGCGCCTGTCAGGAGAGGGCTATAACCCGATTGTGAAGTAGAACAATTGGCAATAGCAATTAGCACTTAGCCAAAAAGATTCTGGGGAACGCACAACGAGTTTTCCACAAATTGCCAATTGCTAGTCCGTATCAAACCGCTGCTCCCTGAACGGATCGCCGTACATGTGATAGCCGTTCTGCTCCCAGAAGCCGGGAACATCGTTCTCAGTAAACTCCAGCCCGCGCACCCATTTCACTGATTTCCAGGCATAAAGATGCGGCACGATCAGCCGCAGCGGATATCCGTGGTCTGGCGTGAGCGGCTCACCATCATGGTGCGTGGCAAACAGCACGTCGTCGCGGTCCAGGTCTGCCAGCGGAACGTTGGCCATGAAGCCCTGTTCGGCATGGACAACAACATACATCGCTTGCGGCTTGAGCTTCACCAGCTTGAGCACCTCTTGAAAGGCGACGCCCTGCCAGTCATTGTCAAAGCGGCTCCAGCGCGTGACGCAATGAAAATCACTGTGTGTTTTGACCTTGGGCAGCCGATTGAATTCCGCCCACGCCAGCCGCACCGGCTGCTCGACCAGACCGCGAATCTGGAAGTCCCAGCGCGCAGGATCGAAGCGCGGCACTGAGCCATAATGCAGTACCGGCCACTTCAGGGTGAGCGATTGACCCGGCGGCAGACGCCCTTCACGCTGCATCCGCTGCTCTTTTTCCTTGCGATCATTGCCGGAGAAGATGTTGGAATCATCCACAGATCCATTCTAATTGTCGCGGCTAAAACCTACTACGGAGACAGGGAGAGGTGAGATCGGGTGATCAAGAGTCGGAAAGAATGAATCGGTGTTCGCCACAAGTAGGGGCAGTTCACCAGCGTGGGGGTTTGAGATCCACGTCTAAGACTTACTGTTCTCTGAGTCTCGGCGTCTCCGTGACGGATTTTACATTGACCCATTTCGATCTTTCATCGAATATAAGAGCGATGCGCCTTTCCGACAAACAGCTCGTTTCCGTTCTCAAGGCCGTGGCCGATCCGGCGCGTCTCCAAATATTGCGCCTGCTGAAGCAGAAAGGCCAATGCTCAATTGGCAAAGGCGTCGGCATGTGCGCGTGTGACGTTCAGGACCACGTCAAACTCTCGCAGTCCACGATCTCGCACCACATGGCCATCCTGCGCAAGGCCGGGCTTGTGGAGGCGCAAAAGCATGGCTTGTGGATGTGGTATCAGCGAAATGAAAAGTCGTTGAAAGCGTTGGGGCAGGCGCTAAATTCAGACCTATAGCGGCAGCATTGTTTGCTTAAGCAAAAACACAAAGTACACAAAGTCCCACAAAGGATTTTCTGCTCAACTACATTTTGGGTTCCTTCGTGTCCTCTATGATCAAACCATTGCCTACCGTACGACAGTCGCAAACATCGGCGATTCAATCAACTGCTGGAAGCTCTTGTCATCAGCCTTGAAACGCACTACTAGTTTGTTCGAGTCGGAATCCACACTGGTCCCGTCAATGGCTGTCTTTTCCGTGGGAGTTGCGTCCATCTTCTTGAAAAGCATACCGGCCTTCAGTACTGAAGACAGGGCCGATGCAGTCGTGTTGTCGACGGTCAGGACGTTCAGGTTGAAATCTACGCCGTGGTCGAAATCCATGCTGTAGCGCGAGCCCAATAGCTTCTTCTTCATGTTGTCAAATTCGCCCAAACTGGCGGCGGAGCCCAGCGCTGACGTCAGCATGGTTTGAGTGCCAGCAGAATCAAGGACGCTCCACACGGTTCCCTGCTCCACGTTGGGAATCATGTCAGTAATTTCGTGGTTGGCATTCAGGCTCATGCTCGAATTATCGCGAGCGTCCAACGCGGCCTTGACCGCGGACACGTCACCAAACAACATTGTCCAATCATCCAGGAAGGTCATCTGCATCCCGCCGGCCATGGGATAAATCAAAGAGCCGTTTTTCTTGGTGCCTTTGATCTTCTGCTTGGCAATCTTCAACATCAACTTCTTGCGCGGGAACTGTCCCTGCGCGATGCCGATCATCTGCAACCCATGGTCCTGCTGCCGGAAAGAGGCGAGCGTGATCTGGTCGATGTCGCGGTCGGGATTCACGCCAATGTCTTTCAAGGCGTCTTCAAACTGCTTCATATTGGGGGGCAGCAGTTTGGCCTTCATATCCATGGCCGTATCAGAATTCCTCATGCGCCGGTAATCCACGTTGATGATCTGCTGGACCTCAACAGGAATTACAGTGCGTGCAGCGGTCCCCAGCGAGGCGGCAAAGCCGGGCAGGCCGCTCACTAAAAAAGCGAGCATATAAAGGATGTTGCGTTTCATAGTCATATTTTAGTCCGGTTTTGCTGGATATGATGCGTTCCGGAGCAGCTCAGGATGCTATTTCGCATTACTTAAGGTATTCACCTCTGGAGCTGCACTACTTTAGAACGTATGTCCTCGGCAAATCGAGCATCTTTTAATGAGGCCAGGTTAATTTCGACATTGGCCAGCGCCCCGACTATAGCCGCACTGGCCAGCGCCGACGCCACCGTCAGGTCGGACGCCATGTTAGGACTGGTGATCGGCTTAAGCGTGGCGATGATGTCGGCCACCTCTCGCGCCCTGGTTGCCGTGTCCATAGGAACTGTGGTTGCGCCCTTCATAGCCGCGTCGATCACGGCTTCACCGTCGCTCGAAGTTTTAGCCTGCTTGTAAGCAGCCAGTACCTGGTTGTAACTTTCCGCATCGGCATCGATGCCTGCTTTCAGCTCTTCGCGAAGCTGCGCCAACCGAGCCAATGCTTGGCTAAGCTGCGGCTCATACTGTGAATAGGCTTTCTTGGTTCGCGACATCCCGGCCACCATGCTGCCCAAAGCTGCTGCCATGGCCGCCGTTGCTGCAGCAGCGCTGCCGCCACCCGGTGTGGCCGTGGGCGCGGCCAGCTGTTCGATAAAAGGCTCGACTCCGGCTCGATATCCGCCTACTGCCATCTTGCCGCTGGTCACCGCCGCAAGCCGGTTCTCCAGGATCATGGAGGAATCAAAGTTTTCTACCTGCAGAAACCATTCGGCTGCCAGCTCCAGCGCTTTCTTGGGAATCAACCCGACAATCTCGCTGCTGACCGGCTGCACACCATAGCGCTCGGCTTCACGCTTTACAAATTCAAAGACCCGCGCAATCGGCGTTTGCTCAAAGTCGGTGAGGTTCATGGAAACCTGGGCCAGCCCGCGCACTTCAAAGCCCGCACCTTTTACATAGCGCAGTCCGCCGGAGGAGTAGCGCACAGCTTTGGCAATCTTCTTGGCGATCTCAATGTCTTTGGTGTTTAAAAATACGTTATAAGCAATCAGCGCCTTGCGTGCGCCTACCACCGTAGCACCGGCTGTCGCGTGGCAGCATGGATCGCCGAAGTCCGGCTTTCGTGCAGGGTTTACCAGGATGTCTTCGCGTAGTCCTTCAAACTGTCCGCGCCGGATATTCTCAAGATTCTGCCGGTCAGGATTGATCGCAGCCGACTCATACAGATAAACGGGGATCTGAAAGCGCTTCCAAATTTCTTCCCCAACTTTACGCGCGATGGCGACGCAATCTTCAATTGTCACGCCTTCAATAGGGATGAACGGAATCACGTCGGCGGCGCCGATGCGCGGGTGCGCGCCCTGATGCTTCGTAAGGTCGATCAGCTCTGCGGCTTTACCTACCCCGCGAATCGCCGCTTCGGTAATGGCTTCGCGATCGCCTACGATGGTAATAACGCAGCGGTTGTGGTCGGCATCCATCTCGCGGTCCAGCAGAGAGACGCCGGGAATTTTCATGGCCTCAACAATGGCGTCAACCACAGCCTTGTTGCGGCCTTCAGAGAAATTGGGAACACATTCAACCAGTGTGGACATAACTGGCAAGAATAGCGGTGTGTCCTTACAAGATGCAACCTTTGCCCGGAACCAAACGCAGGGTACGCGTCAAGACTTTTACTTGCTCTTGGAGTTGGGGGCGTTCCCCTGATTTGTATTCATTCCTCTAGCCCGAAGATTGCAAGGCTTGTGCTCTGCCAGCACATCGGAAAAACACTTCAGCAATTCCTGGGTACTTAGGTTTACAGTGGGACGGGTCTTTAATTCACCGTTTGCCAGGAGCGGAGGCCCAGATGCGCCGCGTATATCAATCTCCGGAAAGACTTCACCCAGAACGCCGGCGGTTTCTAGCATGACAACTGAATCATTCGGAATATTTAATTCATAAGGAGTCTGAAGAAACATTACTACTTCGACGGGGTGGTCCCGCAGTTCAGGACGCACGCGAACGCTTGTAACCGATTCCTATTTCCACGCCGGCTAGCCGCACCTGGGCTCCGGCACGCAGGCCCTGCGCATCCTGGAAATAACACCTAATCTCAAGATGACGCTGAGACGGCTTGGCCAGAGTGACCGCAAGGATTACGGCTACCACTACCATTGCGGCAATCGTCAGCGAAGGATGCTTGCCCACGAAATTCTCTCGCGAATGTCAAATGAATTCTATCTGAACCAATTCAGTCCCACCTGAAACTGCACGGTATTGATTCCGGGATTGGGCACAGTCAGTCCGGCGTTGGAGATGTGCTCAAAC
>JBARMK010000331.1:0-2252 GCA_049802395.1 Candidatus Angelobacter sp.
CTTGTAGAAGGGTTCAACGTCTTTCCAGAGGCGCACGCGCTTCGTGACGTCGTCCAGCAACCGTTGCTCGTTCGGAGATGGGCCTTGCTCGGCCATGGCGGCTCGCAGAGCGGAGCGGGAAAGAGCATAAGGAAGCGCGGTGTGGCAGGACACGCAGAAAGTTTCATGGTCCCGCTGGGCACTGGGCCATGCCATCCACCACGACTGCCGCCGATCTAAGTAAGCTGCTGCTGCCTTTGGATCCCAAGAGTTCACGATTTTTGTTTCCCGCGACACGCCTTCTAAACTCTGAGGCTAGCCTCTCCCAGGCGACAACCAGCCACGAAGAGTCCCACTATCAAGGAAGCCACTAGACCGCCCGTTCATCGCATAGTGTTCTTCACGAAACCTTCCTCTCGGGAGAAACCATCTTTGGTAAGTTGTCCGAGGCTATCAGACTATGTTTCTCGGGGTTGTTTTAATCGCCCGCGATATGAGCTCACCTCATGGCCTCTTGGCATGCACCATGACTCTAGAGAGATGGTCGCAATCAGCAATGGCGCACCTCGACCGGAATGCCACAACCTTAATCGTACATCCACTTCGTAAAGAACTCACTCGTTCCTGAGTCGTTCTTTACATCCTGGACCTCACCCTTTACGCCTCAGCGAGATTTGTGGCAAAATACGCGTCCACAATGGCGGCTAAACCAGCGGCGATCTTCCTCCTTTTGCTGGTTCCCTGCGTTGGATGGGCGCAGGACTGGCGGTTCTATGGAGGCACTTCCGAGGGGACGCGATTCTCCTCTCTGCAGCAGATTAACCGGCACAATGTTGGCACTCTGAACCGCGCATGGACGTATCACACCGGCGAGGTGAATCGCGCCAATGAAACAGACCGCCATCAAGTTGCGCCATTTGAAACGACACCGCTAGTTGTGGATGGAATGCTCTATCTCTCAACCCCCTCGAACCGAGTGATCGCGCTGAATGCGGAAACGGGCAAGGAAATTTGGCAGTTCGATCCGCAGGCAGGTCGCGCGAAGCGGACATTTTTCCAGCATCGCGGCGTTGCCTACTGGCAGAGCGAAACATTAGATGATGGGCGGATCCTTCACGGCACGCTGGACGGACGCCTGATTTGCCTAGACGCTAAGACTGGCAAGCCTTGTCACGGCTTTAATACGGATGGCGCGACGAATCTGCGTGTGGGAGTCGCAGACGAATTCCCGAAAGCGGAGTACGCTGTGACCTCGCCGCCCGCGATCTATAAAGACTTGGTCATTGTGGGAGCTGCGGTTCCCGAATATCCCTCCAGGGGACCAAGCGGAGCAGTGCGCGCTTTTAATGTTCGCACCGGGAAGTTGGTGTGGACCTTTCATACCATCCCCGGACCTGGAGAAGCAGGACACGAGACTTGGTCAGAAGCAGCGTGGAAAGGAAGAACGGGCGCAAACGTCTGGTCGATCATGAGTGTGGACGTAGAGCGCGATTTGGTTTTTTTGCCGATTGGTTCGGCTTCCTATGATTTTTATGGCGGTGATCGCAAAGGTCAGGACTTGTTCGCGAACTCGCTCGTGGCATTGCGAGCCTCGACGGGCAAGCTGGTGTGGTATTTCCAAATGGTGCATCACGACCTTTGGGATTACGATATGCCGGCACAACCGACACTAATCGTTGTGCGTCGAAATGGGGGATCGATTCCGGCGGTTGCCCAGGTAACCAAGATGGGATTTGTCTTTATTTTCGACCGGGTCACCGGAAAACCGCTGTTTCCTGTGGAAGAGCGTCCGGTTCCCGCAAGCGATGTGCCGGGCGAAGCATCCTGGCCGACGCAGCCATTTCCGAGCAAGCCACCAGCCCTGGTGCGACAGGAGCTGAAGGAAACCGACATCACTACGGTTTCACCGGAGTCCAATCGCTATTGTGCAGAATTGTTTCATTCGCTGGAGAATCGAGGCATGTACACGCCTTATGGGCGCAAGCAGACGCTGGTCGTACCCGGCACGTTGGGGGGAGCGACATGGTCGGGTGGATCGTTTGATCCCGAGTTGGGATATTTATTCGTGAATGTCAATGAATTGGGAGCCGTGGGTGCAATGGAGCCGCAGCCAGCAGGCGCGCCCGTGCCGTACCGCCGTAACTCGAAAGGAGGCGAATACGCGCGCTTCTGGGACCAGAACCAGTGGCCATGCCAGAAGCCTCCATGGGGAACATTAAATGCAGTCGATGTCAATAAAGGGGAGATCGTTTGGCAAGTGCCCCTCGGTGTGG
>JBARMK010000332.1:0-10430 GCA_049802395.1 Candidatus Angelobacter sp.
CAATACACCGCGCATCGTGCTGCTGGGGAATGTGCTGAGCGATGAGGAATGCGATGCGCTGATCGCGTATTGTGAGCCGCGTCTGGCGCCTTCATTAGTGGTGGCCGACGCCAATGGCAACATCCAGAAGCACCAGAACCGCACCAGCCATGACGTCTCTCTACGTCGCGGGGAAACCGAGATCATTGCGCGTATCGAATCACGTTTGGCGGCACTGGCCCAATGGCCCGTGGAATACGGCGAGGGGATGCAGTTCTTGCGTTACGGAGTCGCCGAGGAATACCGAGCCCACTTCGATTGGATGGATCCCAACCTTCCGGGAATGCGCAAGCACATGGAGGCCGGAGGCCAAAGACTAGGCACCTTCGTCCTGTATTTGAGCAAAGTCGAATCGGGCGGCGGCACGTCGTTCCCCGCTATCGGCCTGGAAGTGATACCCAGGAAAGGCGGGGCAGTATTCTTTGTGAATACCAATTCCCAGCATGAACCGGATCACCTGGCCCTGCACGGCGGCAGCCCGGTGATCAAAGGCGTGAAATTCGCCGTTAACAAATGGCTGCGCCAACGCGAGTGTTAAATACGCTGTATCGTTGCTTCCATTCTTAGGGAGGTTTAATCTGGAATGCATGGGCAGAATGACATCGCGCTGTACCATTTGACACGCTCGAAATGGAAAGACTATAGTGACTCTCTCCAACTTAATAGAGAAGGGTTCAATCGTTCGGATCGCGTAAGCGGAAGAGCTGGGCGAGGAAGAAAGAGGTTCCACATGGCCGTCTATTTGATCCTTGGCCTGTCACTTGTCGTCTTAGCTGTCGCGCTCACCCTCTTTGTAAAGTCCTATCGCCTTCTCAGACGGGAAAAACAGCAACCGTCTCAAAAACCGCGCTGGCCCCTGGAGCAAACGCTGTGGGAAGTGGGCCAGCCGCTTACCGATCTGCGCCAAGACGCACACTTGAGTTCGCCGATGTTGAAGCGGCGGGGATTTCTTTCTCGCCTCGCCCTCGGCTTGCTAGGCGCGGTCGCCGCACGGGCGGCTGCGCGCGGTAAGACGCTTACGGACGCCGAAGGCTTCCTGACGTCGACTGGCGGTACTGAGTTATCGCTCAACGAAAGTTCGGCCAGCCAGTGCCATCACACAGACGGTCACACTGGCCATATTGATGTGCCCTCGGAAGTTGGGTATGCCGATATCGCTCCCCGTCATATGGACTACACCGACTGTCCTCCCCCGCCGCCACCCCACCACGACGTGCCGCCCTACCATGACGTGCCGCCACCGCCTCCACGCCGAACCCCAGTCCATCAGGACCACGGCGACCTAAGCGCAATCCCTCGCTCCGGCGGCAACGAACGGGAAGGGTGACATGCTCATGCTGTACGCTGGTTTGCTGGCCGCTGTGGTGGTTCTCGCGAGCGCAGTAGGCGTCTACGTATACGCGGTGCGGAGGTCGGCCGCACGGATGGCTGCGCAATCCGAACGACGGCGGCAACGGGCCGTGCTCGACGATTTTGGAGATGGCGCGGTGTGGCAAATGGGACAGCGGGCAACGAACGCGATTGAGAGCGGGATGCAAGCAGACCCAATGCCAAATCGTCGCGGATTTCTGCGGCGCATGACGGTGAGCCTCCTCATTATGATCGCTGCCCGGAAGCCGGCAATTAGCGTCGCTGCCTCCGGTCCACGAAAAGCCCTGGCGTGGGAAAATGGGCACCCGAAACGCAGCGCGTGGTCTGACGAGTTGCGGAGAGCTATTCGGGCGCACAGGGCGACGCTGGAAACAGCGGGCGATATTGAGGACTTTGCGCCGGGCTATGCCAACCTTTCGGCCGAAGACCGTGTGGACGTCTGGGCGACTTTGTTTGTGGCAATCGTGCGCTTCGAAACAGGTTACAACCCCAATACCGTCTACCACGAATCGGCGGGGATCGATTCCGTCGGACTCCTGCAGGTTAGTTACGAAAACGAAGGTTATTATGGCCTTGAAAGGCTTGATCGCAAGGCGGATTCGCTCAAGGACCCATTGGTGAATATCAGGTGTGGAGTCAGGATCTTCTCCGTGTTGGTGTCCCGCGACGCTGTGATCGCCAGTGGGACGGGAAGTTCGTCCCGCGGAGCCGCGAAGTATTGGTCAACGCTACGGACGGACGGTCACTTGTCCGAAATCCAGCGCATCGTCCGAAGTTTCGCGCTCTCTCACCGTCACGCCGATCACGTCGACTGATCCTGCTGGCCTGGCGGGCGACAATGGAACCGATGAGCTCAATACACTTACCACACATGGACAATGGATTCAGCTCCGCCGAGGGAATGGCAGCTTCCCACCGAGTCATGAGCGATGCCGCTCTGCGTTTGCTCCATGGACACACCGGTAAGATTCTAGATCTGGGCTGCGGAAACGGCTGTCTTGTGGCGGCGATCGCCAGCCGATTTCAAGGCGTTACTCCATGGGGCGTGGAATGCGTGCCCGACAGAGCGAACCGCGGCCGGTCTACACTCGAACGCGCCGGTGGACGATTGTATGTCAGCAGTATCTTTTCGCTGGATCAACCCTGGTTCAATCACGAACCATATCTGCTGACGATGTTGATGATCGGACGATTGATTGAGGTTGACGTCCAAACGCAGCGGACGCTCATCAGGGACATCGAACGCAATACTCGTCTCCTTCTTCTTTATACGTACGGCGATTCGCTGTCGATGTCAGATAAGGCCACACGGCTGCTATCGACGGCATTTCCCGGCGCAGCACCCATGGCTGGCGTCGAAGATGGGTCTTTGCCCCGCATATGGGTCTACGACGTCATAGGTAGACGCATTGGCGGCATCGGAACGGGGGCACAGCCGTGAGCGCAGGTTCGTCAACCGGCACACAGTACGCGAGCCCTGCTGCTAGGATCGAATGGGGCGGAAAGATCGAACAGGCAAATATCCTGCCCCGATTGGAATACGAGACGGTCAAGCATGACCTCCGTCCATGCGGCCTGTTGTTCGGAATCGACCCGGCGCGGCTGGACGAGATGACGTCGAGGTATGCCAAGGAAGGTCTCGTTCTTCGGCCAATCGCGAAGATGGCTGCGGCCGGCGAAGGCTTTTGCCACTTCCTAACGCCTCCGAAAGAAGATGACACCTACCGCCTCAAGTGTGTGATCTCGCGTAGTAACCGGAACGCCGATCGATTCGGTGCAGCCGAGAGTGAGAACGACGACTTGTGGATTGGTCAGATGCTTGGCTATCCGCGGTGCTGCGCGCGTTTCTTCGAAAGCATGTGGAGACAAGGCTATTTCGATCCGATTTGGCAATCCGCCGAAAACACTGCAGAAGGAGTGGTTCGATCAAGAGACGTATGCCACGACTCTCATGGGAAGCCCGTGGAGCAAAACATCGTCCTCGCACCTGGTCCGGAGGGCTGTAAGATTTCGTCGTGCCTCCGTTACATCGGCGTTCGAATCACGTCTCATTTTGCCTGTTCCGCGAACTGTCGTGCGTCAATAGAGATTGCGGATCAGAGAATCGATCTGGCCCGGCGCCTCGCCATGACCGGCGTCGAGGCTGCGCTGGAAATCCTTCGACTTCCATGCCGGTGGGAGTGTCAGAACGGTGTGGCGGTCGTGAGCACGCCCGCTTTTTCGTTCGACGTGCGATCGATGCCATATTCGGTGAAGCACGTAGTTCAGCAAGAAGGGTGCAGGATCTTAAAGACATATTGAAACTGTGGCCTGTGCCTCGCCAAAATTATGATCTACCCTAATTTCAACAGTTTCCACAAAGCAAGCACGCGCGGTCTTTGCTATTAATGGTCCCGCGTTGTTAGCACTGTTTTTTCGACATTTTACGAATCGGAACATTAGGTAGGCCGGTCGGTCCGCGAAGCCTTACCTTGACGGATAATTCCTTCTACGAATCATGGGTGTTTACCAACCGTACACTCACCGGGTAGCCCCAAGTATCGCAAGACGCCTCGATTTGAAGTCCCGGCAAACAACACCCAGGATGGTCCTCCGTTGTTCGCGAGATCCAGGATCTGTTGGTGATCTAGTGCCGAATGCATTGGAATCCAGGTATGTCCGCTGTTAGGTGAGCAATACACCCCGTCTCCAATCGTGCCGACGATCAGAACCCCTGGCATTCCCGATTGCGAGGGCACGGACATTACACTCGACACGCTATTGAACGAAATGCCCATCCGTACGCGGTGCGCCTCGGTTCCCGGACTCCAAGAGAAGAGGCCATCTGCGTTACCAATCCAAATCTGTGATTGGTTTTTGTCTGCGTAAAGAGTCAGCGTGTTCAATTGTGGTACGCCATTCTCAATATGCCATGTGTCGCCGTGATCCTCGGAGAAATAGAGACCTCGCACCGTCGCAGCGTATAATTTCACATGCCCGGCTTCAATCTGTGCTAGCACGGCGTTGACCCTGGCACCGTCGAGGCCGTTAGCGACGGCTTGCCATTTCTGCCCGCCATCAGTGCTCCGAAAGATCCCTTGATCAGTACCGGCGTACACAGAGCGATCTGACGCGAACGCTGGCGAGTACGTAATCGCGTCCACCTGCAAGTTCGCCAGGGGCTTGCCCACTGCTTTCCAAGTGGCATCCCCCCATCTCATTGAGTACAAACCGGAACCTGTGCCAGCAAGAATTGTCTTATCTTTGTCAAACTCAGGCGAGATCGCCACGGTTAGCATATCAATGTTGTCTAGGCCAGCAACGTTCGCTTCCCACGATGCCCCCCGTCTTTGGAAACATAAAATCCGTTCGCGCCCGCGGCGATCACTGCCGGTGTTCCTCCTCGATTGTGTAATACAGCTACTCCCTTAACGCAGCTAGCTGGCGGCGGAGAGGATGCGAATCTCCATCCTTTCTCCACAGTGTTGATTTCTAGCACTTGCCCGGCATACGTGGCGGAGTAGAAATAGCCATCCCGCCACCAGGTCGACGAGATCGCCACCATCCTGGCGCCAGCGACGGCTTCAAGTCGTATACTTGTCCAACTCCTGCCTTCGTCAGTCGAGAGGGCATAATCACCGTTGTCGGGGGCATCAATTACGTCCGTTAACATTGTCCTCGCCAACCCTTGCTGCCAATAGTCGCGCCCGTCACCTAGCACGGACCAGGTCCGTCCACCGTCAGTAGTTCTGTATAGATGAAAATAATGCCAATAGTAGTAGTGCGGCTCGTAGGTAACCGCAAATGCCTCGCCCGGTGACACATCTATTTTCGGGAATGCATGTAGAAGTTTTCCGCGCGGAACACGCTAACCGATTCCCATCGAACTTCCGATAGCTTTGATCTGAAGACACCGGTTGCGGCTGCAACCAGTGCCGTGAAAGACCCATCAGGTTCTTTGATCAGGCTCACATCATGAAATGGTGGCGTAGCTTCTGGAGGAAACACAGTCTTGACCCATGGTCCGTTTTCGGCAGGTTGGAACAAACCTCCATCAGATAAAACGAGTATTCGTGTTGTGTCTTTGCTCGTGGCCGGCGGCAACCCGCCAAGCCCTTCGGCCAAACGCGCTTGAGTCCAGATCTGCCCAGTGAACGCCTTCGTCGGAGCGCAAGAGTTTCTCAAGGGAAGCACAGGTGCTACCAACCCACTTGCGCTGTCAGCATATTGGGATGTCGCCGCAAATATGCTCAATAATTTGCAAACTGTTTTTGTTTTGCTTTGTTATATTTATCTTTCCCTCCCTACTAACCCCGGCAGCAACAAAGACAATCTTAAACCCCTCTTGCTTGCTGTGTGGTTTCTGGTAACGTTTGTCAATTGGATATATGTTCTGGCTTTCACCCTAGTTCTGGGGACTTGGGCCTAATATTTTTTCGCTCAATAAGCGGTCTTGCGGCAGGAGCTACGCTTGCTCTTCTGGTGGGTCAACTCGGGAGCAGATATCTCGACCCTGCCCCGAACAACCCTTGCACTTTTATATGTGTATGCTGTGCTTCAGCTTTCTTATGAAGAGTTTGTTGGACCGTCCCATAAGTATATTCAACAGGTAGCCACCACTCTTGCATTGCCTTTGAAGCTCCTATTATTTGGGCTTGTTTATTCCTTTCTAAAAAATGGCCGTTTACTCTACTATATGGAAAGAGCCCGAATGCTATATGATCACTCACCAAAAGATTGGCAAGAATTCGAAGCTGATCTTATGAATCCAGTAGCCAAAACCGATGCAGCTTCCAGTTCGCGTTAGGGACTAAAAAGTGTTCTCCCGAGGCCATCTCCGATTCGCTCCGCGATAGAATATCGGCGATTTGTTGAAGTCGGAGGCTTTCACCGACACAAAATCGTCTACAGCCAGAAATCATGTCGGAGGCCAATAGAACTGAAATATTGTATGTTCCGTTTTAAGGCTTGTCACACCAGTGAACCGGACACGGAGGCGTGACATTTGGGATGCTGCCTGCAACCGGAGGCTTGGGGAAATATTGGGTTGTAAGCTGCACATCGAGTGCGGTCTTCGTTCCAAATACAAGCTGGATGAGCATGAGAGCCTCGTCCAATCCTGACGAGATCCCGCCGCCAGTCAGGCGATTTCCGGAAACCACATACCGCTGATGCTCAGTATCAACGTCGATTTTGCCGAAAGCCTTCAGACAATTAATGAAGTACCAGTGGGTGGTGGCGCTGTGACCGTCAAGCAGTCCTGCGCGGGCCAGCAATAACGCCCCTTCACATACGGAGCACACCCATTTTGCCGTGGGAGCGACCTGCTTTAGATATGCGAGATAGGGCGAGGCAGAATCAGACATGATCTCCTCCAAAGCCTTCGGGTCGCCGCCGGGCACCCAAAGCACGTCAAGCAAAGGCGTGGCTGCAAAACTCGCGTGGGCGTTAAAGCGAATGCCATTCAGCGTGGTGACCGGGCCGCCATCGGGAGAAACAATGATGCTTTCCAGGCCCAGAGATTTATCCACCCAGCTGAACATCTCATAAGGACCGGCCACATCGAGCAGGTTCACGCCTTCATAAACAGGTATTCCTAGTTTCATAAACGTACTCCTTAAGTGCGCTGCAATCTGATTTGAGTCTGCATACATAAAATACGGAGCGCCTTGGCGGGACCTCGCCAGCGCCACCGCGGTGCCACAGGCGTCTCCAGCCTTTCCGCGACAAGCCACAATGTAATTGCAGCCATGGCAAGAAGGTGGAAGCGTGAGAAAGCCAATGGCAGCAACATCAGCGCCCAACAGGAGCCCACGCACCAGGCGCCATGGCTCAGCCCAAAGCAGATCGCATCGCGATTTGCCTGGATTCCAAAGGCAGCAAGCGGGGAATGGTAATGAGAACGATTCAGACATTTTTGCTTCGCGGGCGAAAGCTGCCAAACCAGAGCAACAAAGACGAACGACGCCGCCGAAGCAGGGGAGCTGGAGATCAGCCACCGCGATGCTATGAGCACCGGTACTAGAATGATTCCAGCAATCACCCAGATTGCGGCATAGCTTGCCGCAAATAATTGGATCATCATGGCGCGCCGCCGGGCGAGACTGCGATAATAGATGTGGGACAAGGGCGCGACCATCAACGGCGTCATCATCGCCAACGTCATGACAACCCAATATGCGATAAGTGGAACCGGGCGAAATGCACCCATCAGCATTTTGAAAGACGCGCCCGAGGCCATGCTTTCCATCCCCTCTGGGCAAAGAGTGGAAACAGTCATAGCTCCAGGTTCAAGCACCAAAAAGATCCAGGCGGCGGCGCTGATCAGCAGCACCGCCACACGGATCTGCATGCGTTCACGAGCGGCAGGGGTCACTCAACACAGCTCCGATCAGCGGCCATCGCGGTAGATGCTGATGCGCCCTATGCTGATCTGCGCTTCATCGGGCACCGGCCTTAACGGGGCAATTCGCACCTGCAAGGCATCGACATCGAATGCCTTGTTGAGGTGCATCTCGTCAACCACATCGGTGATCTCAAGGACGATGTTCATGCCCTGGCCTGCGTGCTCTTCGTCAGGAGAAGTCGCCTTGCTGACTCCAAAAAGTCCAACGCTGCCCGCCAGGTGCTCGGGATGTCCGGGGGAGCTCAGATAAATTTTCAAATTGGTCGCATCATCTAATCCGCGGACATTTTCAAGGTTCAAGAAAACACGATCCGGAGCAGCCGATTCCGGAGCAGCAGCCCTGATAGCGGCATTAAGGCTGGAGGTCACCTTTTGCCGGACGTTCCGATCGAGTTGTACTGACGCACGAGTCTCACTGCCGGCAATCTTTATAGATTGCGCGCTTGCACCAACAAGTTCGATGTTTTTGCCGGTCACCGGAGCAACTCCTTTTGCGGCGCCTGCCACAGCGGTAGACGCTCCCAGACGCTGCAAACGTTCAAACATCCGCACGCCGTGCGGAGCGGCTGATAGATCATCATAGGTATAACCCAGTTTACCCAAATCGGTCATGTCGCCCGGCATATAGTCCCAGGGTTTGTTACCCGGCATCGGCATGGAGAACTTACGTTCACCAATGCTTGCAGGGCCTTTGACCCAGTTGGAATCTGGCGGGTTGCCCTTGCTGAGCGGGTCCCTCTGCCACATTTCCCAGAGCCTGTCGATATTGGCATGGTGCAGATAAAAAATTGGATCCAGTCCGGCTGAGTCCGGGATCGACATGGCGCCTGGCTTTGTGCGCGTTCCGCCGCCGACCAGACCATGGACTTGATCGTGCGGCTGCGTCTCGATTCCTCCATGGGTCGGGCCGCCGTGCGCAAATCCGGTTTCGACACCGCCAAAGCCGGGGGTGCTTCCGCGCCCCGGCCCCGTGAACTGATGGTCATTCATCGCTTTAAGATCCACTGAGTCCATGGGTACGAAAACATTCCCGTCATTATTAGGTCCATAGCGTTGTTGAACAAAAAGAGGATTGTCGCCGTGGCCGTCCGGCCAGTCCGGCGAGGCAAAGGCCGGCGGCAATTTGTTTTCGTTCGGCTTAAAATAATTCCAATAGGGAAGCGCCCAGTCATTTGGCGCATTGGGCATGTGAGAAATCTCCGCCCGAATGTTGGCCTCCAATGCCAGCAGATAACCTCGATGCCACGGCAGGAAGAACCAGCTGCCATGCTGGCATTGCTTCCAGTAGCGTTTGGCATCGGCCGGATCCGGATCGTGATCCGAGGAGCTGTATGAGTCCAGTAACTTCCAGAGTTGCGGATTGAATCCATGTATCCCTGCGTAGAAGCGCCAGCCATTCGGGTCGTTAAGCGCTTTCTTTTTCATGGCCGCCACGCCGCGGGCATACCACAAAATTGTTGCCGACCAGTCGCCCCCAAGTTCCCATACGTTTTTGCGAATGAACGCCATCTTTCTTCTCCTTCTAAACCAAATTACATCGGAATCTGCTCATTCAAGAGCAGCCAAGCCCGTTGAACTTACGGTTGCTCACAGGCGTCGGCTTAAGCTGCATGGCAATGCCGCGAGTGTGAGAAATTGCGATGCAGCTTGTGATTTAAAGCAGCAATTCAGAACTCTTTTCCATAGACTCTCCACTCCAGGCTCGCAGCTGTTGTAGTCCCAAAAATTAGTCGCGTTTGATAGCGATGAAAGAAGCGACATACCCGACAGGTGCTCCATTGTGGGGCTTAACGCGTATTACTGAGCCCACAATTGCAGGCGTTTGCTTGACTCCATTGGGCCACTGATAGGCAAGCACACTCCGTCGTAATCATAAAAATATTTTTCCGTGGGAGTTCCAGTCCTGCCCTTCCCGTTGATATGAATGTGGGTTGCTGTGCCAGCACTGGCCGCAGTTATTTCTCCACTCAGATCCATTACTACGGTGGGACCGAATTGCAACTCTCCTTCGACCGATCCGTTGTTGGTGTTCTCCAGAACCAGCTCACCCTCCGCAAACAGAAGGTTCACCAGTTTTGACGGGTCTGTCTGCACGTCTCCAACTGATGTGGGATCATTACGAAAACTGCGATAAGTCCAACGACCTGCAAATGGATTATTCATCGGCCCCTTCCTTTGCTTTGGAGTTCGTGCGTCTGAGCCATTGTTGAAGAAGAAGCGTGCCCAGAAGAATGAACGCCGCTCTTGTCCGTCTTATGGCCGCTCTTTTCGCTCTCTTCAACCTGATTCAGTGGCTGCTAATCGCCCAGCGTGTCCTGCTCTTACATTCGCAGCACCATGCAAATCGCTTATAGAAAATAACCGGCATTGATCGTACTACATTGAAAGCGGCCGGGCTGAACCATGTAATAACGCATAGAAAAGGATTTCTCCTTTTCTTGCGATTCTAGGTAGATCTTTCCAGCTACAAAAATGAAGTTAGAGATAGCTTCGTTCAAAAATATTCCAATTTTGGGAAAAAACTAACTGATCCGTACCGCTTGTGAATGCAAGTGCCCGAAATGATGTTATGTGGCCGAAAGGGGTGGATCGCTATTACATTCCACGCCTGAAGAATTGTCAATAAACAATATTT